>CAZXFE010000028.1:0-22246 GCA_964639795.1 uncultured Enterobacteriaceae bacterium | reverse complement strand
CAAAAAAGCCACGGCTCACCACCCCCTGCGAGCCGTGGGCCTTCACTTCACAATCCACCCTTTCTTCCTCTTCTCTTTCTTTCGTAAATTGACACCGACACCGCAGGAGTGTCAGACTTGGTGAGTTTGAGATAGAAGTTTTTTTAGGCATGGATACAATTATTATTAAAGCCTGTCTTAACGGTTCCCGTGGTCGAGAACAGAATCCGCGTGTTCCGTGGACTCCGGAGGAAATTGCCGCTGAGGCTAAGCGGTGTGCCGATGCTGGAGCGGCAATCGTCCATATCCACGCCCGTACGAAGGACGGTGGCATTAGCTACGACCCCGAGTGGTATACGGAAGCCAACCGCCTTATCCGCGCGCAGACCGATTTGGTGATCAATCACACGACCGCGCGTATGCCGGGCACTTCGATTGATCAGGTGTTGCGCTATATGCGTGAAACCTCCGAGCCGGTCGATATGATCTCTCTCAATACAGGGAGTATTACGCTCAACACACCTCTGGTGAATGGAACGCGGCAAACTGTGGCGATTCCCAACTCCTATGAGGATATTCGCCAAACAGTGTTCATCTGTCGCGAGCGAGGCATTATTCCTGAACCGACAGTGCTCGATACGGGATTTCTGTCCAACGTGGTCACTTTGGTCCAGGATGGTTTGCTCCCGTCTCCACGGTATCTGTTAGTCGAATTCTCCGGGCGATTTGGCGACAACTTTCTGATTATGCCTGGTACTCCGCAGAGCTATTTCTATCTCACAGGTTGTGTGCGTGAGATCTTTCCCAAAGCCACGTGGATTGCACACGGGATTGAAGAGAGCGTGTTTACTATAGCGAGTCTGGCCATTACGACTGGGGCACACGTCCGCGTTGGTTTTGAGGATCGTACCACGTTGATTGATGGCTCTCTTGCAACAAGTAGTGCTGACTACGTGGCGTGGGTGGTTAGAGTCGCCCGGGCACATGGACGTGAGCCGGCAACGCCTCAGGAAGCCAGGCAGCTTCTTGGGCTTCCACACCACCCATCAGAGATTGCAGAGGGGGAATGAGGCGATATGCCCACGCCCTATTACAAGCAACACTGGATCGAGATCGATGCAGACCGCTTAGCAGTTTATGACACCTTACTGCGCTACGAGCCTCGCATGGAACCGCTCCTTGCTCCGCTCGATCTTCAGACAGGCGTGTCTGTTCTTGATGTAGGCTCCGGTCCTGGATCGACAACCATGGAGTTGGGACGGCGAGTTGGTCCGAGTGGCACGCTCGTTGGCGTTGATATCAACGCCGAATTTGTAGAACGAGCCGGAGCAAAGGCACAGGCAGCAGGCCTACACCAGGTGAGCTTTCAACAAGCGGACTTTCCGCCCCTGCCCTTCGAGTCTCAGACGTTTGATCGAGTTTTTTGTAAAAATGTTCTTGAGTATGTGGATTCTGCCGAAGCCACAGTGCAAGACTTCGCCCGGGTGACAAAGCCCGGGGGCTTGGTGGTGTTGATTGACAGCGATTGGGAGATGCTAGCCCTGGATGTGAGTGACGAAGCTTTGCACGATCGCCTCATGTCAGCGATCAAGACCACAGCCATGCGTGAGTCGCGTATCGGCCGAAAGCTGCGGGGTTTGTGTAAAGTCGCCAACCTGCAGGACATAAAGGTCAAGATTTTTGCCAGCCCTGATCTCAAAGGGCGTGCAATACAGATGCTGGAGAACAATTGGTATCAGTACGCGCTCGATTCAGGCAAAGTGACGCGAACCGAGGCGGACGCATGGCGCGATGATATTCGGGCACAACTCAAAAATGACGTCTATTGTTTTTGTTTGCCGCAGTTTGTCGTCTCTGGGCGTAAAGCCGGCTGACCGAAATTCCTCATGTGAATTAGGGGCGCAGCATGCTACGCCCTTTTTTCATACCGATTTGTTCACCGACCTTGCCATGGCTTCTGCTGTTCGAACGCATGCCCCACACGCAAGAGCGTGGCATCATCAAAATGCCGTCCGGTCAGCATCAAACCAACCGGCAGTCCGTCTGATTTTCCACACGGAACAGTGAGTGACGGATGGCCGGTCATATCAAACGGCGCGGTATTGCCGAGCATATTCCACCCGAAATTAAGCGAGTCGAGCGCGCCCATGTCCGGGACATAGCGATGCGCCGTCATCGGCGTTGTGGGCATAACGAGAATGTCGCAGCGTTCGAAAACTTGGTCGTACGCAGCTTGTAGTACTCGACGCTGATTCTGGGCCTTGGCATACAGGCGGCCGTAATAGGCCTGATTCAGGTAGCTGCCCATCAGGGTTACGAATTTGGCTTGGTGGGGCAAGTCTTGCGCCTGGGCTTTGAGTGACTTGCCCAGAGTGTTGGCCAAGCTTTCATTATAAAGTCCTTTCCAGTGGTAGCCGACGCCGTGTCCATAGACGAGAGCGGCTAGGCCCTCGGCAAGTAATGCCCAGGTAATCCCGGCCGCTTCCAGATGGGCCGGTATAGAGACTTCTTCCGCTTGTGCGCCAAGGTCTCGCAAGGCTTTCACTGCTTCATGAACCTTGGCATCGACACTGGCTTGTGACACAGGGGTGCCAAACCCCTCTTTCACCACACCCAACCGCAAGCCATTGATACTCTGACCTAAGACCTGGGTGTACGGCTGAACGGGCACCTCGTATTGGCGTGGGTCCATTGGATCTTTGCCGGCAATGACTTCAAGCAGGAGGGCGGCATCTTCTACGGTCTGAGTCATCGGGCCGGTATGGTCGAAGGTGTTATCAATACCGACGATGCCGGTGTAAGGCACGAGGCTATGGGTAGGCTTGTGTCCTACAACGCCGCACCATGACGCGGGAATCCGAATCGACCCACCCTGGTCCCCGCCAATAGTAATATCAATGTCTGAATACGACAGCGCTGCACCAGAGCCACCTGACGACCCTCCGGCCAGATGATCTGGATTGTGTGGATTACGGGTCGGACCGTAAGCACTGGTATGACCACCGCCCGAGAACGCAAAGTTGTCCATATTCAGGACGGCGGTAATCTCACCCCCCGCATCGAGAATGCGTGTGATAATCGTGGCATCAATGTTTGGCACGTAGCCGTCGAGCACCAGTGACCCACATGTCATTGGCACGCCGGCAATACAGACATTGTCCTTAATGCCAAGCCGTTTGCCTGCGAGCTTGCCCGCTGGTGCGCCTTTGATTGAACAACGTCGGACTATGGCGTTGAGAGTATCGTCCTCACGGCTGGGTCGATTACCCGGATCACGCTCACGATACCTGATCTCTGGTAAATTGGCGGGTGCCTGATCGAGCGCGTCCAGCGCTGCAAACATATCGGGCAGCATCGCTTCATATGCCTCAGCCTCTTCCGCACTCAGTTCGAAATTGTGAGATTCAGCCAGACGACGCAAATCATCTTTAGTGGGTTGTCGTAATGCCATGACGTCCTCCTTATGGAAGCCTACATGACATGGATGGACCGTCTTTGTCTAGAAGTTCGTAAAAGAGCTCGATGAACCCTTGGTGAAATGTAGAGGTGCGCGAGGAGGCCGCAGAGAAATGGACGAGGCTTCTGGCTGTTTCAGTGGCGCGATGATAGCTGTTGCGATATAGCGGCTAAGAAGGGAGGAGGTCTCTTGTCCCCCTCTTGCCACCCCTACGAGAGCGCAGTGATGATATCTCGTCTCTGGTCTGATTGTGCCATGAAATGAAACGAACAGTCCCGGGTCTAGAGGGGCTATGGACATCCTCAGTGCGTACCCTTGGCCCAGAAATATTCGCGAACTGCGCAATACTATTGAGCGCGCTGTTGTGCTGGCTGCCGGCCCAAATATCTCGGCTAGCGACCAGCCGACTGAGGTGCGGAAGCAGGCCAGCCAGCAACGGACTGACTCCTCGCAGACAACCCAAGTCCAAGTTATTGATGGGACCGTGACGTTTGCGGAGTCTATTGAAACCCTCAAATGCAGCTGGATCAAAAGAGCGTTGGCAGCAACACACGGCAGTCAGACCAAAGCCGCACAGATTCTCGCTTTGCCACAATCCAACCTGCCACGGCTCATGAAGAAACTTGGGCTGCGCTAAGGCAGCAGGGAGAACGTTAGCCCTTTTCTTTCAAAAGCATCCAGAATAGAAGTGCTGTTGCGTGTATCTAATCGTATTTGGAGAGGAGTCTGCTCATGCCGCTGTCTCATATCCGTGTCATCGATCTGACCCGCGCGCGCTCTGGGCCTACCTGTGTGCGCCAACTCGCCGATATGGGCGCCCAGGTGATTAAGGTCGAGCAACCTACTGACGATGGGGAATGGGGACGCCACGGTTTTGATTTCCAAAACTTGCACCGCAATAAGCGCAGTATGGTGCTCGACTTGAAGGACGAGCGAGGGAGAGCGATTCTTAAACAGCTTGTGAAAAAAGCAGACGTCCTTGTTGAGAACTACCGCCCCAATGTGAAAACGCGTCTCGGCATAGACTACGCCGACCTGCGCCCGCTGAATCCGCGTCTTATCTATGCTAGCATCTCCGGCTTTGGGCAGACTGGGCCTTACAAAGACCGACCAGGATACGACCAGGTCGCCCAAGGCATGGGTGGACTGATGAGTATTACTGGCTTGCCGGGCGGTGGCCCGGTACGAGCGGGGATTCCTGTCGCAGACCTGAGTGCCGGACTCCTCGCCGCTCAGGGCATCCTCGTTGCGCTTTTAGAGCGGGAACGATCTGGGGAAGGCCAGTGGGTTCATACCTCACTGTTGGAAGCTATGGTGTCCATGCTCGACTTCCAAGCCACCCGCTGGCTCATGGGTAAGGAAATCCCCCCCCAGGCGGGTAACAATCACCCAACCGTCATCCCAACTGGGACTTTCAAGGTGAAGGACGGCTACATCAATATTGCTACGACCAACCATATGTGGAAGCGTCTGTGTGCGGTGCTGGAGGATGAAGCCTTAGCCGAAGACGAGCGCTTTTCCTCCCCAGGCAGACGGTCCAAGAATCGAGATGCCCTCACGCCGATTCTCGAAGAGAAACTCAAGGATAAAACCCCAGACGAATGGATCGCCGAACTTAATGCGGCGGGGGTTCCGTGTGGGCCGATTTTATCTATTGATCAAGTTTTTGAGAACGAACAGGTACAGCATCTTGGTCTTGCGCATGCCATGGAGCATCCCGCTCTCGGTTCCATTCGGCTTCTTGGCCGACCTGTGACACTGAGCCGCACTCCCGCCAGCTTGCGTACTCCAACTCCAGAGAAGGGGGAGCACACGGACGAAATTCTGAAGGATCTAGGGATAGGTGAGCAAGAGATTCAAAAACTGCGTGGGGATGGGGTCATCTAAACAATTTGACAAATCGACAAACTGACAAATCGATAAATCAGGGCTGCGGCGCGCAGCTGTACTTGAAGGCGTGGAAGGTGAGAGTAGTAAAGGTCTCCCGAACGTGGGCGATTCTCTGGATGTGCTCAGTCACCAGGTTTGACAAATCTTCAAAGTCGTCGACATACAGCTTGACCATCAGATCATAGGCCCCAGATATTGAATACGCTTCGGAGAAGCTTTCGAAATCGGTGACGCGATCTGCTACCTTGGGCAGGGTGCCTGGTTCGACCTTCATCATCACAAAAATAGCGCGCATTGCTCTCCTCCCTTAATTAAAGAGTCTTGGGGGCTAGTTCATATCTCCGACCAGATCGAAGTGGACCTTGCGGTTTTTGAACAGCCAGCTGTCTCACCAGCATCAAAGATGCCATCTTCGGTAAACAAATCTAACCACTTGTCGAACTCCCCGCCGTCGAAGTGGTAACAATAGTTCGCGATCGTTTCATGGATCGCGTCTTTTTCTTCGAGCACGGATGCCATACAACACCTCCCCTTCCGTGTGTGAATACTTCTCTCTACAGAGCAAATTCCTCACGACATTAAAACACAATCACCCGCTCCCTGCGCATCGATACTGAATCCAGTAATAGTTATGGTAGATTTTGGAATTGTGCTGAGAGTTTGTCTCGATCGTCATCTTCTCCACCACCTCCTCCACCTTTTCGCCCTCATTCAGGACCTGGTAGTTTGGACATTCGCTTTCAATACTGGTCAACAGTACCTTTCTTACTTCCTCCTTGGGGCGGCTGTCCAACGGTGTCATACCGTCCCAGTCCAACTCGAACCGAGAAAATTCCAAACGTTTGGCTAGAATAGGCGTGGGCTTGGGTTTTGAACTCAGAAAAGGGATCGAGATACTCGGTGTTTTGGCGGAACTGCATGCCGAAACGAAAAGAATGATCAGAGTCAGGGAGACCCACCGTGTTTTTTTCATACCCCGTTCCTTTCTAGAACCGTCCGGGAGAATTTGACTGGATAGTAGGACAAGGAGAGTACCATGAGGGATCACTCCCCTGCCAGAGTCTTGAGTATCATTTGCCTTTCCCTTGCAGCCTGGCGACGCAGAGAATTAGCTTTTTATATCTGCTTTTAGAAGAGGAGGAGCGCCGGAGAAGCGTAATCTCTCGTCTCCGGCTCCTTGTTTTTAGTACCCACTAAACCCCATATCGGTCGTGGCTTGAGCCTCTGGGTCCGTACACACATTGACCAAGGCGGGCTTGCCACTGGCAAACGCGCGCTCAATCGCACGCTTGATGTCGTTTGGGTTTTTGACATACTCACCGTAGCCGCCCAATGCTTCGACCATCTTGTCATAGCGTTGATGACCGAGATCACGGCCGACGTTCTGCCGCCCTTCCCTGTCCCCAGCGGTCATATAGCCGGTCTGACGCGATGTGAAGCCACCGTTGTTTGAGACCACAACGACAATAGGAATTTTATGTCGAATGGCCGAATCCATCTCCATACCGTTCCAGCCAAAGGCTCCATCGCCAGACAAGACTAGGACCGGTTTATCTGGAGCCGCAACCTTGGCTCCAATACCGAAGGGAACGCCGATACCCATACAGCCGTGTGGCCCGGCATTGAGACTCGTGCCAGCCCCATACACAGGAATGGACTGGCGGGCGAAATTAAGGATTTCATGCCCGTCTACCACTAAAATGGTGTCGCGGCTGATCATCTCTTTCACCTCATTGCAGAGACGCAGCGGATGTATCGGAGTGGCGTCCGAGTGTAATAACGGTGCGGAGCGTTCCCTATTGGTGCGCTGCTTGACGGCAAGCTGAGCGACCCAGGTCGTCTCCTGGCTGGGGTCGAATTTTCCGCTCGCCTCTTCGGTTAACTGCTGCAAGACAAGTTTGGCGTCTCCGATGATGCCGACGGCAACAGCCTGGTTGTGGCCAATCGATCTGCCGTCCAAGTTGACGTTGATGAATTTTGCGTCGGGAGAAAAACGCGGAGCGCGCAGAAACGACAGCATAGAATTTGCCCGGGCGCCAATGACCAGCACGACATCAGCCTCACGAAACGCCATCGACCGGGCCGCAGGGAAAGCGTAGGCATGATCTTCAGGGATGGCACCCCGACCTTGAGGAGTGGTGAAAAAGGGGATGCCCGTAGACTCAACAAACTGACGTAGCTCTGCGTTGGCACCAGACCAGAGAATTCCGCTACCCGTGACGATCAAAGGTTTTTCTGCATGAGTAAGAAGTTCAATGGCCTGTTTGACAAGTGCCGGGTCCCCAGCCGGTCGGCTTTCGACCCGATAATTCTCGGGCCAATAGATTTTTTCATCATCGACTTTTTCGGCCAGAATATCACCCGGTAAATCCAGGTAGACGGGCCCCTTCTTTCCATCCATGGCCTCGCGGAAGGCAAGGCTGACATACTCAGGAGCACGACGGGCCATATCAATACGGTAGGCGGCTTTCACAACCGGTTTCATCATGGCGACCTGATCCATCTCCTGAAATGAATCTAGGAGTGTTGCCCGCATGGGAGCAGATCCACCAATACATATAATCGGGGCTGCATCAGCCCAGGCGTTCGCCAGCCCTGTGACGGCGTTAGCCGTCCCCGGTCCAGACGGGGTGATACAAATGCCCGGCTTTCCTGTTACCCGCGCGTAAGCATGGGCCATCATGGCTGCGGCCTGCTCGTGGCGGACGTAGATGCCTTGCATGCCCAGATCAAGGCAAGCGGCCGCAGTTCCACTGGTCGGCCCGCCCATCATAAAGAAAATTGTGTCGACGTTTTCTCGCTTGAAGCTCTGTGCGATTAGTTCTTCACCTCGAACAGTACCCATAGTGTTCCTCCTTTTTTCTCTTGGTCTTTCCTACTCTGGAGACATTCATACCGCCTCTTTCCGTTCTTCTCCACCCAACCTACCCTATCCTCATCCCTAGCCGCGCGGTACAACGGCTCACAAAGCCGTGCAACACGGAGCCGTACAAAAGGAGTGCGATATGAAAGCCGTTGTGTTTGATAAGCTTGGCGGTCCGGAAGTGCTGACATTGGGTGATGCGCCTACCCCTGAGATCCGACCAGGCAAGGTGCTGATTAAGAATCACGCCGTTGGCATTAACTTCGCGGATACGTTGTTCCGCCAAGGTGAATACGTCATGCAGCCCAAATTCCCGGACATCCCAGGACTTGAAGCCTCTGGAGTTGTTGAGGCAGTTGGCGAGGGTGTTGAAGACATAAAAGCGGGCGATCGCGTGGCGGCTATTGGCGTCAAAGCCTACGCAGAATATTCGCTGATGTCGGCAAAGCAGGTTATGTCTTTGCCGGATTCGGTGAGCTTTGAAGAGGGTGCGGCCTTTCCGATACAGGTCCTGACCGCTTACCATATGCTGCACACCTCGCATGCGATTACGGCAGATCAGACTGTCATCGTACACGCTGCGGCTGGTGGGGTGGGCATTGTTGCCGTCCAGATCGCGAAAGCCGCCGGCGCGCGTGTGATTGGGACAGTCTCAAGCTCTGAGAAAGCTGCACTGGCCAAAAAGTATGGTGCTGACGAGGTCATCAATTACGCCACCCAGGACTTTTCCGAAGAGACGCTCAAGCTTACTGATGGTAAAGGCGTTGACCTGATTCTCGACGCGGTTGGTAAGCCGACGTTAGAGAAGGGGCTGACCTGCCTGGCACCGTTCGGGCATCTGATTGTGTACGGTCGTGCTGGTGGGGCACCTGATCCGATTAATTTGTTTTCGCTCTTTCAGAAATCCGTCAAAGTGAGCGGATTCATCTTATACACCGTCTCGGCCATGCCGGAAGTACATAAAAAAGGCATCCAGCAATCGCTGAAACTTGTGGATGAAGGCAAGCTCAAATTGCTCATCGGTAAGTCTTTCCCGCTCGCTGATGCGGCGCAGGCGCATCGCCACATGGAGTCGCGTCAGTCAGTCGGCAAGTTGGTGCTGATTCCGTAGAAACGGAGTACGTAGTACGCAGTGAGGAAATCCCCATGACTTGGCAATCCATGTGTGGTGACAAACTCGTAAGTCCAGACAGAGCACTCGAAATTATTCGCCCCTCAGACCAGGTCTTTACGGCAGGTCTGACCGGGACGCCGTTTACCCTGTGTCAGGCTCTGGTTGAGAAAAAGGAAGAACTGCAAGGGCTGCGGCTTAACACGCTGATCTCCCTGTTTGACTGGAACCTGCCTGGTCTCGGCGAGTATTTCCAATTCGAGTCGTGGTATCTCAGCCGTCGCGAGCGCCCCATGCTCCAGCAAGGCAAACTCGACTATGTCCCGGTCTCCTACTTCAGAGCCGACGCCTTGCCCTACGGTATCGACGAGTTGGATGTGTATATCGTGGCTGTGTCGCCGCCGGACCAACACGGCTACTGCAGCTTCGGCACTAGCGTGGGGATGTCGCCGCTCATGAGCAAACAGGCCTCACGCATTATTGCCGAAATTGACTCCAGTTTTATCCGCACCGGCGGCACAAACTACATCAATATTTCCGAGGTTGATCGGTGTGTCGAACGCCAAAGCCAGCTGGCCACGCTCGTCACGCCTGAGACGTTTAGTCAGGAAAAACAAGATGCAGTCGAAACCATCTGTATGCAGATTGCCAACGATCTAGTGGAAGATGGAGATACGATTCAGATAGGCGCGGGTGATATGACCAGTCCGCTGTTGGGCTATCTGTATGGCCGGCGTGACCTTGGTATGCAGACCGAGATTATACCGCCCGGCGTGGTGGCACTTGTTCAAGCCGGGATCATGACAGGAAAGAATAAAACCATTCATCCTGGCAAAGTGGTGGGAACGGCTTTCCATCCCCAACTCAGTCCTGAAGAGTTAGATTTTATCGACCAAAATCCCATCTTTGAGCTGTATGATTTTAACTATACGGATGACATCCGACTGCTCTGCAAAGATCCACATTTTACCGCCATTAACAATGCGTTGAGTACTGACTTGACGGGACAGGTCGCGTCGGAGTCGATTGGTGCGCAGATGTTTACCGGCACCGGTGGACAGACGGCTTTTGCCATTTCCGCCAGTCTCGCCGGTGGGAAATCCGTCATTGCCGTGCCCTCTAGCTCCATGCTCGACGGTGAGCGGATCTCCCGCATCTTGCCAGCGCTTGCTCCGGGAACAGTGGTGACCACGCCGCGTGCCTTTGTCGATTATGTCGTCACAGAATACGGTATTGCAACCCTGCGAGGAAAAAGCCTGCGCCAACGTGCTCAGGAGTTAATCGCTGTTGCTCATCCTGATTTTCGAGACCAGCTTCAGAGTGAAGCCGTGCGGATGTATAACCTGTGACGGTTGTTGGGCTAGACTGCCTGTGGCGACTACAAGTTTGTCTTCCAGTGTGGCACCTTCCAATTCTTCGGACCAGACCAGCGATCTTTCTCGAGATCGACTTTTCCGCCCCGGCTGAATTTAATTCCCTCTCCCTCAAGCAGCCAGCGCTGTTCCTCCGCACGCAGAACATCGCCGCGCGCACTGATCCCACCAGACGCATTAATGACCCGTTGCCAGGGGACCTTCTTCGAGAGTGGGCGGGGCAGATGTCGCAGGGCCGTGCCAACCGCACGCGCCGCCCGAGGCGCGCCAAGAATTGCTGCCACCTGTCCATACGTGACGACTCTTCCCTTTGGGACTCTCGCGACTAAACGGTACACATAGTTGGAAAAACGTGGAGTAGGATGGGGCATACGGGACAGAAGTGCTTGGTTCTTTTATCTCCACTTACGAAGGGAGGGCGTCAAGCTGTTTCAGCAGGCCAAAGGCGTCCCACGACCTTCTCACCCTGGGCCACGAAGTCCTCTACGGTGAAATGGAGATCGGAAAACCCTTTCCGAATAGAAGCTACGATCTGTTTGACATCTGCAGGGCCGCCGCCCGGGTCATAGCCTGCGGGGTAGTGGCTGACATAGGTGCGAGAAATCAGCTCGTCGATTGTCACGAGCTTGGCCTGGTTGAGGCATTCTTCAAAATAGCGCCGGACGATGGTCTTGTTTTTCGTTATTGACATGGAATGCCCCCAAACCTACCTGACAGAAGTCCGTTGCTGTTTCTGATTATACGCCCTGCTGGGGCTGAGGCGATAGCGGCGGCTGTTTGAGTCTCTTCGTGCGCCGTTTGCCTGGAACAAGTTTGGATATAGTCGTTGCCCCCAGTCGCTTGCCCACGGAATTCTGGGCAATGACTTTCACCTTAATCATTGCGCTCAAGCCCTGTGGATTGGGGAGTAAGTGTGCTTCTAACTTCCCCTCCTTGGGCAGCATCGTCACGATATCCGGCTGTGGGAGGAGTGAAAGCGGAGGGGTACATGGGAGGGGGAATGGAAGGAACTCCCAGCCCTTATACCTATTCGATAACCGCCCACGTTTGGAGGCATGGTCCTTACGGCTACAAGGGTTATGAGTCTTATCGTGCCTGGCTGAGTGATGAATTCAGCTTTCGTTGTGTATTCTGTCTCGGACGCGAGCAGTGGGGGCTCGTAGAGGGAATGTGGGACATCGAACACTTCGCGCAGTAACACAGCCATCCGCAGCACAAACTTGCCTATGATAATCTGGTGTATGCCTACCACACTTGTAATTCTGCTCAGAGGGGCCAGGTAGTCCCAGGCCCCTGCGAGATTGCTTTTGGCTAGTGTGTTGAGGTTCCTGAGAGCGGGGCCATTAGCCTTCTGAATGAGGATGGCGAGATATTGATTGCAGGATTAAGGCTCGACAGAAAGAAGGCTGCAAACTTCCGTCGTTTGATCATCGATACGCTTCGCTCTTTTGTGATCCATCATGAGACACAACTCTACATTTGGTGGATGGGTTAGCCTGATGACCTACCGGACCTCAGCAGACTGAAGCCGCGCGGCGGCAATAATAAACCCGAAGGTATCAACGATTCCTGTTATGCCCGCCGAGTTTGTAGCGAGTTGCCCGAGACTTATTAAGATGAAAGCCGAAAATTCAAACGGACCTGCGATCCCAAGCCCGGACCAAATTCGGAGCACCTAGCTAAATAAAATAATCAAAACAAGCTGGGCTCTGCCTCTTTGTGTAACGGATGGAGATCTGGCTGACAGATAGTACATGGCGCGTAGCCGATTTCTTCTGCTCGTGTATGTGAAGTGATGAATAAACGATCTCCCGCCCGAATTCCCTTCGAAGTTTCACAGCTCGGTCGGCAAAATATGTGTTCCTGTTCCCGACCGACATAAAGCCTGTCTTGGGCGATGGCAAAGCCTGTTTTTGATTGAACGACCGGTATACCCTCAACAGTAAGAATATCTCTCTTGAGTGCGATTTTATTGCCTGCATAACCCGTCAGACTGCCGTTACTGCCAATGATACGGTGACAAGGAATCTGAATCGGAACCGGGTTGTAGCGCAACGCCTGCGCGACCGCCCGGACGGATTTCGGCTGACTGATTCTTTCGGCCAGACCCAAATACGTGGTCAGGGTGCCATACGGAATCTCGCTCGCGGCCTGCAGGACCTGGCGCTGAAAATCACTGCGGATAAGGACGTCATCGATAACCCAGTCAAGCGCTTGTCGTGAGCCGTTCAAGTATGCTTCGAGCTTGTGGGTCAGAGAAGGAATATTCCCTCCATCTCCTTCAGATTGCTCAACGGAAAATCTTTTCCTGAGGATTGCCGTTGCATCTTTGGGATCATCAGGCGAAACAAATTCAACCAAAGCCACACCCTTATCCGTTCTACCGATGCGTAAAGGACCGATGGGAGAATCCCAGACGCTCAGCAAAAGACGTGGACGCTTGGTCAGGACCAAGTGGGAGTCTAGCGCGCGGCGAGCTGAGGCGAGTGCCGTCTCACAAACTGGTACGGCACGCAGCCGGCTGTGTAACTGCCGATATTGTTCTAAAAGCTGAACGCAGATAGAGCAGGTCGTGATATGCCTGTATACCTGCTGATGAACGCCTTGAGACGTTTCCCCAAGCGCTTCAGCAATAAGGTCGACTTCAGCAAATCCACATGAGAGCGTGTTACGCTTCGTTTTGCGATTTTGGATAGACATGGTGTCTCCTCTCTTCTTCAGTACTCATCAATATTCGTTAGTCTTCTTCAGTGTTCATCTGGTGCCAGCGGATGCGCAGCTTGCGTAGTGCTTGATAGACGTGGGCCCGCGCCGTACCTTCTGAACATCCCAGATTTTCGGCGATCAGACGGTAGCCTAAGTCTTCGAATTGGCGTTGGATAAGGGCGGTTCTTTGCCGGAACGGTAAAGCTTGGAGCGCTTTCAGCAAAATGTGTGCGGTTTCCTGTGATTGTAGATCATCTTCCGTATGAGCTGTGTTAGAGTTTGCGCTATGTGAAGAGACTGGTGCTTCTCCGTCCACAAAGACTTTTCTGCGTCGTTTGCGGCTGCGGATATAATTCTTGACAAGATTGGTTGCGATGCGAAAAAGCCACGCCTGATGATTGGCATCGTTCGAAAGGCCGGCATAAGCGCGATGCGCACGAAGAAAGGTATCTTGGAACAATTCCTGAGCGTCGTCGATATTGCCGGTACAACGCACGAGGTAGCGATAGATTGCTCTTTGGTGACGATCTATGATTTCCTGGAAATCATACTTCTCAGTTGTGGGTTGTCGGTCAGAAAGCGTCATACTCTATACAAGACACTGCACGGCCGTATGTGTGAAAAACATTGCATGAAAAGAACATGGCGGCTATAGTCCGAGCCTCATGCTACGCTCCGTAGTTGCAATGGCGGTTTCCCTCTTCATTGCCGGCTCGCTGAGCAGTGTTCTGACGCCGCCGTCTTCGTCCCTGTCTCAGTCTTCGTCCGGAAATCACGACTTCTTCCCACTGGCTGTGGGTAATACGTGGACGCATGAGGTTACATTCTCCGGTGGCGACTATCACTACTATATGACGGAAACGGTTATTCTCGATGATTTCCCTCTGCTTGAAGGCGCGTGGTTCGTTGTCGCTGAAGAGTATGAACCCTTAACTGATACGGCTCCCGAGGCGAAAAGTACGGTTGCTTACCTTCCAAAAGAGGGTTTTCTTCTCCGCTACCCGTGGCTTGATTCTGAAGGCGACAAGGTTTGGGATACGAATCTTGGTGAAGGAATCGAGCGTATTTTGCCGAGACCTTATACTGGAGAACGAAGCTGGGAGATCGGGTTCCAAACCAATGCCTGGCCGATCGAAGGCGGCCAGAATGTCACTGCCTCAGCCCGCGCGTGGATCGATCGGGTCGCGATTCAGGTTCCCGCCGGTACGTTTCACAACTGTTTGCGAGTGGAAACCATGACAATCAGCACCGTTGTTGATCCCAGACACAAAACAACGGAATTCCACCTCCACTTCACCGAATGGTATGCCCGAGGTGTGGGTTTAATCAAAGCCATTAGTAACGAAGGTGAAGGTACGCCGGTCAAGAGCGTGACGGAGCTGCTTTCGTATACAGTGCGGTGATATTCGTAGGGCGCAGCACGACTCACTCACTGCGCCCCTACCCCATTTTCATACTAACCCGCGCAATTCCCTCCTGCCCGCCACAAATCTTTGTATTGCCGTAATCACTTCTAACGCTGCATACACATATGCCGCTGGCGCAGCCCACTGTGGCCAGAAGCCGGCAAAAACAGCGAAAAAGAGACCCTCACCGCGTTCAACCAACCCCGGCGAATAGACAATCGCCTTGACCCGTTGACGCTCGCTCACAGCACCAACGGCCATAAAAACACACAGGTTCACATACCACGTCGCGGCAAGCACCAAGGCCGGCGCATGCAAATGTGAGTATGGCAGGGCAATGCCGAATAAGATGGCAGCCTCAACTATCCGATCACACACCAGGTCGAGCACCCCACCCCAGGGTGTCGAGCCTGTGCCTAAACGGGCGACTCTGCCGTCGATGCCGTCGGCCAGCCCGGACAGGAAAAGAAAGAATACGGCCAATCCGGGCATTTGTACGTAGAAGAATCCTCCCGCACACACGCCGGTTGCCACGGCAAAATACGTCAAGACACTGGCCTTAATACCCACGGATATCGCGGCTTGGGAAAGTCTGTTCAGTGCAGAATCTAGCCACCCTGCTCGGCTTGCATATGAGTCAAGCATAACGGTTTGCTCATAGCAGAGAATGGTCCAGTCGCGTAGAGGTTGACGTCCACCCCACCCGGCTGATCCGCTATGGCCCGGAATCCTTTGCTATGAAATTGCGCACTCTTTTCGTCAAGACCATTTCACTCGGGTTGGTAGACATCGAAAACAGGGATGAAGAGGGAGAAGTAGAAATGGAGTTTCTTGAGACCAACTCCTGCGGATCAAATATTCGGACAATTTAGTGTTGTCTTACGTCAAGAAATAAATGGGGTGAACTATGCAAATTCGAACTATCGACACAAACAGCTGCTTCTATTTCGGACTTGCCGTGAGTATGTTTATTGCTCCATTGGCGGCGATTGCCCAGCACACTCCAGATCGCCATTTGGATGCTTCAGTACAACCTCTCATCATCTTGTTCGATCAGTCGGCAAGCATGGAGGCTGACATGGGAGGTCGACGCCGCATTGATATCGCCCGTGAGAGCTTTACGCAGTGGGCGGCAAAACTACGGGACAGAGCAAACGTTGGCATCCGCTTTTTTGCCAGTGGCACCAACGAGGAGGATGAGGCGGAGAACTGTTTAGCGAGCAAAGAGATTATTACACTTGGTGTGCAGGTCCAAAGCTCGGACCTCAAGCGTCTCGCCGCAAAAGCACTGCCCATTGGTCGAAAAACCAATATCGCCCACGCGCTTGAAGTGGCGAAGCAGGACCTCGCCGGCAAAGGTCCGGGCACGATCCTACTCATTTCGGATGGATTAGAAAACTGCGAACGCGACCCCGTCGAACAAGCGCGCGAGTTAGGCGAAATGGGTATCACCGTCGATGTGCTCGGCATTGGTCCGGCTGAGGACATTGGCGGTCTGGGCAAGATTGCGCTGGCATCCGGTGGACGGTTGGACATCGCAGCAAATCGGATTGAACTCCAACAAAAGATGGAGAGCGCTCTGCCGAATTTTGATTTTCAGGATATGGCAAAAGATATGGCGGGTCCGACGACGACGCTGACGGAGCTTATTGAAGTTCCCGGGCGGACGGGCCCATTTACCGATGCACCTATGGCAACTCCCGCGCCAGCGATTGAACCGCTGATTTTAGAAACAATAGACGTAAGTGAAAGTGGCCCGCAACGCATCGCCATTGAGCTGGTGTTGGATGTAAGCGGTTCCATGGCCGGCCGGCTCCAGAATGAAAAAAAAATACACATCGCCCGGAGGGCGCTCCGGGACACGTTGAAAGAGCTGAAAGACTCGGTCTTCCTGGTGGGACTGCGTGCCTATGGCTTTGATCAATCCGTAGCAAAAACAGCTGCGGCCTCGTGTCCCAATACCGAATTACTGACCGAAATTGCCACCAATAATCTACGCGATTTGCAGCGCCAGGCCTCCAATTTGACTCCGTACGGTTACACACCCATCGCAGAGAGCCTGTTCCAGGCGGGAAAGGATCTACAATTAATTGAGGCGGACCATCGGATGATTATCCTCATCACGGATGGCGAGGAAACCTGTGGTGGGGATCCGATCGCTACGGCCAAAATGTTGTGTGAAATGGGCATTGACCTGGAGACCCATATCGTCGGATTCGACCTGGAACCTGGGACTGCGAAGGTCATGCGGCAGGTGGCGAAAGCGGGCTGCGGGACGTACGTTGATGCCAAAAATGCGCGAGAACTTACCGAGGGCTTGTCAACCATGGTTCATGAAGCGCGTAATAAAATCGACCCGATATGGCTCCGCTCGATTTCTCCGGTGGAAGGTGGTCGTTCGGTTGAAACAGCGCTGCCTATCACGCCAGGCACTTATACGCTGAACCGCTGGCTTGAGAAGGGCGAGCAAATGTATTTTAGAGTCGATACTGATGTGGCTCAGCATGGGGTATTACGTGGCTTGATCCAGTCTCGGCGCTTAATTAGGAAAGGCAACGACGTACAGGAATCCGCAATTGGGCGGGCCCAATTTCATTTGACGCTGCATCTGCCGGCGTATAATCCTCAAGACTCACGTGCAAAGAACAAGACGCGTCATTTACGACTATCTGGCGAGCCGGGCACCTATAAAAGTATCGGCTATCATGACATCGCAGGGGAAGGTTTCGTCTTCTCAATCGGAAGCCCGTATGACCGGGTGCACGCCGACTCTTTGTTTAGTATCGGCATTCGCGAATCAGGCGATATTTACGAAGGCTATGATGCGCCTGCATTCTATCGGGGTGCCACCTCCTTGTCCTTCCTGTTCGGTCCTTCACTCCGAGCCCTTGGGGCAGAACCCCAAGCTACCATTCCTTTGCCGATCGATATACCTGTGATTGCCCATCTGGGCGAGGGGGATAGGGGTGATCTTTTTGCGCTGCCAGCTCTAACAACCGGTGCGCTCATCTACGTCGACCTTGAGAATCCGAAGTTTTCTGCCAAGGTTGAGCTCTTCACACAAGACGGGACGCGCATCGCCCGCAGTCGCGGGGTGGGAAAACAAATATCGGTCGCAGTGCCCGCAAGCACCGGCCCAGTTAACCTGCTTGTCAGCAGTGACAATCCGTTTCTCCGTCAGCGATTTACAAATTACACCCT
Source organism: uncultured Enterobacteriaceae bacterium (assembly GCA_964639795.1). GTDB lineage: Bacteria > Desulfobacterota > Binatia > Bin18 > Bin18 > Bin18. The sequence goes on along the minus strand of CAZXFE010000028.1, from coordinate 4,260 downwards.
CACAGTAATTACACAGTAGGTGGGTCATGCGCATACTCAAAATAAGTCTCTGTGTTCTGGTGGGATTTGCAGCGAGCGTGGCTGCCGAGGCGCATCGTGCCGAAAAAACACTGGACGAGTACCTGCACACGAGCCTCCAGGCTGTTCGATCAGGAGACGGCCTATCTTTAGTCCAGACCTCGCGTTATTGGATCTCAAAACACTCTAAGTATCCACAGGCGATTCGTTTTTTACGCCTGTATGATCCTGACGGATGGAAGTATACCAACCAGCGTTTGGCTGGCGACTATATGTCGGTTGAGGTGCACTTCCAATCCAAGAATTGGACCCACCCATGGCAGACACGCTTTGAGCTGCTCAAGAAAGAAGACCAATGGCTCATAACGGACTTTGAGGACCTTACCATACGTCCGGTCACACACGAGCCGGGTACGCCTGATGCGATCGGCGCAATCGTTGATAGATATTTGGAAACTGCTCTTGCCGGCGTAGCCCTGAGTGAGGAGCGTGGAACCGAGGCGGGAACGAAACGAATATTGGAATTTTATAATTCCGGCGCCGGCTTTTGGAACACGCCGCTCAAGAGCAAGATGTTCTTTCTGTGGCTGAAGCAAAATCGTCCAGCGACGCTGCCTACCGCTCGCGTTGACTGGATAAAGGGAGAAGTGGCAAGCGTGGCTGTCACTTTACGCGGAAGCGGGAGACGCAATTCCCAAACAGCTTTCCGATTTGCGCTGGAAAAAGACCAGCGCCGCAAGCATAGATGGTTTATTCGAGACTACGAAGAAGTAGCTCTCAAACACCACCAAGACACGCTTGCGGCAGCAGCTCGGGACGCTCAGTCGGGAGTCCGTGAGATTGAGGTTGAACAAAGCTCCTCACACACTGTAGTTCGCTCGCAGCTGGCCATTCTCTCGGCGTCCAAAGAGGTCACCCTGCAGGTTGCTGTCATGACCGAAATCATACGAAAGTCCCGGCCACTGTGGGCAGATACTAAGCGCGCGCGCGCGTCGCTCGGGCGATTGATTGCGATGCATAGCACTCTCTCTTCGAAGAGCCACATGCAGTGGCAGTTGGCCACAGAGCCCAGTGCACAAGATGCCGATATAGTCGTGGCGACTCCCAGCTCCGCGTTAACGCTATTCAACGGCATTCGATTCACCGTAGCCGGTTCCGGTGGCCAGTGGCTGATACAGTCAGCTGTACTTTTTCGGTGATAGCCTATCGCATTCGCTAGGCGTGTCCTTGCCGACACTTTCAAGAGCTCGACTATATTATCTTTACCCTTCCCCGCAGTCGCTCCGCTCACGGTTTAGCAGATTCTTCGGCCATCTAGTCGATTTTCGCCCGGTCTGCCGCCGCGACCCCCATGTACCGCCGGAGAATAGCACCGTCCTCGCTTTTCCCTCTGGTTGTCCTGTGTGTTTCAATACGCCGGGTAATCAATATTCAACCAGACACAATCCAGCTCAACGCTAAAATATTAAGTTGAGGTCTGGGAAAGAAAGGAAAGAATTATGAAAAGAACGCTTCAGTCTTGGGCCACTGCCATTCTCGCATGTGCCATGTCGGTTGCACTCAGTATCCCGGTTGTATTGGCCCGAGATCCCGGCAGTGGATCTTCAGGCCGCAACCCGCAAATGGAGATGAAGATGCAGGATCGGCCGATCTTGCAAAAGGACGACATCTGTATTTGTAAGAAAACGAGTTCCACGGGAGATAGTTGTTCAAGCGGATACTACTGGAACTGTCGGGACAGCGACAACAAGACCTGCGGGAAAGACGGAAACTGCACATAAAGAGAGTGCGTCCCGATACGAGATCTACTTATTCTGCCAGCAGCTGGCTGACGAGACCTGGTCCGGCCGTGTCGACTTCCTCTGCAAAGTGAATACACCCAGAAACTTCGGCGACTGGTCCTAACGAAGTTATCGACACAAAGCTGGCCGGCGACACGAATGGTGGCACTATGCTCCAGCTGCGTGTCTACTGCTACCTGCGCGCAAAGATTCAAGGCGTCCGCCCCGAATCGATGTACGTCGTTACCCAGGGCAACGACATCGCGCCAGTGCCATACAGAATCGACGGGTATGCCACTCATTTCCGTCTGCTGGAACGTAGTATCGGTGGGTTCGTCAGGGAACCCGGGGAGGAGAATGCTTGACCGCATACCCGAAAGACCTCAGCCGGAATATTTTCAAGAATTACCTCGACTAGGCTGCCAGCGCGTCCAAAACCTGGGTTATTTCATAAGGACGAAGCCGGCCTGAACATCCTTTCAGGCAGCGGTTTACTGTCACTCTCTTCGCCTTGGTTTTTCCCAATTGGATTTCCATTCCTCAAGCGTTTGACATTTTCACCTGTACTGTCACCCCGGTCCGGGCGACTAGATTCTTCTTATCCAGGTCCGGACCGTGGGCCTCTCCTTCGACAACGCTGTCTTTCATCAAGTTCTGTGTTGTCTCACGCCGTAAGATTACAATCACATTGGAATGGTCAACCAGGGCGAACGGAAATTCGTGCCAGGTGCCTTTCTTCATAGTAAAGCCGCAGGTGCCGTCAAACAGAAGCGCGCGCATCAGATCTAAATCCGGCATATCTTTTTCACTGGGAGGAGCCAGCACGACAACAAATGATTTTCCTTCAAGCGGAATAAATGTTTGGGTGTGCTTGAAATGGCGCTCCATGTATTGCACCTGCATATCGCGATGATCAACGCTAGCTAAGGTCAGCTGGGTCTCTTCGTCAGACTGAAACTCGACCGGGGCATACACGCGTACCTTGCCTTCGTAGAAACCAATCGGCAGCGGCTTGACCTGATCGTGGACGCCGAGAAGTTGTCCGAACGGGGCAACCGACTCTGCGGTTGCGGGTTCAACCGGAATTTCACGCATCGTTGGGGATGTCATACACGGTCCTCCTTATGTGATGGGATTGTGCCAAGTCTACGGTTGTTCGACAACCTGCCGGTCCTAGAGGGTGTTTGGAAACTCGCGAAACACGTCATTGCGAGGGTGGCGAAGCAATCTGAGCGGGACAAGAGATTGTTTCGTCGCCTCTAGCACCTCGCGATGACACGTTCTCTCCCTCCTCGAAACATCCTCTCATGCTGTCTAGCTCTGCACTCGTGCAACCGTTATGTTTGGCGCAGCCAAACCGAGAAGGAGCACAGACTGTGTATGGCCGATACCGATCTGTTTGACATTATGTACAGCTGTCGGAGTATGCGTCGACTCAAACCCGATCCGGTTCCGTTAGCGCTTATTTACAAAGTAATTGAAGCCGGGACACAGGGGCCGAGTGGGGGCGGAGTACAGGCGTGGCGTTTTGTCGTCGTGACCGAAGCAAAGCAAAAGGGTCAGATTGCCGAACTCTATCAGCGTGGCTGGCGAGCTGCTGAAGTGACTTATGCCAAAGCAGGGCTCACCCCGGACAATAGTAAGAACGTCGGCGCTGCTGCCTATCTTGCCGAACACCTGGCTGAGGCGCCGGTGCTGCTTATTCCCTGCTTACGGTCGCGCAAGAGTCACCAAGAACGCCTGGAAGGGTCCGATCGAGACACGTTTCTGCGGATTCTGGGCAGCAGCATCTATCCTGCCGTCCAGAATATTTTACTGGCCTGCCGGGCACTCGGATTAGGTGCCTCGCTCACAACTATTACAACTCTGGCTGAAGATGGGATGAGAAAAATTCTTGATCTGCCCGACTTCATCACAACCCAGGCACTCATTCCGATAGGCTATCCAAAAGGAAAATTTGGTCCGGTAACCCGTAGGCCGGTCGAGGAAGTGACCTGGTTGAATCGCTACGGAGAGGTATTTCCAAAGCCTGACTGAGGGTAGCTGGCCGAAGGTGAGCCAAGAGTTCAGATTCTCTATGCTTCTTTCTTCAACTCCGGAAACAAGTCACGCTTGGGTACATGGGCTTTTTTCCACACCATCACGTTACGCTTATACTGACACACTAAGGTGCCGTCTTGCTTGATCCCGCGTGTTTCAACCTTGATGATGCCCCACTGTGGCTTTGATTTGGATTCGCGTTTTTCTGAGACCTCAGACTCGGAGTAGAGCGTGTCGCCGGCATAGACCGGATTGGGTAAGGTAATATTATCCCAACCCAAGTTAAAGCCATTCTCGCTCACATCAGCTACCCCGAGTCCAGCAACAATGGCCAACGTTAAGCCGCTATTAATCAGACACTGCCCAAACTCGGTTTGTTTGCCGTATTCGGTGTTGAAATGAAGCTGATTCGTATTGCAGG
>CAZXFE010000027.1:0-22271 GCA_964639795.1 uncultured Enterobacteriaceae bacterium | reverse complement strand
AGTGGGCTCGTTTACGCTGAACTATAGTCGCGCCCGCTTGAATGCCAATTTGCATCTCTTTTTAAAGGGCCACGTGACTGATCTGGACTTTAGCCAAGATTTTACTTCCCGCCGTGTTCGACTGGGCGGTTATACGCGCGCAGACCTGGCGGTTGCCTATCGCCTGTTTGAGAATCGTTGGGGTATTCGGGCCTTGACGGTGGAGGGGCAAGCAAAGAACCTGTTTGACGAAGATTATGAGGAAGTCTTTGGATTTTCGTCAGCAGGTGCTACGGTTCTGGTCGGATTTCGGGCCGAGTTTTAAGAAAAAATGTAGGAACGATCCATGAATCGCCTGGGCGACCGGCCGGTCGCCTTTACAGAATGCGGTTGTTATCGAGTAAAAAGTATGGATCAGGTTTGACCACTATGCTGCTGCGCTGGCTCACCGTACTCATAGGAGTCACTCTCCTCGGCTTCTTCGTCTACCGCTCCCATACCCTACATGGAGAGGTGTCTGCGCCGGGCTTTCCGCCCCAACGTGTGGTCTCCCTATCTCTTACTGCGGACGAGATTCTGCTTGCTCTGCTGCCGCCAGAACGCATTGTTGCCTTGACCCATCTTGCAGATAACCCGACCTATTCCAACGTTGTCACTGGAGCCCAGCACGTGCAGGGCAGAGTCCAAGCCAATGCTGAGCAAGTCATCGCCCTGCAGCCAGACTTGGTTGTGGTGTCTGCCTCAGCCTATACCGGTGGCACAGCCAAAGCTCTCTTGCGCCAAACGGGTATCCGCCTGTTTCCCCTCCAATGGTACGAATCGATTGCGGGTATCAAGGAAAGCATACTTGCGGTCGGACACGTTTTAGGAGAGGGGGCAAAAGCGCAAGGCATTGTCGCTGATATGGAGCGACGCATACGTGCGGTGCAGCAGCGTGTTGCGGCCGGCCGCCAGCTCCGCGTTCTCTATTTTGCCCCAGATGGGTTTACCGCCGGGAAGAAGACCAATATCGACGAGATGATTACGACGGCTGGGGGACGCAACATTGCTGCCGTAGCTGGTATTGAGTATTTTCGAAAAATATCTCATGAGACATTGGTGATGCTTGACCCAGAGGTGATCTTGTTGAGCCGAGATCCACAGGGCTCCGAACCAATAGAAGCCTACCAATGGCTGTATGGCAACCCTGCACTCCAGAACGTTGCTGCGCTGCAGCAACAGCGGGTGTACTCCATTCCCCGGCCGTATTTGGATGTGTTGTCGCATCATGTTGTGAAAGGCGTGGAAGCCATTGCACGCCTGCTGCATCCTGAGGTCTTTGCAACCCAAGCATTTTTCCTTAATGGAGCCGCGTGAATCTATCACCCGAATCTCTTCCGCTGTCTCATGAATCAGCCCTTGTGTGGAAAAAGAGCTGGCTGGTTCCTCTGTTCGGCGTACTGCTGGTGGTGTCCATGGCTGTTGCTACGGCATTGGGTGCTGTGACCATTCCGCTGCACACAACGGTCCGCTTGCTGACGCACGGATTGTTTCAGCTGCCTATCGAAGGGGATGAACGCGCGCTGGCAACGATTGTATATTTAATTCGACTCCCACGTGTTCTTGCTGCGGCTTTGGTGGGGGCCAGCCTTGCGCTGGCTGGGACTATGATGCAAGGGCTATTTCGCAATCCTCTCGCCGACGCCGGCCTCATCGGCGTATCCAGCGGCGGTGCGTTGGGTGGTGCACTGGCGATTAGTTCAGGTTTTGCTGTTGGCTCGTCCTTCCTGCTTCCCTGCGCAACATTCGCCGGCGCGCTTATCTCGGCCTTTGGCGTCTACCTTTTTGCCTCCCGCCAAGGCGGGACCTCGCTTACTAATCTGCTGCTGGTCGGAATCGCCATGAACGCTATTTGGGGCTCGCTGACCACATTGGTTCTGAGTTTGGCTCAGGACTATGAAATCTCTCGGCAGATTTTTTTCTGGCTGATGGGCGGCCTCGACGGGCGGGGCTGGTCACATGTCCAGATGGTTTTCCCCTTTGTGGTAATCGGCTTTGTGCCTGCCTTTTTTTTGAGTCGCGACCTCAATGTTCTACTGCTTGGTGAAGAGACGGCGATGAGCCTGGGGCTGAATGTCGAGTATGCTAAACGACTCTTGCTCGTATTTGCTTCCCTGCTTGCCGGGGCGGCTGTCGCCATCGCTGGAACCATAGGCTTTGTTGGCCTGGTGATTCCTCATATGATGCGCCTTGTCCTCGGCCCGAATCATCGTCTCCTCCTGCCTGGTGCGACGGTAGGCGGTGCCGTATTCCTTGTCTGGTGTGATCTATTTGCACGGATTGTCATTCCGTCCCAAGAACTTCAACTGGGCGTTATTACGGCCGTTGTCGGAGCGCCACTCTTTTTACATCTCCTGTTTAGACAGGATGAAAATCAGCGTAATCCGGTATAACGAATATGACCGATTTGGCCTTTTCACTCGAACAGGTGCGTTATACTCCAGATCACACGCTGATTCTGGACGGTGTTAGTCTCGATGTTTCTAACGGGCATTGGGTCGGTGTCCTGGGTCCAAATGGTGCAGGCAAATCGACATTGCTCCGGATAATGGCCGGCGTGTTGCCTGCCTCGTCTGGGGTTGTTCTTTTCGAGGGTAAGAATTTAGAGCAATGGTCAACACGTGAGCGGGCAAAGCAGCTGGCCTTTCTGCCACAGCGTACAGTTCTATCCTTTCCTTTTCGGGTGAGAGAGGTGGTTGCCATGGGCCGCACGCCGTTTCTTGAGCGCTGGCAAAACGAAAGCAAGGCAGATGAACGGATTGTTGAGCAGACCATGGAGCTGACGGAAATTACCTGTCTTGCAGACCGGAACGTCATGACGCTGTCGGGCGGTGAATTTCAACGGGTGATGCTGGCGAGAGCGCTCGCCCAGCAACCGGCCTTTCTCTTACTGGACGAGCCGACAACCGGCCTGGACCTGCGTCACCAGTTTGAAGTAGTCGATGTATTGACGATGCTGGTCCAACAAGGCGTCACTATCATAACCGTGCTGCACGATCTCAATATGGCTGCGACGGTGTGTACATCCGTGGCGCTGCTCATATCTGGGCAGGTATATGCGGCTGGGCCACCTCAAGACATCTTGACTGTTGAAGCCATACGCGCTGTGTATGGGGTAGATGTTGTATTAGGGGAAAACCCCGAGACCGGCGCACTACAAATTATTCCGCTGCGCGCTGCCAAGCCTACTGACTAGGTTTATTTCAGTGCCAGCAATTCCGGCAGAAGTATACCGGCATGGAAGCGATGGCAGCGAATGATGGATACTCCCCCGCCTGAAAAGCTCGTTCACGGTCCAAAAGAACAGGATCCGCGTTTGCAAGACCTTGGGTTTCTAGTCGGGCACTTTCAGGGCGAAGGTAAGTATCTGAAAGGAAGCCGACAATTCCAAAAGGACGTTGATGGCGCGTGGCAGGCAGGTGGACAATTTCTCTCGCTTCGCATGAGTGTTGCCTATCCGCTTAAAGATGGGCAGGTTGACGTCCATGACGCCTTTGTCGTAGTTGGACTCAATCCAGCCAACAAACAACTAGAAGCCCGAGCATACACAGACAGTGGCGGGAAGATCGACTACCAGCTTGAGGTGGCCGGACAGGGGATCTGTTTTTCTGACCGTCCACTCGGACATCAATCTAAGATGAAAACCCTGCGGGCGCGCAAGGTACTGTGTCCGCATGAGAACGGCTTTGAGGAGCGGCTCGAGGTGGATTTCGGGACCGGGGACTATGAGCTGTATTCTCACATTATCATGATCAAAGAAGAGGACGCCGTGATTAGTCCTCAGACGTGACCGCTTGAGACAGAGTCTGAAAAATTTGCTGTAAGTGCATGCACGCGGGCCTTTTACTCAGTCTAGAGAGTCTCCCCGGGAGAATTCGAGAGGGTTTTTCGTAGGGGTTTTTTAAGATTTTTAGCCGGACTTATTGCAGGACTTTTCAGCTGAGGGGCACTTGCCCGTCTTGGCCGGACTGGTAGTTGATATGGGCAAGTCAGGCGGCCGTTTCAGTTGTCTGGAACCCAGGCTGTTATGATAGGACGTACCGGGTACTAAATGAGTCTGGTGCACGAGTCGGAAAGGGGGGCTGATGTTACGTCAACGAATAATTTACACTTGCTTGGCCTGCGTTGGTCTGATTGTCGTGGTCGCCGGGTGTAGCCCAACACCGGGACAGGATGGGCAATCCAAACTGGCTGCATGGAATGTAGAATATAGTCCAGCGGCGTTTCGGAGCAGGGCCGCGGTGGGCGATTTGACAGCCGTGCAGCTCCTTCTAGAAGCCGGCATAGATTTCAATGCCAAGGACCAACGTGGGGGAACCGCGCTCCGCTACGCGGTTACGGGTGGACATCTCGAAATCGTAAGCGCTTTGCTCGAAGCTGGTGCCGATTTCAATGTTGAAGATAACGATGGCTACACCCCGCTGCGTTATGCAGCCTATAATAACCAACCGAAAATAGTCGAAGCGTTATTGGAAAAAGGGGCGGATGTGAACGGTGGAAGCGGAGACGGCTGGACCCCCGAAGCCGTAGCCACTGGCAAAGGCTATCTCGCCGTCGTTCGACTGCTCAAAGACGTACAACCGTAGGGCGTATTCATGACTCTCTGCTTGTGTTGAGATGCCGCTCTCGTTGTCTCAACAGTTCTCTTCTCAACTGTCTTTCCTCTCTCTTGGCTGGGCAATGGTCTATCGGTCTATTTTGGATGAACCACGCGCAACGTGAACAACGTATTCAGACCGTCTGTTTGCTCATTCTGAGCACTGCGGCGGTGGGTGCCGTCCTGTACTGGCTACGCCCGGTCCTCGTCCCCTTTGTCTTCGCCGTTTTTATCGCCTACGGCTTATTACCCCTCATTGAACTGCAGGTCCGGCAACTCCACCTGCCACGTCCTGTGGCAGTGTGCTCGACACTCGTCCTAGGCGGAGCCGTCCTGAGCGGCCTAGGCCTATTGGTCTCCACCTCGGTGAGCCAGTTGCAGGACAACGCAGATGCCTATCAACACCAAATCGAAATGCTCGTTGAAAGAATTTCAGCTGTGTTACCCGTAGGGAATGTGCTGACTGATGGACATCTGCTTACACAGCTGTCGATCGGAAACGTTAGTAGCATATTGCTCAACGCAACCAACGCAGTCGTTGGAATTTTGTCTCAGGGGCTGCTGGTCCTGATCTTTGTCCTCTACCTGATCTTGGGGGGAGCAAGCCGAGAAGAAATAGCTGGCGCTACCTGGACAGCCATCGAAGCGAAGATTCAGCATTATATTGTGACAAAAGGGGTCATTTCGCTTGCGACTGGAGGTTTGGTCGGCCTCACTTTGGCAGTCCTCGGTATTGATCTGGCTCTGGTTTTTGGTCTGTTAGCTTTTCTGTTGAATTTTATCCCGAGCGTGGGATCGATAATTGCGACTTTGCTGCCATTCCCAGTCGTAGTCATGAGTCCCGATATTTCAGTCAGCAGCGCGGCCCTGGCCATCGTCCTGCCAGGGCTTATTCAATTTGCCATCGGCAATGTCATTGAGCCCAAGGTGATGGGCGAGGCGCTCGACCTTCACCCGATAGTGATTCTCATGGCCCTTATTGTGTGGGGCATGTTGTGGGGCATGGTCGGTATGCTGCTGGCGACCCCTATGACGGCAATTCTGAAGATTCTGTTTGAGAAGCTCGAACCCATGGCTCCGGTGGCGCAGGTGCTGGCCGGTCGCCTCGATCGGTTCAAAGCAGGGAACCGGGACGTGTAAATTAGTGCGTCCTCTGGTTCGGCCAACAGGAGGCTGAAAAGAGAGCGCACACCGCCCTCGGGCTTATTCTGTGCCCAGAGATACCCATGATGAGCAGCGAGAATCTCTCGACTAATCGATAAGCCGAGTCCCGTGGCCCCCGCGCCGGTCTTGGTTTTGCTCGACTGGACAAATTTGTCAACAATCGTCTCAAGCTCTGCTTCTCGAATACTCAATCCATAATTGCCGACAGCGACCTCCTCTTCCTCTTCCAACTGGCCCAGGATGTTGGATAGGGAGGCAATTGCTTCATTCGGGTCGTCCCCGCGTTCGCTGGCATCAATGTGGCGCCGAATATCCTCCAACTTTTCGAAGGAGTGGGGATCGTCGATTAACACCTCGACGCTCTCGGCGGTGGCGGTGAGCGGGATCCAATAGTTGGCCTTGAGGTACTTGGAGCCGAGGTTGCGGGTCAGGGGAGGGTGGAATTCCGCTTGCTCGCTATACTCCACAAGCAGGCAGCTGGAGAAGGCGTTGAGCACTTTCCCCATTTCCTGCTTGCTGATGTCATGGTGGTCAATGAACACGGCCTCTACCGACTGGCGAGTTTTTTGGCCTCCAGGGTGGCGGCTGCGAGATTTTCTTGAGTGAGGCGCTGGGAGGAGACAAGTTCGTCCCAGCGCCTGGCGGTGCGTCTCGTTGATTGGGCCTGTTGGTAGAGGGCTTTGACGAGGGCGGTTTCGGTCAACACCTCCTGTTCGACTAAGAGCGCGCCGTTTGCTGCTCCAGCAGAAAGGTTACCTGCTCTTGGGTCAGCAAGCGGTCTTGCGGCCGTCGGCTGCTGGGCTCTGCCGCGTGTTAGGGGTGGCGGTGACGGCTCATTCGGGGCTGCCGGAGTAGCGGGCTGTTGATCGTATTGGCCCCAAGCGTATAGCAGCCAGAAGCCCCACAGAAACCATGATGGGACAATGGGATGTCGGCCAATTCTGACCGCGCCATAAGACACCCAACTTAAGACCGGCCAGCCTTCGTCCTGGAGACATTGGCGAAAAGCCACATCTGCACTGTGACGATCAGGCCTACTCCCCCTCAAATAATAGGCTTGCTCATGCTGAATGCAGCATTGGAGCGTGATATCCAGTGTAAGCGAACAGTCCTCACTCATTTTGTCATCCCAGACTGGAATGGTCCCTGCCGCGCTTGTGGCGATCGTCAGGAGAAGAAAAAGAAGACTCAGCAAGAGGATGTGGAACGCGTGCACGTGTCCCATTCGTGGTCTCCCACTAGCCAGTTTCTCGCAATAGAGATCCAGTCTGCTCTTACTCTCCACTCCTGCTAGCTCTTGACCTCAACACACGATAAGACTGGGGCCAATGAAAGCCCACTTTACTCCAGCTTCGGCGGAAGCACTCCGACAGACCCCTTTGTATAGTCCCGTTTTGGTAACAACGAACCAGAATGGCGCTCATGGTGAGACTGCGTTCGCGATGCGCGTCGATGAATTGTTCTCGTTTCGCCGCCCGCTTCGATCGTTTCTCTTAAAATATATCGGCTATCAAGGTAAGGAAGGCATCTGGGTCGTGGCTGTGGCTTTTCGGCTCGGGACGGTCGCTGATTGGCATCTTGAGGGCCGTGTGTATTTGAACCCTCGTTGGCAGGCGGACTATATCGTGCTCCAGTCTATGGCCCTCCAAGAGCATGTTTCTTTTTTCTTAGTGAACGACTCCCTCAGGAGTGCGGTATCCCAAGACCGGGCTTGGTCAGTGGAAGAACGATATGGCGTGCGTCTGCTGCTGAGCCAAATCGACCAGACTGGCCACGCTGATCAGTCTGGCCAGTCTGAGTTGGAGAACAAGATACGGGAGGAAGATGATCCCGAGTTTGTCTGCGCCAAAGAAGAATTTCATACAGGTGTTTCTTTACATGCTCTGTTGGCAACACGGACGTTGTTAGGACAGGCAGTGTTGCCAGTTTTTCGTGGCGCAGTGCTAGAGTAACACCTTCAAAAGGGCGACGGCATGCACACGCGCAGCGGACTCATCCGCTATAGTCCGGCTGATCTCCTCGAGTTTCTGGCCTCGCCGTTTGCGACCTGGATGTCGCGGTTCGCGCTCGATCACCCGGCTCTGGCCCAACCAGATCCTGACCCGCCGGAACTGACCGTACTGGCAGAACGAGGGCGACAGCACGAACAAGCCTGTCTGGAGCAATTCCGACGGGCGGGACGAGATATTTATGTGCCGCCTGAAGGCGCAGTGCGGACGGGCGCAACAGTGGCGGCAATGCGATCCGGCCGAGAGGTTATTTATCAGGGTCGTCTCGCCCACGATGCGGTCCACGGCTCTTTCATAGGCCAGCCGGATTTTTTGGTTCGTACCGATGGCACATCTGACTTGGGGGAGTATCACTACGAGGTGTGGGATGCCAAATTGGCTCATCATCCCAGCCCTGACTTCTTGATCCAGTTGTGTTGCTATGTGGATCTCTTAACAGTCGTTCAGGCCAGACATCCAGAGCATGTCTGCCTCTTGGTCGGATCTGGAGAACAGCCCCGTTTTCGGACTGCCGATTATATTTACTACTATGGTGCTCTCAAACAGGGCTTTCTTGAGTTCCTGCAGCACTTTGATCCAGAGCAGCAGCCAGCGCCTGAGTTGGGAGGAAGCTATGGACGCTGGTCTTCCGCTGCCGCCCGCCTGCTCGATGCCGCCGACCATCTTAGTCGGGTTGCCAAAATTACTGTGGGCCAGATCCAAAAACTGAACGCTGCCGGAATAACAACTCTCCAAGCGCTGGCCGAAAGCAGCCTTGCTCACGTACCCAAACTCGATGATGCGGTCTTAGCCCGGCTTAAAGAGCAAGCCTACCTACAGCTCGTTTCAACCGATACCGAACGCCCGACGTATCGTATTCTGATTCCCGAATCCTCACAGCCTGTCCGAGGACTCGGGCTTCTCCCCTCAGCCTCACCCGGCGACGTGTTTTTTGACATGGAGGGCTATCCTCTCGTTGAAGGCGGGCTTGAATATCTGTTCGGTGCCGTTTCGATTCATAATGATGCCGTCATGTTTAATGACTGGTGGGCACATAACGCTGACGAAGAGCGCCGCGCGTTCAGCGATTTTGTAGATTGGGTCTATGCCCGCTGGCGGGTCGACCCGAGCATGCATATTTACCACTACGCCAATTATGAAATCGCGGCACTGCGACGACTGATGGGACGCTACGGTAGCCGAGAAGTCGAAGTAGACATGCTGCTGCGGCGTGAGGTCTTTGTTGACCTGTATACTATTGTTCAGCAAGGCCTACGCGTTGGCGAGCCACACTATTCTATTAAAAACCTGGAGCATTTGTATCGGCCAAGGCGCTCAGGTGATGTGACGAGTGCGATTGACTCCATCGTTGGCTATGCGCGTTGGTTGGAGAGTGGAGAGCCTGGCGACTGGTCGGTATCGCCGTTGCTCCAGGCGATCCGCGTATATAATCGGGATGATTGTGAATCAACGTGGCAGCTCGCCACGTGGCTCCGCGAGCGCCAGCGCGAGGCTGGTATTGTGTGGAGCCCGAAACACGAGAGTCAAGATGAGGACGAGGTCGAGGGCGTGACCGAGGGAGCGGATGAGGCAGATCTGCTTGGGGATCCCGCGTCGCCGCATGCACTTGCGCGGACGCTGATAGAAGAGATTCCTCCTATACTGGAACGCGCAACACATGCAGAGCATTGGCACATACAAGAGCTGCTCGGACATATGCTGGAATTTCACCGACGAGAAGAAAAACCCGGCTGGTGGGCGATGTTTGATCGTCACGCTATGACCGAGGCGGAGTTGGTCGAGGATGTCAACTGCCTGGGCGGCATGGCCCGGCTGTCGCAGCCGTCTGAACAGATCAAACGCTCCCAAGGATTTTGGTATGGCTTTGAGCCGGATCAAGACACGAAGCTCGACGTTGATGGGCAGTGCTATTTTGCACATGATCTGGACATGAAAGTCCCGATTCATGCTTTGGACCGAGAGCGCGGGCGCATCTGTCTGAAGTTTGGTCCAAGTAAGCTGAAACAATTCCCACACGGCACGCCGCCCGAGCGGCTGTCGCTGATTCCGGATGAACACGTCTCGGCCAAGGTGATTGAAGGTGCAGTCTTAAAAGTTACGCTGGCCTGGCAGGAAAAATACGTTCTGTCGCCTGCGCTCAAAGATTTTGTTCTGCGTTGTCCGCCACGTTTGAGCCAGGACGGGCTCCTCTCCGGCCTGTCTTCTTCTGATCAGGTAAGGAATGAGCTTGTCGCCCCAGACGAAGATCCGGGTGATGCAGCAGCTCGGCTTGTTTTGTCTCTTGATCACTCAACCCTGTGCGTGCAGGGGCCACCGGGCAGCGGCAAAACAACCACCGCTGCCCGCATGATCCTTGCTTTGTTGGATCACGGCAAGCGCGTTGGGATTACGGCCAATAGTCATGCTGCCATCCTCAACCTGATGCGCAAATGTAAAGAGCTGCGAGCCGGACGGCTGGCGTGTTTAAAAATCGGTGGGTCTGAGGAAGACGGGTTTTTTGAACTGTGCCCGGAAGCCCTGTATGTCGAACGAGTCAGGGACGCGCTGCCACGACTCGACCAGGTCCAGCTCGTGGGTGGGACGGCTTGGGCTTTTAGTGACCCTGGCATGCGGGCCAGCCTGGAGTATTTATTTGTTGACGAGGCGGGCCAGGTTTCGGTCGCCAACCTGATCGGCATGGCCGCAGCGACCGATAACATCATTCTTGTTGGCGATCAGATGCAGCTCGGCCAGCCCATCCAAGGTTCCCATCCGGGAGAGAGTGGCTTGTCCATTCTTGAATACTTATTAGAGGGAAGAGCCACCATCCCAGCCGATATGGGGCTCTTTTTGGGCACGACGTGGCGACTCCATCCCAGTGTGTGTCACTTTCTCTCTGATGCTGTGTATGAAGGCCGGCTCCAGGCCGCAGCGCAGACGGCCGAACGCCGTGTCTTGCTCCCCAATACTGGCGGAACTGGGGGAGAATACGTCACACAAGAAGCAGGCCTGCTTTTTGTCCCGGTTACACATGTGGGCAACATACAAGGCAGCGGTGAAGAGGTCGGTCTGATTTGCGAGTTGGTTGATGAGCTGCTTGGGCGAGAACTGACGGACACCCAGGGGCAGTTGTGCGGACAACTGCAGCTGTCTGATATCCTCTTTGTCGCACCGTACAACATGCAAGTACGCAAACTCCAGACTGCGTTAGGTCCTCACGCCAGGGTGGGCTCTGTGGATAAATTCCAAGGCCAAGAAGCCCCGGTTGTCATTCTGTCTATGTGTGCCAGTCAAGGCGAGGGCTCTCCACGCGACATTGATTTTCTGTTTAATAAAAACCGCCTCAATGTGGCGCTGTCCCGCGCTCAAAGTCTCGCCATCGTTGTGGCCAACCCGGCCCTAGCCCGGACGCAGTGTTTATCCTTAGCCCAAATGGAGCAGGTCAATCTGTTTTGTCGTGTGATGGATGAGGGCAGGAGGCTATGAGTAGATCATGACCACCTTTACCCGGTATACGCTGATCCAAATTCCTGGTTGGCTCATATGTGCAATTGTTCTCTCCGCTACGCATATTTGGTTAGCGATGCCGGTGTGGGCGGCTGCTGGACTGGCTGCCGTTTGGGTGGCGAAGGACTTTGCCCTGTATCCGTTCCTGAAACATGCCTATGAAGCTGGTGCCAAAACCGGGGCACAGCGGTTGATTGGCAGCGTTGGTGAACTGCAACAGACTCCTGGTCCGCTGGACTATATACGGGTGAACGGTGAACTATGGCGGACTAAAGTGATCTCAGGCGGACGCCTACTACCGGCTGGTACTCGGGTGCTGGTACAAGCAGTCCACGGGCTGACGCTACATGTGATCCCTGTGGATCAGCCTGCTCAGCGTGTTAATGACCACTGCTAATCGTCTTGCTCGCCAAGCTTTTTATCCCAGGCGTGCTTGGCCAAGAAGAGGAACACTCCCCCAATTCCCAACATCACCAGACCTTTAGGGTCGCTTTGACGAAAGTATTCGAAGCTCTGCATAAAGCAGATAAAGCTTCCAACGACGAGTCCGATCGCAGTCCCCTTCATATGCAGGCTCCTCTGATGCCTAGCTGCTGGGCGTAAACGCTTGAGTGTCCTATCTCACACGAAGCGCACAACAGTCAAGCAGGGTGAAATAAGGCGGCAGGGTAAAAATTGGGACGCAATTCCCCACTGGTTTCCTCGGGGCGAGAAGGAGGCGTCCTGAATGTATAGGGTTACCGTTGAAAAGAGTAGCAATCCTAAGTTGCGTCGTACGATTGACGGTTTTCTTGGTCAGGGTGAGGCCATCCAGATCACAGCGAATGGTGTAAAAGAGCACTTCCTGCTCGTCACCAACCAGCGGGTTGCGATTACACAGGATAAGGCGCGTGTGTGGGGCGTAAACGAAACAAAAATGGAGACGCGTAGCTTTTTGTTGCGAAATATTACGCGCGTGGAGATTCACGCCAAAGGCAATGTATGTAGCTTAGAGTTGATCTTACGTAAAAAAGATGACACAGCCGATCCGTCTATTCAGCTCGACCGATGCATTCCATCTAACAGTCTTGACGCAAAAAAATCTGTCAAACTCGCGGTGGAAATCGAAAAAAAGATAAAACAGTTTTCGACCCGCGAATCGACTGATATCCCTCCTATAGCCAATATTGATCAGCTCGCCAATATTCTCGATCAAGCCTTACTCAGGGCCGTGGTCAAGCGTGTGGCGGGAAAGACCGAGGGCACGCAGCCTCCACCTCTCGGCAGGCTGCTCGAATATCTTCCAAACACATCTCCACCCGATCGTAATGAGTCCGAAAGCACAGGGCACAAATACGGATGACAAATTGGTCGCCGACCGGGTCCCCTGTTTGGTCGCAGAGCAACGTTCCTGTGAGGAGGACGCGCTTGCGGCTGTTGATTGCGTTGAGCAGTCTCTGGTTCAGTTGATTTAATGCAGGCGTATCAAATCCAGGTCGCTTGAGCCTAAAGGCAACGATAGACAGTTGGGGTTCAGCGACAATTTCTATGTCTGTCATTGTCCGCAGCTGTGTGGTTGCCCATTCGGCTAAGTCTATTTTTTCTTCAAGTGCCTGACGAAACGGCTCAATGCCGTGCAGTTTGAATGGTAGCCAGATTCGTAGCCCACGAAAATCACGAGACAATTCAGGCGAGATCTGGCAGAAGTCTATAAAATCCGGATCATCCTGCATGCTGGGCAAGTAGGCGGCTGCGTCCCCGCTATGCGCGCGTCTGAGGGTGTCTTGATCTCGAACAATCAATGATCCTGTTCCAAAAGGAAGAAACAGCCCCTTGTGGGGATCCAGCGTGATCGAGTCTGCTCGCTGGAGACCGGCCAAGCGGCTCTTGCCACGTTCAGTCAACATGAAGAATCCACCATAGGCTGCATCAATATGGAGCCACAGGCTTTCACGCTGCGCTACGTCAGCCAAAGCGTTGAGATCATCAATGGCTCCGGTATTGGTCGTACCCGCGTTCCCGACAATGAGAAATGGTTTCTGGCCGGAATGACGATCCGTCTCAATCTGCTGCTGCAGGGCAGTGAGACGAATACGGTAGTGGACATCGGTCGGAACCGCACGGATGGTATGCGGCGGAAAGCCGGCCAAGAGCGCCGCCTTTTGGACCGAATGATGTGTTTGTTCCGAGGTGTAGATTGTTCCCGAGAGAAAGTTGTCGGGCAGACGCTCGCGACGAGCCGTAAAGATTGCCGAGAAATTTGCCAGCGAGCCGCCTGTGGTGAGAAAGCCACCGGCAGATTGGGGATAGCCCACAATATCGCAGAACCAACGGACGACATTGGCTTCAAGTTGGGCCAAACCTGGGGCTGCGGCCCACACTCCGACGTATCGGTTGACTGCGTTACTGATCAGATCGGCAACGGCGGCATGGAAGATGCCGCCGCCGGGGACATAGGCCAGATAGCCTGGCCCCGCACAGTTGAAGCTGGTGGGAATTGCCGTCTGAAATAAAAATTCAAGGATTTTGTGATAAGGTTGTCCCTGTTCGGGCAGGTCTTCTCTCAAGCTGCGCGCGAGTTCCGCTCCGCCTTCCGTGTTGGCCGCGGGTTGATTCGGGAGCGAGTCAATATGGGCGGTGATATACGCCATGGCCTGGTCAACCAGGCGGTGCATGTCTTCAGGCGATGGTTCGAGTGGAAAAGCGTGAGCCACAGCGTCGTCCACGTTACCGACTCGTCGTCAAACTCTGATACACCAGGGTTAGCCACTGGTCCGTCGAAATTGACCCGCCGCCCCACGACTGCCATTCCTCAGGGACTCCGGCCGCTTTAATGCCATCCAGACTCTTGCCCGCCGAGATGGCCTGCTGAACAGCATACGTCGTTTCGACTAACATCTGGTGAGATGCCTTGAGGTCGTCGAGCGTTGAGAGGGGACCATGACCGGGGATAATATTGACGTCAGTGGCTGCTTGGTCAATCACGCTCTTGACGTTCTGGGTATAGCCTTGCAGCGTCCCTCCGTTTTCTAAATCAATAAATGGGAAGCGCTCGACAAAAAGGTGATCGCCCATATGGATCACGTTTGCTGTGGTGAAGAAGACAATACTGTCGCCGTCTGTGTGGCCGTGCGGAAAGTGTAGGACTTTGATTTCTTCGCCATTAAAGTGAATTGAAATTGAGGTATCAAACGTCACCACCGGCCAGGCAGCTTTGGGAGCTGCTGGGATCGTATTCTGAAAAACCCGCTGGTCAGTCATGAGACGTTTGCGTACATTGGTATGAGCAATGATTGGTGCTATCGGACCAAATTCTACATTGCCGCCGGTATGATCACCGTGCCAGTGCGTGTTCAAGATAAACTTGAGCGGTCCAGGCTGGACGGCGGTCAAGGCCGCATCGATTTTCTCGGCGAGTGGGGCAAATTGATCATCAACAATCAAAATGCCGTCCTCTCCAATCGAAGCCGCAATATTTCCTGTGCCCCAGTTGGCGTGCAGCATGTAGATGGTGGCA
The DNA here is from genome assembly GCA_964639795.1 of uncultured Enterobacteriaceae bacterium. Taxonomy (GTDB): domain Bacteria; phylum Desulfobacterota; class Binatia; order Bin18; family Bin18; genus Bin18. Next base: position 7,501 of record CAZXFE010000027.1, on the reverse strand, counting down.
TTGACCTGCCTTGTCGTGATCTCGACGTCGCTGAAGTCGCGTTGAGCCTGAGCAGAGCTGCCAAGAACAAACAAAGCCGACCAAATGCAAATAAGACGGAACGCAGACATGGCGTGTCTCCTCATACAGTCCAACCTCATATCCAGATACACTAGTTCGATACACTAGCGCTGTAACAAAATCTCTACGCACTGCCGCACGGCGTCCTCGGCCTTCTCGCGTAGGAGGGTGTCGGGATTGCTGGCGATGGGATGCGGAATGACGACAAATGGATAGTCCGGCAGCCCCTGCACCTTGGCCATGGCTTTCGCCGTGGGTTCAAATCGGTCCGTAATAATGGCGGTAGCGGCTACACCAGCCTTTTCCGCTGTAATGGCGTCGTGCAAACTGCACGACGAGCAGCTGCCTCAATCCCCCACCGCGGAGATCATGGCATCACAGTCTGCCATCTTGGCAATAACATCATCCGGAACGGGGCGGCTGGCATCGGGCTTTGAAAGCCGCACCACCTGGATGACGCCGTGTTGCGAGCGCAGTAACTCCTCCATGTGATTCAGCAGCGTATTGACATTCAGTTTGCCGTTGTCGAGCAGGCCCACCGTACGTCCGGACAGCGAGCTCAAACGAGAAACCGTTTCTTGTGTTGGCTGCTGGCCGTCAAAGGTGGGATCGAGAACGTGCAGGGTCATATGTTTCCTCCTTTACGGGGTTTCAATAATTTGTGTTATCGCCTGCGCCCGCGAGCCGAGCCAAGGGGGAATAATTGCCCCAAATCCACCAGCTGGCCCCCCCGCTGCAATTACCAGTAGATCATCCGGCGAACGCAGGGCCCTAAATTTTTGATCAGCCCCTTTGCCCATATTCACAATCTGCCGTTTGCCTACGGTTGCCCAATCACGCCGGACGACGCGGGCTGAGCGATAGACATATTCCTGAATGTCTTTTTTTTGCCAGCCGGAAGCTGCAATCAGCTCGCGCAGTTGTTTGGGAAGGATCAAGGCATAATTCCCAGCCCAGATCGAATACGTTAACATATTATGCCGTATTGCTGCGGCAAAGGTCTCGACAATCTCTTCCGGATCGCGCGTCCATTCATTCATCGCCTGATGTGGGGATTCTCCGGCCATGACCGTTACCGCAGATGTTCCGGGGGGAACGCCGCGTTCTTGAGCCAAGGGAATCCATGGACTGTCTTCTTCATCTTCGGCAATGCAAAACGTGAATTTTCCCGGATGACCGAGCGTGGCCCGGTCCAGTTGGCCAGGAATACAGCCTAGTATATTGATCAGGATCAGGCGAATAGCTCGGCCTATGCTGCCATTGGCACGGTTGCTATTGCCCAAGACGTTATGGGTGGCATTCAGACCGATCGCCTGCCGGATCGGACCGTTGATCACGATGAACTGTGCGCTGCCGCCCGTGCTGGCCGTACTGCCATGCAGATTGAATGCTTCCTGACACATCGCTTTGAGAATCGCCACGACTACGGGCATATAGGAGGGGAGACAACCGGCCATGATCGCATTGATTGCGACTTTCTCTGCCGTAATGGTTCGCTGGCGCACCGACTCTACTCCTATGATGTCATGCGGGGCTAACCCCGCTACATCCAAGCAAGCATAAACTAGATCTGCAGTAGGTGGCAGGATGGGCAGGCCGTCAGTCCAGCCGCGCTGATGGTACACATCATTGACCGCCAAGATGTCTTCAAGATCGTAGGTTGGAGACTCAAGAACGGTGTGTCTTTGTGCCACAGGCTATTCCTCCGTGAACGTAAGGTGCTTCTGCTAGGAAGCATACAGACAGATTTCTGTTTGGCAATGCTTCACGACTATTCAGTGTATGGCGCTTCCCCTCTCGCGTCTCGCAGGAAATACGGCAGAGCAGGAACCATCATTATAACGGGAAGCACCAAGAGGCCCGCTGCCCAGAGAATATTGAAATGCTCAGTAGCATACCCGCCGGCCCACGGCCCGAACACAATGCCAAGACTAAAGGCCATATTGTAGAAACCAAAGGCTCTGCCGGATTGTCCTTCGGTCAGATTGTCCACCATGAGGGGCAGGGTCGGGACGAGGGCGGACGAGAGGGCAATAATTGTGGCAACTGCAAGAGGTAAAAGCCACACTGAATCAAGAGCATAAAACAGTGTTGGTACAAGGCCAGCCGTAGTAAGCAGACCCAATCGAATGGGTTCCTGCCTACCGCGTCGGTCTGACCACCATCCAATCACAGGCTGGATGAAAAACATGGCGAGTCCCCAACCCGAAAAGAACAGGCCGATTTCTTGGCGGGACCAACCCATATGAGCGAATTGCAGGGGAAGCAGCACCTCGATCGCACCGATAGTGGCACACGTTACCAGAATGACTAAGCACGCGCAGACGAGTTTTCGCTGTAACCCGTCGCGCAAGGAAATGGGTGAGGCAGAATGGGGAATATGGGGAGGACGGGCTGGAGGCTCAGAGCGTACAGGTACCAGGATAAAAATGCACACGGCCAAAGCAAAAGGAAGCCAGGCAAAGTATAAGAAGGGATCGCGTACCTGCCCCAAGCTCCCTAAGGCCGGCCCAGCGATCACGCCAATACTGAAGGCCATGGTGATGATACTCATTTCAACCCCACGCCGTTCTTTTGTCGCAATTCGGGCAGCCAGAGGCAAGGCGGCGGCCCAAGTTGCCGAGGCGGCTATCCCCTGGCCAAACCGACATCCGAGCAGGGAGCCGAAACCGGTCGCTTGCCAAAATCCGAGTGAGACACAGCCCAGGATTAGCATGCCGACTGTAAGCAGGCTGCGTTCGCCCCAGCGATCGACCAGCAGCCCAAAGGGTAAATACAGCAGGAGAGAGATCAGGCCATATGATGCGTACAGCGCCCCGACGCGTGTTTCACCCAGGGCTAAATCTTGGGCCAAAGTCGGGAGCGCTGGAATGATAAGAGTGTAGCCGACGGCGTCTATAAAAATGATCGCAACCGCAAGACTGAGCAGAAGCCAGCGGGGGCGAGCGACGGTTGTTGCAATGACTGGTGCTGAGTAGGGCGTGGTGTCAGAGCGACTCGTCGTTTTTAGCAATGACCTGCTCGTCTGTTTGGGTGGAGAAGAGATCCGGATGTTGGGCAACGAAAACCGTTGGATCGCCACGATCAAGCGCATAGAGGTAGGCTTGATTGTGGTCGTTGAGCCACTGTTTTTCTTGGCTCACATCACCAGTGGGATCGTGCTGTGTGGTAATAGCCGTCTTCAGCTGTAAGAGACGGTCTACGACCAGGAGGGGGTTTTGGCCGGCATTGTCCTCTTCTGTTTCTAACAGTAATCCTGAGGTGCGGCTGTTCAGATAGTCGAGCATGATAGTTCGCTGGCGTGGGGTTGCGACCTTGCCTGCCGCGAGCGCGGCGATTTTGGCATCCTCTTCGCCAAGCAAAGCGTAGACTTTGACGGCGTTGAAGAAATAGGAGTGGACACTATGCGCTTGTCCGCTGCCCTGATACCAGACAAAGTATACAGCCAGAACGGCAAATATAATTGCGAGAGTGACAAGCATGAAACCGAATGTCCTTTCCTTTTTGGCTCTGAACCGTAGCACTCTTTTAGGGCAGGAGCCAGAGAAAAACGCGTCTAGTTAGAGGGCGTCCAATAAAAGCCTCTGTGGACAAAGCCGGCGCGAAAGCGGCGTGCCCGAGGCACCCGAGGCAGCGATAGCCACTGTGCGATGGAGGGCAACGCTGGCCACGCGGGTTGCAGCCGGGCGACGCCCAGGGTGGACTCTTTGGACGCCCTCCTATGCTGCAAGCCGTTCGCGCACGCGGACCAAGCGCTCAGCGCCCCAAAAGAGTTCCCCGTTCACGATATAGCTCGGCACGCCGAACACACCGGCGTTTTCTGCCCGGGTCTGTATGTGGTCGTACTCTTGGCGGCCTTCGCCGTTCAGATAGTCGAGAAACCCGGCGGCATCGATTCCGACTTCTTCCAATACGTTTTGCAGGATCGTGGCGTCTTCGATGTCCAGCTCACGCCTCCAGAACCGCTCGTATACGGCCTGATGATACGGCTGAAAATCGCCCTGCTTCTTGGCGTATAGCATGCCGATGTGGCTGAGTGAGGAATCAAAAATCTTGCGTGGGCCACGAAGGGTCAGCCCGCGCCGCGTGGCCTCACGCCTGCAGTCCATATAGGCATATTTCACCCGCCGCCACTGATGCGGATTGCGCTCTTCATCCATGACCTTGCCGGTCTCGTCCACCTGGGCAGAGCCCAGAAATTGGGGAATGTCCAAAGTGAGCGGAAGAAAGTCCACGCTGACGTTAAATTCCTTTTCCAGCTGAAAGGTTTCTTCTTGGGCCAAGTAGGCGTAGGGGCTTTTATAATCAAAATGATGCGTAAGCGTTGTAATGGCCATGTGATGTACTCCCTTTTTTTAAGAGCTCGAACCTAACGCAATTGTCGGTAACGCTGCAAGGGAGACGCGGCGCACGGTTGCGACCTTGCCTCTTGTCCGAATACCATTCATACAAGACGAGGGGAGCACATCATGCAGAAGCCATACGTAAAGGCGACAGCACACAAAGCTCGCAAACGCTATCTACGCGTCGGCTCTCGGGAGGCGCTTGTGCGGCGGGCTGAGGAGTTAGTACCGATTTTGCGCCAGCGCGCACCCCATACTGATGAAATACGACGCCTGTCGGATGACACCCGGCATGATCTTCGGGCATCCGGTGTCGCGCGTATCCTCCAGCCCTCCCGTTATGGCGGCTGTGAGGCCCATTTGTCCGGCATGGTGGATATTCTGACCACGATAGGCAGAGGGTGTGGTTCGACGGCGTGGTGTCTGGCTCAATACATTGGTCACAATTTTATGGTCGCCCAGTGGCCTGAGCGCGCCCAAGAAGAAGTCTGGAAGACAAGTCCGCAAAATCTGCTGAGCGGTATCCTCATTCCACTGCTGGGCAACGCGCGCAGGGTGCGGGGCGGGTATGTGCTGTCCGGCCAGTTTCCGTTTGTGAGCGGCGTTACGACGTGTGACTGGTGTCTGTTCGCTGGTATGGTGGAAAACGGACCGGGCGGAAACCCTGAAGAGCGCTACTTTATCCTGCCCCAGGGAAAGTTTGAAATCCTCGATACCTGGGATACCATCGGGCTGCGCGGATCGGCCAGCCATGATGTCAAGGTGGATAACGCTTTTATTCCAATGCATATGACATTACCGATTAAACACCTAAAAGGCGGAGACAAGAGCCCGGGGCGGAAGGTTAACCAAGGAGTGCTGTACCGCTCGCCGAGCTATATGACGTTTGGCATTTTGATCTCCAGCGCATCAGTCGGTATTGCAGATGGTATTGTTCGCGACTATGTCGAGCAGGTGAAGAGTCGGGTGGCGCTTATGTCCGGCCAGGGCCTACACGATCAAGTGCTGCAACACACAAGAATTTCAGAAGCCACCATAGCGGTGGAAGCAGCTAAGGCCCTGCTGTACAGAAACTGCGACGAGATTATGCAGATTCTCGGAGCTGGGGATTTGCCGACACACGAACAGCGCACTAAATATCGTGCGGCTGGCGCATATGCTGGCAAGCTGGCGTTTCAGGCTGCAAATTTGATTTGGGACGCTGGCGGGGGACGCGGCGTGTATATGAACAATCCGATTGCACGTGCGTTTCGCGACATGTGCACCGCCACGCGTCACTTCACCCATAGCTGGGATGTCAATGGTGCAACCCACGGACGGGTCAGAGTTGGTCTGCCGCTAGATAATCCAGCTCTGTAAGTGGCCAAGAAGAAGCCCTTCCTGGCCTAGTGGCCCCTTTGGCAGCAAAGCTATGCTATTGTCATTCCCGCCAATTCGTCTCTGAGAGTAAGTGGCGCGATGGTCTATGCCAAGCGATATAAGTGGTACCTCGTAGATAGCGTCGCCCATTCGAGCGGTTGTATCAGACTCTATGGCCGCCTGACGACTGCCTGGGGTGGGGATATGAGGCTCGTCATTAGTCATTTCTCCAGATAAATCATGGCAGTGTGTGGTGAGTGGTATGGACGGCACGCCTCGTGCCGTTTACTCGGAGCATGTTGCCCCTGAAATTTATTTTCGTGGTTTCTGCGTGGTTATTTTCTCTGAACTGGACATCCTTGGTAGCCGCAGCGGCCGACGCAGCGAGTCCTACGACGATACCCAACCCTGCGGCTCGCGTTGAGACACTTGGTGGTCCGCTGCGGTGTACTGTGACAAATGCGCATAAATAAAACCAAGACCTTGCGTGCCACGCTGTATCTTGATGGGAATGATACAGTGCTGCTCTTAACCCCATTAGCCCCCGGACAAACACTAACCTTGGTCGTGAGCGGTATGCCGACCGAGGGTAGACCCGGCTATTGTGAGGCTCAGATCCGGTGTTCTTCGCACTGGCTTGATATAATCCTAGAAGTCCACCCTTAAAACAAGGCTGCTCTGCTACTTGAGGATGGCGTTGTGAAGTAAGGTTTCGTTCACCTTCGTTGTATGCGCTGTCTCGGTTTTTTCTGTGCAGTGCGAGCATGCGTTTCAGACTAGACCGCCCATGGCGGACACTCCCATGCTGGCTCTGTCGCCCCGCCGAGCCATCTCCTCGACCGAAAAATCAAGTATATTGGGGTCTACTAAGAGCAGACTATGCATCCTGCTGTTTCCCAACCAACCGGAGCAAGAAGATTGCTGTCAAGACGAGGATATCCAGGCAGACATGAATGGCAGTCTGCATCTGGGCGGATGCAACGTGTATGGTTGCCCCTAGTCGGACGAGAAACTCCGGTGCGTGGGGCTGATGGGCCGCTTGCCGCAGAATACTCTGTAGAATATGCTGCTGCTGCTGCAGACTAGCCAGCTGGGTCCAATGGTCGTACGCGAAAAAGATAAAGACCAGAGCACAGCCTGGAAAGAAGATGCCCACTAGACTGCACCCCTTGGACCCCATGGGTAAACTGGTGAGCAAGACCAGCAGACCGAGGCTGACAAGGCTAAAGAGCAGCCATGACTGCCGGGCCGCAGCGGATTGCTGAAGAACTAGGAGCAGGATGTTCTGTTCCGTGACAATGGCCTGAGGGATGAGATCGATTTGAGGTGGATCGATGGAAGGATCTACGCCGATCGCCGTCAGGGTGCTGCCGGTCTCATCGACAAGACGAAAGCTCGCCTCTGTCTGTGTGCTGGGCTCAATCCTCTCTGCTGCGGCAACTGCGTGGCCGTCAGCACCCCAGCAGAATGGGTCAAGTACGCTAATAAGGACAGTCAGCAAAACCGTCGGCAAGGGGGCTGGGCATAGTGTTGAGCGTGTCTGCATGGGCGTTAGTCTATAACCCCTCTTTTCTTTGCGCCAGGAGCGCAGCGTTCATGCCAAATGGAGTGCCAGGGCGTGCAGGGGATTCAGAAGAGATGGAACACAAGACGGAGATAGACCCACGCTGATTGCACTGACCGTGCCGACTGGAAGAGAGCTCAGGATCAGCTCTCCTAATTATTTCGTACCTGGGCTT
>CAZXFE010000026.1:0-22966 GCA_964639795.1 uncultured Enterobacteriaceae bacterium | reverse complement strand
CATCAGCTTCTTGATCTGCTGGGTGAGAGCCACGCGGGCGTAGCGCACGGTAAGGGGCGGTTGCTTGGCAACGATCTCGGCCAGCTCCCACGCGCGGGCGAGCAGTCTGTCACGTGGCATGACTTCGTTGACTACTCCAAGAGTGAGCGCCTCTTGGGCTGAGAGTTTCTGGCCAGTGAGCAAAAAATACCGGCCGCGATTCACTCCCAAAAGGAGGGGCCAGACAATGTGCACGCCGTCGCCCGGTACGATGCCATTTGGGAAATGCGGTGCGTCTTGGAAGACAGCGTCATCTGATGCAATCACAATGTCACACAGCACCGCCAGCTCAGCATGAACCGTGGCCGGGCCGTTCACCGCCGCAATCATCGGTACCTCAATGTCCAAGTGATTCATCAACAGTTTCTTGGCATCCCAATAGATGTGATCCCACAACTGGGGCGTAATGTCCGACTGCCCCTCTCGGGCATATTTAGCAATAAAATTGTCATCCGTGCCGGTGAGGATGATGACTTTGTTCTCCGGGTCGCCGCCAATATCGTAGAAACATTTGCCTAGCTCCGAGTGCGGACTCTCTCCCCAGCGCAAGGTCTTTCCCTCGGTATGGAGCGTGAGTTGCAGAATTCCATTGCGCCGCTCCATCTGAACGTGATTATACTTGTCAGAGTATTCATAAAATGTTGCCACTACCGGCCTCCTTTATCAGGCTTGTCAGAACCAGCGAGAGTTTGGTTAAACCATGCTCACACTGAGAGGACAAGCGTTGGGCCGCATTTGGTACATTATTCCCAAGCGCAGGAGGGCTAAGGCAATGCTTCCCCGACCAGGCATCGAAGATATCGCTAAGTACGGCGAAGAACTAGGTTTGGAACTTACCTCGGCTGAAGTCCGCAGCATGCAGTCTCGCATGCTTGAGCACATCGAGGCGTTTGAGACCTTTCAAGAGCTGAGAATCGAGGAGCAGCGTCTCCCCCTACACTATACCGACCGTGACCCTGGCTATCGGCCAACCGAGGAAGAGGACCCCCTGAACGTCTTCATTCGGAAATGCCGGATTGAGGGGGCTAAAGATGGCCCGCTCAAAGGGAAGACCATTGGTCTCAAAGACCATATCAGTGTTGCCGGGGTCCCCCTGACGCTGGGCTGCCATTTCATGGATGGCTATACCCCGGACTTTGACGCGTCTCTTGTTACTCGCCTGCTCGACGCTGGCGCCACGCTCATAGGAAAAATGAATATGGAAGATTTCTCCTTTGGCGGCCCAGGTCTCAGCGGGGTTGGCGACTTTGGGCGGCCACTCAACCCGCATAATCCGGCGCATGTCACCGGGGGATCTTCTTCAGGATCTGGGGCTGCTGTCGCCGCAAGTCTCGTCGATATTGCCTTTGGCGGAGATCAAGGCGGCTCGGTGCGTCTGCCAGCATCGTGGTCGGGAACGATCGGTCTCATGCCCACTCACGGCCTCGTTCCGCATACAGGCGTGTTCGGCTTAGACCCGACTATCGATTACGTGGGACCGCTAGCCAGAACGGTCGACGATATCGCCGTCGTCCTTGACTGTGTGGCCGGTGCCGATGGATATGATCCGCGGCAGTCTTATCTACCAGCTCAACTGCCCAGCTACACCCAAGCCCTTACTCAGAATATTGAAGGCGTTCGGATCGGTATTTTGTCTGAAGGCTTTGGCTTTCCCGGTAGTGAACCAGAAGTCGATCAAACCGTAGTAGAAGCGCTCTCGAGCCTGGAGAAGGCGGGAGCTCTCCTTGAGCGCGTTTCCGTTCCTCTGCATGACAAAGCGGCCTTGGCGCTGCTACCTATTTATTTCGAAGGTGGCAAGCATATGTTCGATACCAATCTGGCTGGCGCGGGCACGAAGACCTATTATCCAACGTCGTTAATCTCAACCTTTGGCCGCTTTAAACGCAGTCACGGCCACGAACTGCCGCTTAACTACAAACTGCATCTCATCCTTGGCACCTATCTGACCCGCTTTACGCACGGCCGACTGCATGCCAAGGCCCATAATGTGCGCCCAACTTTTGTCAAACAATATAATACAGCCTTTGCTGAGGTAGACGTCCTCGCCATGCCGACCGTTCCCATCAAGGCACCGCGCTATCGTGAACCCCAAGACTATGAAGAAGCTATTGAGCACACTCTTTTTGGAGGGCAACTCGGATTAGACCTCGGTCTGGTCATCCGCAATATGGGCCCATTTAATCTGACTGGCCATCCCGCGATCACTGTTCCATGTGGCAAGGTTGACGGCCTGCCAATTGGCCTCATGCTAGTCGCACCACATTTCCGTGAGGATCAGTTGCTCAGAGTCGCCGCAGCGTATCAGCGTTTAGTGGACTGGGAGAGTATGCTACCCTCTCTTGCTTGAAGAAAATCCAATCCACTCTAAGGGAGATCATCTATGGAAACACGGCCGCTTGGTACATCGGGAATACAAGCCAGTCTGGTAGGGCTTGGGTGTAATAACTTTGGAATGAAGATTGATTTGGAGGGCAGCCGGGCCGTGATTGACGCTGCGCTGGATGCTGGCATCACCTGCTTCGATACCGCGGACATGTACGGCAACGGGCAGTCCGAAGAATTTCTGGGACAGGTGTTAGGCCCACGCCGCAAAGACATTGTTCTAGCCACAAAATTTGGTGGCGTGGCCATGATGGCAAAGTCGGGAGAGCGCTGGGGATCACGCGAGTATATTCTGCGTTGTTTCGAGGAAAGCCTGCAAAGGCTCAAAACGGACTGGATCGATCTATATCAGATGCATTATCCCGATCCGAATACATCAATTGGGGAGACGCTTGAGACGTTGAACGAGCTGGTGCAGCAGGGCAAAGTACGCGCTATAGGCCACTCGAACTTCTCTTCTGAGCAGATCAACGAAGCTGTTGAGCAATCCAACGCGCACAATTGCGCTCACTTTGTCACTGCGCAGAATGATTGGAGCCTGTTGAATCGTGCTGTTGAGGCAGACGCAATCCCTGCTTGTGATCAGCATGGACTCGGCCAACTACCTTACTTTCCTTTGGCTAGCGGTATGCTCACCGGAAAATACCGACGCGGTGAAGAGTTCGCGTCCGGCACGCGCATGGCCGTTCTCTCGTTCTCCCGGAGTATGGCCTCGGATGAGAATTTTGCCAAGGTTGAAGCCCTGCAATATTTTGCCAGCCAGCGCGGTCACACCCTGCTCGAACTCGCCATGTCGTGGCTGGCGGCCCAACCATGTGTGGCCTCGGTCATTGCTGGGGCCACAACGCCCGAGCAAGTGCACGCGAATGCGGCCGCGACGAACTGGAAGCTCTCAGCTGAAGAATTAACACAGGTCGACGCACTCATTCCCGGTGTTCCAAGCTAGAGATTACCGGTATGCAGGATCAACACACGAGACACACGCCTGCCAAACTCGGTACGCAACCTGTCCCAATAGAGCCGTGCGTCTCGTCAGCCTATTTTGAGCAAGAGCGAGAACAACTTTTTCGCCGGGTGTGGCTGAATGTCGGACGCGTGGAGGATCTCCCGAAAGCCGGTGATTATTTTGTCAAAGATCTGGCCGTCTGTCATACATCCATTCTTGTTGTACGAGGCAAAGACGACCAGATTCGCGCCTTTCACAACATGTGCTCCCATCGCGGCAATAAGTTGGCCTGGGCCACTCAAGGGGCTTGCCAGCTATTAACGTGCAAATTCCACGGCTGGTCATACGGTCTGGATGGGCAGCTCAAGTTTGTACCGGACGAAGAAAGATTTTTTGATCTCGACAAAGACAGGCTTGGTTTGACTCCAGTAAGACTCGACACGTGGGAAGGATTTCTCTTCGTTCACATCGATCCACAACCGAGCGAAACACTAGCCAAATTTCTTGGCGAATTTGGCCAACAGTTACGTGGCTATCCCTTTCAGCGCATGTCGACTTACTATCGTTATACCACTGAGGTCAACTGTAACTGGAAAATCGCCTTGGATGCATTTCAGGAGATCTACCACGTGCCGGTCCTCCATCGCCGGACCATAGGCGATACCTTTTCCGGGCCGGACAACCCTTTTAGTCACGCCTTGACCATCAAACTCTATCCCCGCCACCGGATGATGTCTCTGTATGGCAACCCCACGTATCAGCCATCGCCAGTTGATTCTTTGGCCTATCAGTTTGGATCGGTCGTTACCCAAGGGCGTATTGCAGAGGATCAGCTTCCGCCGGGCGTCAATCCGACCCGGAGTCCCCAGTGGGCGTTTGATTTGAATGTGATCTTTCCAAACTTTTCGGTGGATGTTTCCGCCGGAACGTATGTAACCCATCATTTCTGGCCTCTCACGGCCGAGCGTACTTTGTGGGAAGCGTGTTTATACTGCCCGCCTACAACACGGGCCGGACAACGATTCAGTCAAGAGGTCAGCAAATGCGTGTTGCGTGACACGCTTCTGGAAGACGGCAGCACGCTTGAGGCAACGCAGTCTATGCTCTCATCCGGAATCAGAACGTACTTCAATTTGAACGACGAAGAGGTTCTGGTTCGGCACTCGCATAGAGTGGTTGACGATTACATCTCTAGCAGCTGAGGCACCAGCGCTAGACCCACAAGCTATGCATTGAAAAGCACCGAGAAACTTTCTATTGTCTTCGAACTCAGTAGTGAAATCATTTGGTACGGTTGACCAGTGGAGGGGGCCAAGCCAACTAAGGAGGGAAAACATGAGTAGTAACGGGCATACATCAACATCGGCGGTACGTGCACAGCTGGAGCATCCAGTCATCGATGCAGATGGTCATTGGCTGGAGTTTGGACCACTGGTACGGGAGGAGATGCGAAAGATCGGCGGAAACAAAGCCGTCGACGGATTCTCTTTTTTCCCCAAGCTGGTTCAGAAAGAATTGGGTATGTCGGTGAAAGAGCGGCGTGCCCATGGCACCGGCCAGCAGGCGTTTTGGGCGCTGCCGACCAAAAATACGCGCGACCGGGCGACCGCGGTCATGCCGCAGCTCTTATATGAACGGCTGGACGAATTTGGCTTTGACTTCAGCGTCATGTACCCTACCGCCGGTCTCGGACTGCCCTTGATTCCTGACGCGGAGCAACGCCAAGCGGCCTGCCGCTCATTTAATACGTTCAGCGCAAATTATTTCGGGAAATACTCTGATAGGCTGACGCCATCGGCTGTGATCCCGATGCACACGCCGGACGAGGCAATTGAAGAGCTGGACTACGCCGTCAGGCAGCTCGGACTGAAAGTCGTGATGTTGGGCAGCCTAATCCGGCGTGATATTCCAGCCGCGCTTGACATTCACCCTGACGCAGCGAAATTCACAGCCTACCGGGACGTACTCGGTCTCGATAGCCAATATGATTATGACCCGGTGTGGGCCAAGTGCGTCGAGCTGAAAGTCGCCCCGTCCTTTCACTCCGGCGGGCGCGGGTTTGCCATGCGCGTATCACCGAGCAATTTTACTTACAATCACATCGGTCATTTTGCCGCAGCTAACGAAGCTGTGTGTAAGGCTCTGTTCTTAGGTGGCGTCACCCGACGCTTCCCGCAGCTCAAGTTCGCCTTTCTCGAAGGTGGCGTAGGCTGGGCCTGCCAACTGTATATTGATCTGATCGAACACTGGGAAAAGCGCAATATCAACGCGCTGGCTGAAGTCGATCCGGCCAATCTCGATCATGCCCTGTTTCGCGAACTGGCTGAGCAGTACGGCAATGATACCATGGTTGAAGCACTCCGCAAACGAGAAGCCGCGCTGGACACAGCTATGCCCCCAAAGGGATCCACCGACACCGGGGGCATTGAGAACCTGGATGACTACTCCGCCTGTGGGATTACGAAGGCCGAAGACATCAAGGAACTCTTCACAAAGAATTTTTACTTCGGCTGCGAGGCGGATGACCGCATGAACCCGTTAGCGTTCAACCGCAAGACCAATCCATTTGGGGCACAGATTCATGCCTTGTTTGGTTCAGACATCGGCCATTTTGATGTGGCGAATATGGCCTCGGTCCTCCCCGAGACGTACGAGTTCGTTGAAGACGGCCTGATGACGCCGGAGAATTTTCGCGATTTCACCTGCGATAATCCGATTCGGTTCTGGGGTGAAACCAATCCGGAATTTTTCAAAGGGACGGTAGTTGAAGACACCGCTGCCGCTGTCTTGGCGAAAGGCCATGCCGAAGTCAACGTGAACGGTCACGCTGAGAGTCAGATGTCGAAGTAATACCGTACAGGGTGGGTCAATTGACCCACCCTGTACGGTTCTGCCGTTCATCCTCAACGTTGCATCAAACCTCGGTTGGAGCAATATCTAGCCCTCTTAAAACGATAGGCTATGTAACCCATAGTGCCCATATAGGAAATAGACAAAATGATTCCGCTCCACGCCAAAGGATGATTGATATAGCCAACACAACCACTACAAAGAATGGCAATAATCACAGCAACGCCGAATCTCCACCGAAATCCCTCCCAAAAATCAGATACGTTCATCTGGTCTGGGGAAGAGGGTTTGGGCTATCTTCTCTCATCCTTAGAAGGATTCGTCCCCATTCGAGCATCCCTGCGACGAGGTAAGCCCCAATACCTCGTCGCAGGGATGCTCTTTTATAAACAGCCAGCCCGTCCTTAAGACCGTCTCTTTTTTTGACCAGCATTCTCTGGATCAGCTTCTCCCTGGTATACCGCATCGGCTTCATCTTGATATGCCTTGCGCTCAAGGCGCAGTAACGCTTTCTGTCGGGCTATCACGACTTGTGGTCAGAACCTCATCTGCCTGCGTTGTCCGGCCAGCTTGATCCTACAAGTTGAGATGGACAAGAAACGACATATCGATTGGACAAGTATCAGGCCCGACTTGAAAAGCTGGAGGAACTCATCAATCCCAAAGCATACATAATCATCCCGTTGTCATAGCGAAACATCTTCCGGACATACTGATTGCCTGCACGGAGCAAGTTCATCAGAAACATCGGAGATGAACCGTGAGCGCCCTGTGCTGCCTGCGGAGTGAGACCCGACCACATCCCGTCCGCGCCAGCAAGAATAGCCTCAATCGTCGCCGCATCTTCCAAACCATTACCCGAGTGTAGATGTACCGGAATTTTGCACGGTGGCGGGTTATAGTGACGCATAAGCGTGACGAGTGCGTCCGACTCAAAGGTAAAGCGACTCCCCCGAACGGCTTCAAATAATATTCCGGTGATCGGACAGGCACCTAAGAGTTTGAAGGCCCGCATGACAAATTCAGCGTCTTCATCAACGGCATCGAATCGATCGGCACTACGCCCATACAGACGACCTCGTTGATCCGTTTCCGCAAGTAGTTGCGCTCGGTGATGTTCAATGTATCGCTCCATGTCGTGTAGCATCTGTTTAGAAGAGCAATTGACCTGGGCCAACGTTGTGGGGCGAATCTCGATCAACAAGATAATGTTTGAGCCGTGCGCGGTGCAGAGCGCTGTGTGGCAACGGCTTATCGTCCTACGTCGGCGCAACCGTGACCGTGTCATAGAACGGATCGAGCGAAGTGCCTTCCGCTAGGACGTAATCAAGGAACTGGTCGCTAACAGTTGAAAAATTGTAGAAGTTCGGTAGACCAAAGTCGATGAAGCCGAACTCTTTGCCCAGTCGGAATAGCTCTTCCTTATCTTCGAGCGTATTACCATAGCGCGAAGATAGGCCGCTTCACCAAAGGAGTAATATCCAACACGGCGGGCACAACTTCCCGTAAACGCGAAAGCTGGGCATTGATCCGTTGCTGTGCGCTGGCAAGGAGCTGTTGATCGTCGCCAGTGAGACGGGTGGTATATTCATGGTCGCCGCTCTCCCTGGAGTGAGCAAAGAGGCCGGATTACGGTATGCTAATCTGACATACAGTTTGATCTTACAATGGTGTAAATCGTTTTCTTTTGAGAAGCTTTCCCCTGCCCGCATTTCCTAGCACGCTACCGTTTTCGACAATCACCTCGCCACGCGACAGCGTATGCGTAGGCCAGCCGGTGACTTGAAAACCCTCGTACAACTCGTAGTCGGCACGCGAATGCATATCACGATGCCGGATGGCGGCTTCTTTGTTCGGATCGAAGATCACAATGTCCGCATCTGAACCCACGGCAATCGTGCCCTTTTGCGGATAGATCCCAAACAGCTTGGCTGGATTGGTGGCACTCACTTCCACAAACCGGTTGAGTGACAGCCGACCCTTACCCCACGCCTTCGGAGTAGAGCATGGGAATGAGGGTTTCGAGATTCGACATACCGGGCAGCAATTCATCCACTGCCTTACCCTCTTTTTTCTGGGCCAGATTCCAGCCGCAATGATCCGTGGCAACGGTCTGCAAGTTGTCGTTTCGCAAGCCGTCCCACATCACCTTCATCTGAGAGGCTTCTCTGAGCGGCGGGTAACCGACGTAGCGCTCGCCATCCGGCTCTTCAAAGCGTTCGCGGGAAAGGTGTAAATAGAGCGGTCGTGTTTCTCCATAGATAATCTGGCCTTGCGCTCGGGCTTCGCGAATCGGCGCCAGCGCTTCTTCACACGACAAATGAACAAAATAAATGGGAGCCTCAGCATACTTGGCCATCGAGATGGCCCGTTGTACGGCTAAACCTTCAGATTCACGGGGACGAGAATCTGGGAAATACTTGGGCCCAAGCTTGCCTTCAGTAGTGAGCTGTTCACACAGATATCCAATTAGACACTGATCCTCAGCGTGGATATTCGTCAGCGCTCCAAGTTTGCCTGCACGTGCGATGACCTTGAGATATTGGGAGGCTAGCTCGTCAAAGCGCGCCATGCCAATCATGAACAGTTTAAAGCTCGTATGGCTGGCCTTCGGCTACTGCATCAGCCATTTCATCGATGATTTGTTGCGTAGGGTCGAGAATGGCGGGATGGATACCGTAGTCGATGACGGTCTTGTCTTGGGCCTTCTTTTGCCAGGCTTCGACATTCGCCTGGATCGACTGCCCCGGTTCGGGTAGGGCGTAGTCTACGATAGTGGTGACACCACCACACGCAGCTGCAACTGTCCCGGAGTAAAAGTCATCAACCGACTGGTGTCCCAACAACTCAACATCGACGTGGGTGTGGACGTCAACGCCACCAGGGAAAAGATATTTGTTTGTTGCGTCGATCTCTTTGGCTGCCGGCCCAAGTCCTTGGCCGATCTGTTTCACCTTCCCCGCCTCAATCCCCACATCGGCTTGCGCGATGTCCCCAGCAGTTACCACTGTGCCGTTTCGGATGACGAGATCCATACTGTCCTCCTTTGCGTGAAGATCGGCTAACGCTCCACTTTTTCTCCCAGCTTTCGGGCAGCATCTACAAGTGGCTGTACAAGTACGGCAACATCCGGGTCAGCGATACTCGTGATTCCGTTTGGCTTGGAGGCGAGTCGATCCGTCTCTACCCGTCGATGGGCAATACGCCACTGCCCGTCGTATTTGACGAGGCGATCAACATAGCGGCCTTGCGCAAAGATTTTATATCCGCCAGCAGTCGCCAACGTGGCCAGCATACTGCACTGGCCCGTGGCTTCATTTCCGTTCACCTCGTATAAAAAGTTGGCCATCATGTGTCGGCAGCGGATTTCCTGAATGTGAACATCGGCATAGCCGCGCAGCGCGGTCAGACCGCGCATGGCCCGCGTGCCGACCTGAAACACTCCGTCCGGAGTGAAACACTCGACCCAAGCTGCGGGCTCAAGATCGTCAATCGCATACGCGTAACGGGCAAAGAGTTCTTGGATGGCAAGTTTCTCAATCCATTCGTTGTCCATAACATACCCCCTTCCGTAGCAGCCTGACTCAGCGTACAAACTCTATGTGATGCGCCAGCCACCAACGGGCAATATCGATACGTCGTGTGAACCACACATCGCCTTTTGCCAAAGCGTATTCGATGAATTCTCGTAGTCCCGAGGTTCGCCCGGCCTGCCCGACAATACGGGGATGCAGACCAACTGACATCATCTTGGGATAACCGACTGCTCCTTCCCGCCATAATTCATCGAAGCCGCGCTTACATGTCTCAAAGAAGTCTGTTGGGCTGCCATAGCCCTGAGGCAAGACAAAGCGCGCGTCATTATACGTGAGGGAATACGGCACAATCAGATGAGATTGCTCCTTGACCTGGACGAAGTAAGGCAGGTCGTCGTTATAGACGTCTGAGTCGTAGACAAACCCGCCCTCTTCGACAATGAGTTCCCGGGTATGTACGCTCGGCCCATAGCGACAGTACCACCCCAAGGGTCGTTCGCCGCACGTCTTCTGAATCGACTCAATGGCCCACCGCAGGTGTTGTCGTTCTTCTTCTCGACTGAGTTGCCAATGCTCGCTCCAACGCCAGCCATGGGAACACGGCTCGTGGCCGCTCTCGGATATCCACTGTCCGACTTCAGAATTGCGCTCTAAGGCAACCGCGCAGGCAAAGAATGTCACTTGGATTTTGTATTCGTCGAATAGACGAAGCAGTCGCCAGATACCCGCTCGGCTACCGTACTCGTAGACGGACTCAGTGGCGAGGTCCCGATATTTTTTATCAAGGGCATAATTGATCTCCGCTAATCCCTCGTTGCGTTCATCTCCAGCCGGTTTCGAGTACTCGGAGCCTTCCTCGTAGTTGACCACCAGGTTCAGAGCTACCTTGGCATTATTAGGCCATACAACTTTGGGTTGCCGCCGTCCGTAGCCAACGAAGTCACGCTTCGGACCAGGGACCTCTTTATCGATGAATTTCAACTTCTATCTCCTTTAGTGATACGCATAGCGCACACTACAGGCGTGTCTACTTAAAGCTAGACGTTGTGTTTCCGCCGTTCCCTCCTTCGACAAGGTCAGGGCCCACCGAAGAACAAGCGAAACACAGGACCCGTTCGTGCTGAGCCCCGTCGAAGTATGAACGCACAGACACGCACGCACTTAGATTGAACACGATACCGGATCTTCTAGCTAAGACATCTCGTCGCCTCATCTCCATCACTCATCACACTATCCGGGCCGGGCTCGGCTGCGTATGCCCAAGAATGGAGTGCGGCTGATACGGCACCTCGAACGTCGCAACTTCCTTATCGATTAGCTCTATATCGACAGAGGCAAAGAATTCTTCCAGATGCTGAATTGTCATGGCTCCAATTATGGGCGCTGTGACACCAGGGGCTTGCAGTACCCATGCACAGGCCACCTGCGTCGGTGTCGCACCACGCTGTTCGGCCATTTTTTCTACTGTCGCAGCAACAACGAAATCGTCCTCACAGAAAGAATTATAATGGGCAAATGCGTCCGGCTCAGCACAATTGCTCATTACTGTGCCACTTTCCGGCTGGCGGTTGCCGGCGAAGAAGCCTCTGGCGAGCGGGCTCCAGGGAATCAGCGCTACGCCTTGGTCAATGCATAAGGGATTCATTTCGCGCACTTTCTCGCGGTAGATCAGGTTGTAATAGGTCTGCATGGTCACGGAGCGGCGCCAGCCCTGCTCGTTAGCAAGATAGCGCACCTTGACACTACGCACGAGGGAATCCAGCCCTTCAAGGGTTGCTTCAAGAGGAGTAGTAAAATCCCAGCGGTGAATCTGGTACAGGTCGATGCAGTTCATCTTGGGCCTGCGCAGAGAATTCTCGGACGCCTCAATAATATGCTTACGACTCAGCCCGCCACGGTAATGGCTGCGCCCCATCTTCGCCAGGGTTTGGTGGCCACAACGATGTCATCGCTTGACGCTAGCTCCTCTAGCCAGTGTGCGGTGATCTCCTCATTCAGGCCAGTCGAATACACATCGGCCGCGTCGAACAAATTGACCCCGGCTTTGAGGGATACGACGAAATGCTCACGTGCCTCATCTTGGTCGAGCGCCCAGTCGCGTGGCATCGCCCATTCGGGCGGCAGACCACCGCCGTAGCTCATACAGCCAAGACAGATACGAGACACGGTCATCCCCGTGTTGCCAAGCTTTGCAAATTGCATTCTTCCTCCCTTAGTCCTCCTAATAAAATTCCGTCTTTTCCCCGAAGCCGGGATACCTGCTTTCGCAAGCATGACACAATGCTGACTGTCATTCCTGTGCAAACGGGAATCCAGGGGAGCGGGTCTAAAGCGCTGGTGACATCCTTACAGATAGTTTTGTCGGGCGTCCTTACTATCGCGGTCGTCGTTGCGTAAAATCGTCGGCAATCTCTGAAAACGTGGCCCAACTCACTCCTGCATGGCTGTTGAAGTGTTCAATCAGACGTTCGTGCATCAGGAGCACTTGCGGGCGGCCACTCACGTCTGGGTGTATGGTCATGGTGAACACGGCATAGTCATACTCACGATAGATCCAGTCAAACTGATCCCGCCACATCTGCTCGATGTCACGCGGATTCACAAACCCATGACTGTTCGGCGACTTTTTGATGAACATCATGGGCGGCAGGTCGTCGAGGTACCAGTTAGCCGGGATCTCAACTAGATCTGTTTCCCTACCTCGGACCAATGGTTTCATCCACTCTGCTGCGGTTTTGGAGTAATCAATATTCGTCCAAGTATCACCGGCACGAACATAGTAGGGATGAAAGTCGTTGTGCATCAGGCTGTGATCATAGCGAAAATCATGTTTGAGCAGCAGTTCGTTGGTAACCGGAGAAAATTCCCACCATGGGGCGACGTAACCCGACGGCCTTTTGCCTGACTTCTCTTCGATCAAGCCAATGGTTTTGACCAGGATGTCTTCCTCTTGCTGCGGCGTCATAGCGATCGGATTCTCGTGCGAGTAGCCGTGTGCGCCAATTTCATGTCCAGCCTCGACAATCATCTGGGTTTGATCCGGAAACGTCTCGATAGAATGACCGGGAATAAACCAGCTCGTTCTCATGCCGTACCGCTCAAACAGTCTGAGCAGACGCGGGACACCCACTTCACCCGCAAACAGCCCGCGCGAAATATCGTCTGGCGAATCTTCACCGCCGTACGACCCTAGCCAGCCACCGACTGCGTCAACGTCAATTCCATACGCAAGCTTAATATCCTTTGTAGCCATCTCCGCTCTCCCTTCTAGCGATATGCTCCCGTCTGCCGGGACCCTAGCTCTGTCTCATGGCGGGTGTCAAGGAAAAAGCCGGGGGTTGCGTAAAAGCGAAAACTTCTCGAGAGTGCCGGGGAACCGTCAACAAAAAACAAAGGTGACAGAAGGAATGATTATGAAAATAGAGAGCTTCAGGCAGGCGGCTATTGGAATAGGACTGTTTGTCTTCTGTCTCGCTTCGTCTCTTGCTCAGGCAGGCGAGATCGCCAAAAGTCCATATGGACCAGACGATGAAATCGGGGCGCTCAATGAACTGACGCAAGCCAATACCTTGGCAGTCCTGCAACGTGTCAGCAGCGGCAAGACCTACGACCTCAGTATTGATAATTTTGTCGGTATGCCTGGCCTTGCCGACCTCGGCATGGGCGATCCCCCTTTTCACATGTGGCTGACTCATACGCCGCGTGGGCTGCGTGTCGAAGAAGCATCGCCAGCCGGCAGTCCACTCGGTCTCGCGCTGTACGATGATGCGTATACCCTGTCAGCCCATACAGGCACCCATATTGATGCACTGAACCATCTTGGGCGTGGAGAGAAGATCTTCAATGGTTACGACGCCTCAACATATCTGAGCGATAAAGGCTGGACAAAAGCTGGGGCGGACAAAGTGCCGCCCATCATCACGCGTGGGATTCTTATCGACGTTGCGGGCGAGAAGGGCATGACCATGCTACCCGACTCGTATGCGATTACGACACAAGATCTGCAGCGAGCCATCAAAAAGCAGGACATTACTCTCCAAAAAAATGATGCGGTCCTAATCCGTACAGGGCGTATGACCGCCTGGCCCGACCCAAAAAAATACGTTCATAACGATCCAGGCATCACCCGGGAGAGTGCAGCCTGGTTAGTCGATCACGGGGCAGTCATCATCGGTGCGGACAACATGGGGGTCGAAAAATTTCCGATGGCTAAGGAGAGTGTTCACGTGTACCTGTTTACCGAACGGGGCATATGTTTGCTTGAGCTGTTATGGCTGGAGGATCTGGCCGAGGATCAGTTATATGAATTTGCATTTATTGCAGCCCCGATCAAAATGCGCGGCGCCACGGGATCCCCGATTCGACCTATTGCCTTACCGATCAGCGCAAGTCAGGACTAGTAGCCATGCGCGCGGGCGAGGGAACCTCGCCCCCACACGTGTTAGCTGCAGGTCACAAAGAACGCTTCGCAGTCTTTGAGGAGCGGAATCACCTGTTCACCAATGCGTTCCATCTCTTCCAACATGGAATGGAATTGGAGCAGAAAGGTAGTGATACCGATGTCTTGAAATGCGTGGAACTGATCGGCGACCTGTTGGGCGGGGGGCCGACGGTACCTGCCGCAGTTCCCCCGTTTGTTCCAATATGGCCGACTGCATATCCGTACATCCGAATCATAATAACGTTTAGGTCGACGCCAGCAATCGGCTCTTCAAAGCGCAGACTAGGCAGCCGGGCGTGTTCTTCTTGAGCGGCGGCCGTCGAGTCGCAGCAAATCACAAACGCGCTCATACCGAACTGAACTTCACGCCCCTCTTCAGCGGCATAGGCACGGACTTGGTCAACCAATACATTTGTTTCATCCGCTGGCCATCCGTTGATGAGATATACATCAGCCAGCTTTGCGGCCAAACGCTGGCCAACGTCAGACTCCCCACCAAAGGAAATCGTCGGATGTGTTTTGCATATGGGAGGCGGTGTCAAGGTAATATCATCGATCTGATAATAGCGCCCTTCAGAACTAAAATGTGGCGGTGTCCACAGTCCTTTGAGGATAGTGAGAAATTCTTCAGACCGAAAACAGCGGTCGTCATGCAGCATAGGCGGTGGACCCATAGCTTCCCATTCGCGCTGCAACCAGCCTGACACGAGGTTGAGTGAGGCACGGCCGCCACTAATCTCGTCAATTCTGCTCGCCATCTTAGCCACGACTGCGGGATGCTGAAAGGCCGGACGCACGCCAGGCATGAGTTCGCTATTCTTGTCAAGCGCGGCCAGGGCCGCGCTTGTCGTCCATGCATCTTGCTAATCAAGCTCAGGGTCAAACGGATTAAAGTTATGTTCGACCAGCAAGACCGTGGCGAAGCCCAGCTCCTCCGCTAGCAGTGTGAGTTTCTTTGTGGTGTCAAACAAGGTATCTGTCCTGTCCGGATCTTTTGAGATGATCCAGTTGCCATACACCAGAGACCAGAAACCGAGACGGATTTTGTCGCTGGACGCACTTGTCGCGTTCGTTGCCATGCCGTTCACCCTTTCAAGATGGCTATGCCTCAAAACGGAAGTGAATGCCAAGCGCAATGGGGAATAGCCTATTGATGTAAAAACAATTTGTAGCTAGCAAGTTCAGTTTGAGTGGGATGAGGATAAGTAGCGGTCAAATTTTGGGAAGCATGGTGTCGATTTCGCGATTCCATCAAACGTTTTCTCCGGTGTGACTGTCACCATACAGGATACGAGAAAAGATCATGGAGAAGCTCGCCTTACGACATTGGGTCAATTGGAGGAACAAGTCGTAGTCATAGTGCATACCCTGCGTAAGGAATCCATTCGGATTATCTCGAGGAGGAAAACAAACACACGAGAACAAAAAATCTATTATGCGTAAAGGGCTCACGATGAAGTATAAAGAGACAGTGTCCAAAGTATAGCATTACCGATATAGAGATATTAATGACCTCTGACGAAATCCCTAGGAACCTCCAGAATCGACTTGAGAGGAGAGAACGGCTCATCGATTCAGACCAAACCGCCAAACGCGCTGCCGTGTTGGTCCCGTTCTTTGAGCACGAAGGGGAGTACCGCCTGCTCTTTACCTTGCGGACATCGAACTTGCCTACCCACAAAGGCGATGTATCCTTCCCAGGCGGACAGCATCACGCGGACGATGTCTCGCTGTTGCATACAGCACTACGAGAGTCAGAAGAAGAAGTGGGCCTGAAACAAGCAGACGTTCATATTTTAGGTCCGTTGGATGATTTACGAACCCACGCTTCAAATTATGTCATCACGCCCTATATCGGTATGATCCCGTACCCGTATGATTTTCAACCGAGCACGTGGGAGGTGGCGGAGATCTTTTCGGTGCCGTTTGTCTTTCTGGAAGACCTCAGCAACTTGATTGATGAAACCTGGGTCCATGACGGTGAAACTATTCCCATCCAGACCTATCGATATCAAGGCTATAAAATCTGGGGCGCTACCCAGCGGATGATTCAGAATATGCTCAAAATTCTTGAGTAAAGATTGGTTGAATTAGTAAAAATCGCCTCAGGGCTACCTGGCATTTTCGCCAGCCGATACAGGCTGGGACAGTTAGCCCAATCACGGAACCAGACCCGACTTACCACACCTCCTACAGAATGATACTGATCGGGGCCGAGAGTAGAGGAGGGGCGAATGCAACAGTTCCACACCGAGCGGGAGCAAGGCTTTATCGATCTTGCTACCACCTTGGCCGATGACTTTGCCACCCGTGCTGCCCAGCATGATGAAGAAGGATCTTTCCCCTACGAGAACTACAGGCGCCTAAAAGAGACTGGTTACACTATACTCACGGTTCCTGAAGAGTTGGGAGGAATGGGCGCCAGCCTACTGGAGCGTGTGAAGACGCAGGAGCGTCTGGCCCAGGGCTGCGGCCCGACGGCGCTCGCCATCAATATGCACTTCAATGTGATGGGTCTACTCATCAACCTGTGGCATAAGCGTAAAACACCCATAGTTGAATCCATGCTGCGCAAGATCGTTCAGGACCGGCTGATCGTCGGCGGCTCGGGCTCTGAGCCGGACAATGCGATTTCCGTCCTGCGTCCTAAGACCCAAGCTGTCCGTATAGACGGGGGCTGGCGTGTCAGCGGACGCAAGATCTTTAGTACTCAGTCCATTGCGCTTGACCGCTATTTTGCGGAAGCCACGTGGAAAGAGGGCGAACACCAGGGGAAGCAACCCGGCACGGTTATTTCCTTCATGATCCCACGCGATACCCCAGGCTTCATCATCAAGGATGACTGGAATACGATGGGCATGCGGTCAACTGAGTCGAGAAGCACAGAGCTCCAAGACGCCTTTATTCCGGAATCCAACGTCTTCTTAGAACGTCCGGTTTTCACCCGAGGTGGGGTGACGGATCTGTTCCCACGCGCCCCGTTCACGATTGGGAGTGTCTACATTGGAATTGCGATTGCTGCCCGTGATTTTGTTGTGGAGTTTATGCGCGATCGACCACGTTTCCCACTCAAAAAACCCATGAGCCATCTGCCCAGTGTCTATAACAAAGTGGGCGAGATGGATGCCCTGATTGAAACAGCCCGTGCCGTCATGTGGAAAGCCGCCGCCGAGGCAGACCAAGAGGAGCCACGCCGTTGGATACGCAAAAGTGTTGCATCCAGGATGGTCGCTATGGAAAACTCGGTACGGGTTGTTGACCTGGCGATGCGCACGGTCGGAGGCATAGCCTATTTTAAGCGCCTACCTTTAGAGCGTTACTATCGAGACGTCCGCGCCGGCCTCTTCCACCCCTTCGACACGGATGAAACTCTAGAGCTGCTGGGTAAGACGGCCTTCGGAATACCCATGTACGACGAAGACACGATTCGCGCTGTAAAAGAGGTGTAAGAAAGGAGTACGCCATGGCACACCCAGTCCGCTTTGGTATCCAGGTTCCACAACAGAACGGGGACTGGAACGATATGCTCACACTGTGGCAAGAGGCCGATAGACTTGACTTTGATACCGCTTGGGTCTTTGACCACTTCCTGCCTATCTTCTCTGACCCAACCGGACCATGTATAGAAGGCTGGACAGCCTTATCTGCGCTGGCCCAGGCGACCCAGAAAATCCGCCTCGGCGTGATGGTCACGGGCAATACATACCGTCATCCAGCCGTGCTGGCCAAAATGGCAGCCACAGTTGATATCATTAGTAATGGTCGCTTAATTTTCGGTATTGGTGCAGGCTGGTTTGAGCTTGAACACCAAGTCTACGACATGCCCTTTCCACCCATAGGTGAGAGATTAATCAGCCTGGACGAATCCTTGACGCTCATCAAAAAATTATGGACCCAGGAGACAGCAAACTTTACCGGCCGACATCACCACCTGCATGACGCCCCGTTTGAGCCTAAGCCTATTCAGCAACCCCATCCACCTATTTTAGTCGGAGCCGGGGGTGAGAAAATTGCCCTCGGGATCGTGGCTCGGCATGCAGATATGTGGAACACGTTCGGCAGCCCGGAAACGTTTCGACATAAGATCGAAGTGTTGGCCGAGCACTGCGCCCATATCGGCCGTGATCCTGATGAGATTGAGAAATCCGTTCTGATCTCGACTACCTTCTCCTCTGACGATAACACGCAGCATTTGATAGAAGACTATATCGCGATGGGAGTCACCCACATTATTTTCTCGATTTCTTCATCAACCGATCCGCAGCTTCTGCATCATTTTGCCCAAGAGGTCATGCCCACGCTTCGACACTAATCTTCACAACTCGCTGGAGCATATTTGGATCTAATCACCGCGCTCTCTTTTCTCGTCGGGCTTGTCCTACTCGCTATCGGAGCAGACCTTCTTCTCCAGGGGGCATCGCGCTTAGCTAAACTGCTCGGCATCCCCGCATTAGTCCTTGGACTCACCGTTGTCACTTGGAGTACCCGTGCGCCGGAACTTGCAGTCAGCATACAAGCTAGTCTCGACGGACGAGGAGCTATGGCTCTGGGCAATGTTGTTGGTAGTAATATCCTAAATGTCTTATTGATCCTTGGGCTTTCGGCAACCGTTGCACCGCTTGTTGTTTTCACCCAGCCTGTCCGTACTGATGTTCCAGTTCTGATCGGGGCTTCGCTCTTGGTACTGCTGCTCGGGTTTAATGGCGCGATTAGTCTATTGGATGGCCTACTCCTTGTCACAGGAACGATTGGCTATGCCATATTCTTGATCCACAACTATCGCAAGCAAACGACAACAGACCACGCTGTCAAAGCTCCCGCTTCCTCCGTTTCCTCCAGCCAGCCTCTTAGTCAATCTTTACGGAATGGGCTACAGCATGACGGGGTCATTCTAGGAGGTATTGTTCATCTTGTCCTGGGCTCACGCTGGTTAGTCACTGGAGCAACAGCACTCGCCCATATGTGAGATTTGAGCGAACTGGTGATTGGGCTGACGGTGATTGCTGCTGGAACCGGCTTGCCGGAAATCGCGACGTCGGCGATGTGGTCGGCAGTAACATTTTGAATATCCTGTTGGTCCTCGGACTAAGGAGTGTGGTCGCGCAGGACGGCGTTCCAGTTACAGCCGTGCGATTTGATATCCTCCTCATGCTGGCAGCAGCAGTGGCACGCCTGCCTATTTTTTTACCGACGGGATAATCTCACGTGTGGAAGGCGCACTCTTTCTGGCGTATATATTACCTATATCGCCTGTCTCGTCTTAAACTCGGCCCAGCATGCGGCCCTGCCGTTGTTCAGCACCATTATGCTGACCCTTGTGATTCTGCTGACAGGAGTGACCCTCGTCGTGCGCTTGTCTGGAAGACAAGACTTGGGCTAATCACAGCTTTTATCCCCCGAAGAGAGACATCGGCTGGAAAGCAACTGGTACGCATTGTTACTCTGAGCTTCTCCACTGGCCATGACGCTTCCCTCGTTGCGCTTTTTCTCAGCCTGCTGCTGTATCTTTGCAGCCCGGGAGGAGCGTAATATTGTCAGCTCAAACAGCGTCCAGGTCGTCCGCCACGACAATCTGGATCCATAATATTCGCCTCGGCCGCCCACTCAACATAAGCGGTAAAACTCGTCCGCGTGTAGGCGATCATATCCTCGTCTGTAAACCCGCTGAGCCTGGCAATGGCTTCATTGCTAAGTGTATGAACGTTTTTCACAACGGGGGCAAAGGTGAATGGTCCATTAGACAGGACAACTCCTCCTTACAGAATTTCGCAGCATACTATCGGGAATCTCTTCCCGATTCGCCACACGCGTTAAAAGAAGGAGCAAGGCATCTGCCATATCTCTCGACTATAGTCGACGTCTTTTGCTATTATACCCAACAGCCGTGAGAAGACAGAACTTTGTGCCCCTTGCTGGGATCAGCAGAGAGGAGAGAGCCGATGCTCTATGTTGTGGCAACAACGATCCTTCGTGCACTTATTCCCGAAGATCAAGCTGCCGAACTCATTCAGAAAGAGATGGCGCATGCTCGACAATTTATCGAGCAAAAGAAGATTCTTGCCGCCTATCGAAGGGTTGGCGGAGGTGGATCGTTTTTCATTGTGGATGCCGAATCCAATGAAGAGGTCCACCAGATTTTCTCGGGTCTACCGCTGGCACGATATTTAGAATTTGATGTCACCCCGGTGCTGTTGCACCCACTCTTTGGTGGACCAGCTTAAACGGAGGGACGTATGGCAACTGCTGCTATGAATTCGCCGATTTCACCGCGTAAGCGTTTCCTTGGGCGTTCCATTCCCACTGAAGGAGAAAACGGGCTATTCAGCCAATCGTGGTTCCCCATCTGTCTTTCAAGTGAAGTCCCAAAGGGACAAATTCTGGGCAGCGACTTTCTGGACGGGCGCGTGGTTGTGTTTCGTGGAGAGAATGGAGCTGCCCAAGTGCTCAGCGCCTACTGTCCGCATGTTGGCGCCGATCTGTCTGTCGGCGATGTCCAAGGCAACACCATCCGTTGTGCCTTTCATCACTGGCAGTACGACCAAAGTGGCGTATGTGTTAAAACCGGCATTGGCGATCCGCCGCCACCAGGAGCGTGTTTGTTCACCTTTCCGACCGCGGAAAAACACGGACTGATTTGGGCGTTCAATGGAGAAAAAGCGCTGTTCAATATCCCGGATTTTCCATACCCCGAAGATGACCTGGCCATACAGGTTGAAGCGTTCGACAAGGTTCTTCCGGTCGACCCATGGGTTCTATGCTGCAACACACCGGACATGCAGCATATCAAAGCTCTTCACGGAATCACCTTTGATCAAGAGGACCCGGATAAGGATATCGAGTGGACAGAGCATTCCATGCTTTACGACTTCAAAGGCCGCCACGTCGATGGTGAACCCATTGAGTACCGAGTCGGCATCTTTGGCACGAGTATTTTCTACCAGAGCAGCGTCTTTGATGGCCGTTGGTTTGGCTTTCTTGCTCCGTTCGGACTGCCGCGGCCGGGCCAAACAAAGACCTATATGATTCTTGCGGCTCGAAAGTCGGACAGTGACGCAGCCTTGACTGAAGCATTTCTACAGTTCGCCATGGATTTGGAAAAGAAGGTGGTGCGTGAAGATGTTCCCATTATGCACACGATACACTTTCAGCCGGGGACATTAACAAAAAGTGATAAAGCGCTCAGTACCTTTTTCCAATATTTGCGTGACTACCCACGTGCCCACCCATCAGCGGAATTCATTAGCTAGAGCGGAAAAGGAAGAATAATGAACATCAACGACGCAATCGAAACCTTGTGGCGAACAACACAGAGCGGGCACTATCCCCCAACAGGGCTCGAAAAGGTTTTGAACTTTGAGGATGCTTACCAGATCCAGTTGGGCATCCTGGAACGGCACATCACCGCAGGTGAGCAACTGGCCGGTTGGAAGGTGGGTCTGTCCTCCGATGCAACCCGCCATATGTTTGGTCTCGACGCACCCGTCAGTGCGTACCTGTTAGCCAGCCGCCGCTTCGAGAGCGGACAGACCTTTGCATATAGCAGCATCAGTAAACCGATTATCGAATCTGAGCTGTGCATTATTATGAGCCAACCTCTCAAGGGCCCTGGTATTACCAAAGAGGAAGCGCTGGCGGCAGTAGGTGGTGCAGCTCCCGCCTTGGAGCTTGTAGACATGCGCTTTAATATTGGAGCAGATTTACCCCTGGGCGTAGCCGATGGAGTCGCGCAGTGGGGCTTTGTGACAGGTTCTGCCGTTACTCCCTACCCGACGGATCTCGATCTCGGAGCAATGACCGCAGAAACGAAGAGAAACGGTGAGGTGGTCGCAAGCGTGCAAGGTAAAGATGCGATTGATGATCAGATTCAGACGGTCGCCTGGCTTGCGAATCACCTCGCTCATTATGATCTCGCCTTAGAAGCTGGCCAATGCATCATGACGGGTTCGATGACAAAACCGACCCCAATAGAAAAAGACGATACCTGGCAGACAACGTTTTCTTCGATTGGAACAGTCTCGGCAACATTTGAATAAATGCCGTAAGCGGGCGAAGCGTTTCTCTATTGGTTAGGCAGGGAGGGTACAAGTTCGACCAGAAATGCTTCGCCCCTACCATCTGAACTGAACGATGCAGCTACTCTCTTACCAAGAACAAAACTCGACGATGTCCTTGCAAACTGGCCTAGAGGAGTATCGATCAAGTTGTACTGGCCTGCTCGATGAGCATGAGATTTCGCCCCAGGCTACCATATTTTTCCATGCGCATGATCTGTGTCATGTGATCTTTGGCTGCGACACCTCGGTCCCTCATGAAGCTATGGCAGACACCTGGAGTCTGTTTGGCACCTCGGTGGACTTTAGAGAATATCTCGATTACCTCAAGTTGCCCCAGGCCAATGAAATCTTCCAGCAGATTGGTTACATGCGAACAGCGTGGGAGACGATATGCGTCTCGCCCCGTCTTGTAAAAGTCATTGTTCGGGCTCGGCGAATGACCAAACCCTGGCCTTTTCGGGACAACGACCAGTATGGGGACGTCCCACTAGGGGAGATCCGAGATGCGTTCAATATTCGCCTTGTCTGAGAAGAACGGCGAGCCATTTCTCTACTGATTAAGCAGGCAGCGTACAAATCCAACCAGCAATGCTTCGCCCCTACCACGGTAGCACTTCCCCATTTGCATGCCAGAATTTACCCGTATTCTCTAGCGTCAGCTCATCCATGCGGGCGATCAATCCACGAGCCGCAGCCTCAGGCTCAATCAGTTGACTGC
>CAZXFE010000025.1:0-23473 GCA_964639795.1 uncultured Enterobacteriaceae bacterium | reverse complement strand
ACTGCTGCTGTTGACCGCCGCCCCTGTTTCAGACTATGAAGGCGAGGCTTTCCACGCAAACGACAAAAGGAGGAATCCCCCATGGCAGACGCAGCGATAAGCAAAGAAAATCTCCTGGGCATGTATCGCACCATGCAGACCATTCGTCAATTTGAGTCCCGCGTACGCGATATTTTTAAAGAAGGCAAACTGCCCGGCTTTGTGCATGTCTCGATCGGAGAAGAAGCCTCGGCGACCGGCGCCGCAGCAGCACTCACGAAGGAAGACTATATTACCAGCACCCACCGTGGTCACGGCCATTTAATTGCGAAGGGCGGCGAGGTCAAGCCCATGATGGCTGAGCTGTTCGGCAAAAAGACCGGCTATTGCAAGGGCAAAGGCGGCTCAATGCATATCGCGAATTTCAGCCTCGGCATCCTCGGTGCCAACGGCATTGTGGGCGCGGGCCTGCCGCTTGCGACCGGAGCCGCGCTTGCGGCCAAAGTCCGCGGAAGCAGTGAAGTCGCTCTATGTTTCTTTGGTGACGGCGCATCAAACGAAGGCACATTCCACGAATCGTTGAATATCGCCTCCTCCTGGAAGCTGCCCGTTGTCTTTATGTGTGAGAACAATCTGTACGGGGAATTTACCGCAGGCAAAGATGTCACCTCAGTCAAGGATATTGCTGATCGGGCACGAGGCCACGATATGCCAGGGGTGGTACTGAACGGTAACGACGTTGTTGAAGTCTACGAGGCAACCGTTCAGGCGGTTGAGCGTGCGCGCAAAGGCGAAGGCCCGACTCTACTGGAATGCAAAACCTACCGCTGGGAAGGTCATGTGGTGGGGGAAGAGGCATTCCTGGGCAAGAAGAGTTATCGACCCACGGACGAAATCGAGGCCTGGAAAAAACGCTGTCCCTTAATCACGTTTGAGCAGCGTTTTGTACCCGATACCTTTAGTCAGGCGGAAGTCGAGGCGGTTCAGGCCGAGGTTGCGCATGCTATTGATGACGCGGTGCAGTTCGCTCTTGACAGCCCCTATCCCGAGCCCGAAGAAGCGTTGGACGACATGTTCACGGAAGCATAAGGGGAAGCCATGCGTGAAATTAATTTTATCCAAGCTATTAATGAAGCACTCGCCGAGGAGTTCCGCCTTGATCCCAAGACATTTATGATAGGGCTGGATATCTGGGTCGGCGCGTTCGGTGCAACAAGCGGATTGACCGACGAATTCGGCAAAGAGCGGATTCTCAACGCCCCGATTTCCGAAGCGGGTTATGCCGGCGCCGGTGTTGGTGCGGCCATGGCCGGGATGCGACCGATTGTGGAAATTGAGTTCGCCAGCTTTTTCTACTGCTGCTGGGATCAGGTATGTAACCAGGCGGCCAAGCTGCGCTATATGTCCGGCGGGCAGGCCGACGTTCCGATCACGTTTCGTAGTGTGTGTGGAGCGATCGGCTCTGCCGCAGCCCAGCATTCTGAGACCGTGTACTCCCAATTTATGAGCGTGCCAGGGCTAAAAATAGTCGTGCCGTCCGGCCCACGAGATATGAAGGGCTTACTCAAGAGCGCTATTCGAGACAACAACCCGGTGCTGGTCTTCGAACACCTCAAGCTGGGCCGGGCTAAGGAAGAGGTACCGGATGAGGACTCCGTTATTCCCTTGGGCGAGGCCGAAGTCAAACGCGAAGGCACGGACGTGACCATTGTGGCTATCGGCTTTATGGTCTCCCAAGCCCTGAAGGCGGCCAAGTCTCTCGAACAAGACGGCATTTCTGCTGAAGTCGTTGACCCGCGCACCCTTATTCCCCTTGATGAAGAGGCAATCCTGTCGTCTGTCGCCAAGACGCATAAGGTCCTGGTCGTGGATGAAGCACATCTGCGCTGTGGTGCTGCGGCAGAAATCGCCGCCGTAATCGCGGATAAAGGCTTCGACAATTTGGACGCGCCCGTCAAGCGGCTGACGACCCCGGACGTACCTGTGCCGTTTAGCCCGCCGCTGGAGAAGTTCGTAATTCCTGACGACAAAAAAATTGTCTCCGCCATCAAGGAACTGCTCGGCTAGATACGACCAGCACAGCCGGCAACGTCCAGAAAGGAATTCACCGTGGCAGTAGAAGTAGTGATGCCGAAGTTCGGTCTGACAATGACTGAAGGTACGATCCAGAAGTGGTTCATATCGGAAGGGGACACGATCCAGGCCGGGGAAGCAGTGTTTGAAGTCGAAACTGAAAAAGTCTTGTACGAGGTCGAAGCCGCAGCAGACGGCACGATCGCCAAGCTCCTGTATCCGCTTGAAGCGGTTGTGACAGTTGGGCTGCCGGTGGCGGTTATTGCGGAAGCCGGCGAAGATACAGCAGAGGTTGCGAGTAAGTATGCGGCGGCGCCAGCAGCTGCTCCTCAAGCCGCGCCAGCGGCGGCGCGAGCAGCTGCTCCTCAAGCCGCGCCAGCGGCGGAAAAGAAACGCGGCCGTGTCCCCGTAACTCCAGCCGCACGCAAGCTGGCCAAGGAACATAATATTGACCTGGCTGGCATGACAGGAACCGGTCCACGCGGACGGATTACCCGAGAAGATGTGCAGAAAGTCATTGATACCGGTGGCCGGGCAGCCCCGGCTCCCGCTGAGGCCATCCCTTTACGCGGCATGCGCAAGGTCATTGCCGAACGGATGCATCAAAGCTTGCAAGCTAGTGCCCAGCTCACCATCACGACCGAAGTCGACGTCACTCAGCTGATAGACAGGCGCCAGGAAGTCCGCCAAGAGTTTAACGTCACGTATACCGACTTCATTCTTCAGGCCTGTGCCCACGCCCTTACACAGCATCGCCGTATGAATGCGGCGTTAGAGGGTACAACCATCCAGGTTCATAACCAGGTCCATGTCGGCCTGGCCGTCGCGCTGGATGAGGGCCTAATTGTGCCGGTGGTTCGGGATGCGGACAAAAAATCGCTTAAAGACATTGCCGAAGAAGCCAAAACACTGGCGGAGAAAGCGCGGGCCGGCCAGCTGAAGCTTGAGGAAGTCTCCGGGGGCACGTTTACCGTCTCCAACCTCGGCATGTTCAATGTTGATGCCTTCACCCCAATTATCAATGCACCCCAATCGGGTATTCTAGGGGTCGGCCGTATTCTCGAAAAGCCCGTCATTTATCGGGGTGAGATCACCAAACGCTCAATGCTGGTCTTAAGCCTGACGTTTGACCACCGCGTCATTGATGGTGCTCCGGCTGGAGCTTTTCTACAAACCGTGGCCGACCTGCTTGCCCACGGCAATAGGATTTCACTCGAGGTCAAATAATGGGAGGGGCGAGGTCACCTCTCCCTGTCCCTCTCAATTTAAGCTTTCCTTCTATCCGGTCGATACCTCGACTAGACAAAACCCAAATCTTGTCCAGAGAGGGGTGCTTATGGGCACGGCAATACATAAAGAAAAAATACCGAGTCTGAACACTGATCCGATTCCGGGTGCCCTATGACTATAACCTGATTGTCATCCGCTCCGGTCCGTCTGCAGAGAATTAGTCTTTAGGCGGCGCATGTATTCACACAGCCACGCGGCCGAGTAAGACGTTACGGGAAGCCATGTGATTCATCTGAGCAATGGGACGGTGTTCATTTAACGGCGTCCATTCAAGCATTAGAAAACACCAGCTCCGAGTGGCCGAACTGCTTCGGCATAACCCGGCGGTCGTGCAGCACCAGGTCGATGTAATTCGGCAAAAATCTTATCGCAATGACATAGATATTCTTTTACGGTCTGGCCTCTTCGATCGATCCCCATCGGATATCGATTGAAGGCCGATATGGTGCACGACGCCATTCCGCTTGATACCGCCCAGGTTTTGATACGGACACTATCCTGCAAGTCTACCACATTCCAGGCACTAGGATTGTGATTGGTGCCGGCGTGGCGAGTACGCGTCTATCTTTGCCGCGCTCGGAGTCAAGATCACTTTACTCGATAGTCGTCCGGACCTGCTCAATTTTCTGGATCATGGGATTAAACAGACGCTGCTGTATCTCATGTGCACCTCGGGTGTCATCTTTCGGCTGGGGAAGAAGTCGAATCGATCACTATAACTAGTCCCAATCGTGTCAAGGCCCACTGCTTGAGCGGAAAAGTAATGGCCGGGCAGAGTGCTTTGTACCGGTTCAGTCGTGTCGGTAATACAGACCAACTCGGCCTGGTCAATCTGGGCTTAGAAGCCAAACAACGTGGTCTGCTCAACGTGAATGACGGGTTTTAGACGGCTATACTTCATGTGTGCGCGGTTGGCGATATGGTGGGTGTCCCAGCCCTAGCTGCGACGCCAATGCACCAAGGCCGTTTTGCCTCTGCCCACGCCTTCCGGCAGGGTACAGAGGGTTACCAGAAACAGAGTTCCAACGCTCCAACGGCGCCCTTCCGCTATCGAATTTATGCGATACCCGAGGTGTCCACAGTCGGCGCAGCAGAGGAAACACTGACAAAAGAGTATGTTCCATATGAAATCGGACATTCCCTTTATCGAGAGACAGCACGCGCCCAAGTTATGGGCGATACGGAGGGAATTCTCGGACTGGTCTTCCACGGCGAAAGCCTGCAGTTACTCGGCGTTCACATTACTGGAGAATGAGACGCGGCGTGATCCATTTGGGTCAAACTATCATCGCCTACGGCGTGACCATCGAGTACTTCATCGAGAATGTCGTCAATTACTTGACCCTATTCCAGGCGTATAAAGTCGCGTCCCGGCACGGTTTGAATAGGCTCTAGGGTAACCCTGTAAGGGCGAGGTGACCTCGCCCTTACAATTACAGCTCTGCTATCACCAGCGCCTCGGCTAAAGCGGCAGTATGGGTGAGCGCCACATGGAACTGGTGAATGCCGTTCGTGGCAGCATACTCTTTGGCCTTGCCGTGCAAGACAATCTCGGGTCGTGCGCCGCGCGGGCGTACAACCTCGACATCTAACCAACCGATATAGCGGCCCCAACCCCGCCCGAGCGCCTTCATGGTCGCCTCTTTGGCGGCAAAGCGTGCGGCATAACTTTGATACCGTGCCTTTCCACGGCGCTCACAATAGGCCTGCTCATCGGGTGTATACACCCGGTCACGAAAACGACGGCCCGTTCGAGGACGCTCTAACGCAATCTGGATCCGGTCGACTTCGGCTAAGTCGTTACCAATTCCGAAAATCATCGTATCCATTTAACACGCGGCACAACTGTGACAGGAAGTGACGTCGCATGGAGGGGTTTGCCGTTCGAGCAGCGCCTTTCGCCATTCGACCCACAGGTAGTGTTTGTTCACTCCATGGTCGATAAAGTCCCACGGCAGGCGTTCTTCGGAGTCATATCGGCGGTGAACGAAGAAGTCCGGATTGAGTCGTTCCGGCTGCCTCTTCGCCTCACGCCTCCAGCGCTGCACCACGCGCCACCAATCGCCATCGTGCTGCTGCACATCCTGGAGCAACTGTCCCACGCGGCGATCACCACGTGACAGGAGGGTCTGATAATACGCCTCGCGCGGAGACTCGGTATCAACCTTCACCCGTGGTAAGCGAGCGAGTTGTTTTCGCAGCAGGGTCATCTTTTGTCGTAAGGAAGCAATCC
Organism: uncultured Enterobacteriaceae bacterium; assembly: GCA_964639795.1. Classification (GTDB taxonomy): domain Bacteria; phylum Desulfobacterota; class Binatia; order Bin18; family Bin18; genus Bin18. The sequence continues at coordinate 17,898 of CAZXFE010000025.1, read as the reverse complement.
CCTCCATGGGTTCCCACTGAAGCGGGGTCCACGGTTTAGGAACAAAGGCATTCACCGACAACGTGATCCCACCCACCTTGGCCTGTTTGCCAGAGAAGCGCGCATGAATTTTTTGTGTGAGAGATGCAATAGCTTCCACATCTTCGTATGTCTCGGTTGGCAAGCCTATCATGAAATATAATTTCAGGGCGCGTACCCCCCCGCCGACCAAGAGATCTGCCGCGCGAATGATTTCCGGTTCCGTCAAATTTTTATTAATGACACGGCGCATCCGTTCAGACCCGGCTTCCGGCGCGATCGTCACCGAGTGGTTGTTATTCTGCCCGACCGCTCGCGCCAGCTCCTGGGTGATCACATCGGCTTTCAACGAGGACGGAGACACCCGACCACCAGCCTGGCCGATAAACTCACACAAACCGGCGATGCCTGGTTGGCTCGCCATCTCTGCCCCGACGAGGCCGATGGTCGATTGCTGTTGCAAACCTGACGTTACCTGTTGCTTGAGTGCCGCCGCACTCCGATAGCGCACAGGCCGATACATAAAGCCCGCCGCACAAAATCGACACCCCCATTCGCAGCCGCGACTGGCCTCGACCAAAAACATATCGCCAAAGACCGTTTCCGACGTAAGGATTTGTGAGGTTGTTGGATAGGCGTCAAGGTCCGTGACCAAGCGACGACGAACGTGGGGCGGGGTGTCGCCTGCAGAATTCTCCTGAGAAACCGGGCCAACACCATCATGGGTATTGGGGGGATTATAGCCTGGAGTGAAAAAAGCGGGCACATAGGCTCCCTCAATCCTACTCAACGTCTGCAGTCCACTTTGCCGCCCAGCCCCAGATGAATGAGACGAATCAGACCAATCCAGTGCCGCATAGCGTTCAAGAAATTCCGGGATCATTTCTTCGCCTTCGCCAATCAAGAATAGATCAATGAAATCGGCAATCGGCTCGGGATTCAGGAATGTCGCCGGTCCGCCGGCAATGATCAGCGGATGATGGGCTTGGCGCTCTGCCGCGCGCGCCGGAATGTGCGCCGCAGCAAGGATATCAAGGATATGAAGATAATCAGTTTCAAAGGAGAGCGAAAATGCCAAGATCTCAAAATCGGCCAACGGACGTTGCCTCTCTAGAGACGCGAGCGACGCACCCGTCCGTTTCAGTGCCTCTGCTTCGTCAGGATCAGGCAGAAACGCACGTTCACATCGGCACAGCGCATGTTGGCTGAGAATTTTGTATCCGGCCTGAAAACCAAGATTGGACATCCCGACCGCATACGAGTTTGGATAAATCAGGCAGATCGGGATGGCCCCATCACAGCCCGTCAAAAAGAGATGTTTTTCAGCTGCAAGGCGTTGACGAGCCCGTTCAGCAGTCAGCCACATGTCAGAAGCCTCTCTTCCCCGAACAGGCCAACTGCGCAGAGGGAGCAAGAATAGCCTCCCTCTGCATGCATTCTCCTAACGCGTCTGTTTTCGCAGGAATGCGGGCATGTCTTCGGTTGTGTCTGTGCTCGATAGCGGTTCTGGTTTCGGGGCTGCATTGGATCCGGCCGGACGACGCCGGGCATAGGCCGGCGTCTCAAGCGCCTCAGCATCGATAGATCCCACAAACCGACTTTTCTTTTTTCCATCCCCGCTCTTACCGCCTCGCAAGGCACTCAATGACGGCGCTTTGGACTGCACTTCTTCTTCTCCAAAGCCGGTGGCAATCACGGTGATAGACAGCTCTTCCTCAAGGGTTTCATCGATCACTGCCCCGAAGATAATGTTCGCATCTTCATCGGCTTCTTCCTGGATGAGGGACGCAGCCTCGTTCACCTCGTGCAGAGTCAGGCTATTCCCGCCCGTGACGTTTATGAGTACACCCTGGGCACCACGAATCGAAATATCTTCAAGCAGTGGGCTGGCGATGGCTCGGCGTGCAGCCTCCTCGGCTCGGTTCTCTCCGCTAGCTGAGGCCCCACCCATGATCGCCATGCCCATTTCCGCCATAATCGTCCGGACATCAGCAAAGTCAAGGTTAATCAGGCCACTGACCGTAATCAAATCGGAAATGCCCCGAACGGCTTGGAGCAACACCTCATCAGCCTTGTTAAAGGCTTCTAACAGCGGTTGACTCCGACTGGCAACAGCGAGCAGTCGTTGGTTCGGGATACAGATGAGTGTATCCACATTCTCTTTCAATTCCCGAACCCCCTCATCTGCGTGCCGCATACGGCGTTTCCCCTCAAAGAGAAAGGGTTTCGTGACAACGCCTACCGTCAACGCCCCACTCTCCTTGGCCAGCCGCGCGATAATCGGTGCACCACCGGTACCGGTTCCGCCACCCATACCAGCGGTGATGAAAACCATATCCGCACCGACTAAATGGTCACGCAGTTCCTCTTCTGATTCCATCGTGGCCTTCCGACCGACCTCAGGAATGGCTCCGGCGCCGAGCCCTTTGGTCATTTCTGCCCCCAGTTGGACCTTCGTCGGGGCAAGGTTCACTCGCAATGCCTGCGCGTCAGTATTGGAGACAATAAAGTCCACCCCGGCTAACCCGCTACTGATCATCGTATTGACAGCATTCCCGCCAGCACCCCCGACACCCACAATGCGGATCTGTGCCCCACTTCCACCATTCTCCACAAACTCAATCATCTCGCACCTCCTTCAGTTACCATTCCCCCACAGGAGAGTCTGTTGCCTAAAAAAAATCTCGTAGCCACTCAACCACACGCTCTCGCATACGCCGCCAATCCTGTCCGTCCCGCAGCTGCGCCAGAGGATGAAGCCGGACTCCGTCTTTCAGGTTGCACAGGATGAGGCCAATGGCTGCGGCGTACATAGGACTGTTTGCCGGGTCTATCACACCGTTAACGTATTGAGGCATACCACGACGCGCTGACATACGAAAGACGCGCTGGGCCAAGTCTGGCATGCCTTCGAGAATGGCACTGCCCCCCGTGAGCACAATACCCGCCCCAAACTGATCGAGTAGGTCGGAAAAATCGAGCTGCTCTCGTACGAGTTCAAAAATTTCTTCGACCCGGGCCTCAATGATTTCACTCACTTTCCTGCGCGCAAGCGGAGCCAATTCTCTCTCACCAATCCGCGGCATTTCAATCATCTCACCCGGCGCTATGAGACTTGTGAGCGTACAGCCATGACGATGTTTGAGCTTTTCCGCTTCAGCTACGGGAATACAGAGTCCTGCCGCAAGGTCGTTGGTGACATTCTCTCCGCCGACCGGGAGGACCGAGGTATGAACAACAACGCCTCGAGAAAAAGCGGCTACCCCGGTTGTTCCGGCTCCGATATCGAGCAAAACAACGCCTAACTCTTTCTCTTCCGGGGTGAGCACGGCCTCGGCTGCTGCCAGCGCGTTATAATACACACCGTTCACATACAGCCCGGCCCGTTCACAGCATTTCTGGAGCGCATGGACCGCACTCGTGGCAACACTTACCGCATGGACGTTCGTCTCAAGCCGCACCCCGCTGGCCCCAATTGGTTCTCGACCACGGTCTTGCCCATCAACGAGAAACTCTTGAGGGAACATGTGTAAAATTTCACACTCCGGCGGCAGCGCGATCGCTTGGGCAACAGCAATAGCCTCCTCAACATCGTCTGGGGACACCTCGCCGCTCTTGACCCGAACCACGCCTTGGCTCGAGATTCCCTCCATATGTCCACCTGTCAGCCCGATGAACACATTGTGAATTTCACAACTCGCTCCAACCTGGGCCTCTTCCACCGCCTTTTGTAGTCCTTGGACAGCATTCTCGACATTGTTCACCAGCCCCTTCCGTACGTCCTGAGATGGCGCGGTCCCTATGCCGAGGACGGCGACCCCCTCAGGCGTCATCTCCGCGACTACCACCGCGGTCTTATACGTCCCAATATCCACACTCACCAGCAGTGAATCTTCTCTATCCATACCCCCCCCTATATCGTCTGCGTTGACTCTGCTCCTCTTCGGTGCAACTCCGTCGGGAAAGGATGCACCACGATCTGGTCGGCAAAGCGTGTATCAAAGACAGCGGCCGGCCTGTCTGGCAGCCACGTCTCCAGTACGCGCCGAACGAGCACGAATATATTGGATCTGATTACATGTCCGAGTCGGATAACTAGGTGGCGATCCGCCAGGAATACCGTGTACCCCTGCTGATTGTCCCAATGGATTTCAGACAGTTCTACGCCCCACTCCTCGCTGAGAGAAAGACACTCAACAGCCTCGGCCAACACGGTTTGCGCGGTCTGCGTGTCGAGGGGAATCCTCTCCAGCCCGGTCAGGTACGGCAGATCGCGTGCATCTGATGACGAATCGACAAAGATCTCTCTCGTCGCATCGAGGTATGTTGTCTCGCCGCGCCGGATGAGAGCGACAGGATGGTGCTCACGAATCATAACATGGATGCGCTGAGGGAACTCTCGCGAGACCTTTGCACTCCGAATCCAGGGATGCAGTGCTAAGCGCTGCTCCGTTTCCCAAACGTCGAAGTTTAAAATATTCACCCCAGGAGACAATTCCACCCAAGCCCAGACCTCTTCCTTTGTGAGCTGGCCATCTGTCAACAGAACAATATCTTTAGCCGCAAAATACGGGTGGTGTTGGGCATACTGGACCAGCAGCATACTCCCATGGCCAAGGCCCGCAGCTATGACGCTCAAGAGGAGCACCCACCGGAAAGCCGACAACGTCTGTCGTGTCACCGTTCGCCACAAGCGCCGATTCGATTGTCGGGCCGGCGAGGGCCCGAGAAAAATTGACTGTCTCATATCACCTCGCGTTGAATGTGCAGTGTCGCGTGCTGAAGAATCGCCTCAACTAGATCCTCATAGGTCAGTCCGGCATGCGCGGCGATACGCGGCAGATAACTCAGTGCCATTAAGCCGGGTAGAGAGTTCAGTTCGATTAGAAAAATCTCTCCGGCTTGACTCACACGTGCATCAATACGACTGTAGCCGCTACAGCCTAATACCCTATGCGCTTGCTGCGCCAGTTCGAGCACGTGCTCGTATTGTGTTGCCGGCAGTGGTGCGGGCACCAGGAACTCTTCACGACCGGGGGTATATTTCACCGCATACGAGTGGAATTCGCCTTTCGCAATGACCTCCATAGCGCCGAGAGCCCTTTCGTCCAAGATGCCGACGGTAACTTCTTTTCCAGGAATATAGGCTTCCACAAGACAGACGGGATCATATCGAAACGTCTGTCTTAACGCCGGCTCCAGCATCGCTTCGCAGCGCACGATATTCACACCAACACTTGAGCCTTCCGCAATCGGTTTGACCACCACTGGGTACGAGAGGGTCGCAAGCTGCCACTCGGCGTCCTTCTCAATTATTTCCCATTGCGGCGTTGGTAAACCGTGGGTCTGCCAGACCCGTTTCGTCATGGGCTTATTCATGGCCAGCGCACTCGCTAAAATTTCGGATCCGGTGTAGGGAATCCCCAGAGTCTCCAGAACGCCTTGCATCGCACCATCTTCTCCGAACTTCCCATGCAAGGCGATAAAGACCACGTCAGTCTTTAGAACCTGCGCAATCCAAGCCCCGTCCGCTTCAACTTGGATAGAGCGCACCGCATATCCACGCGTCTCCAGCGCCGAGCAGACGGCCTCACCCGTCAAACGCGAGATTTCCCGTTCCGCGGAGAGCCCCCCCCAGACAACACCTACAATCCTGTCCGTCCCTTTAGCTGTTACCATTCTCCAACCCGACGAATCTCAGGCTCAAGCCAGACCTGCATTGCTTGCCACACCACACGTTGGACGTGTTCCATGAGCTGCCATACCTGTGTTGCAGTCGCCCCTCCGGTATTCACAATGAAATTGGCATGCTGTTCAGAAATTTTTGCCGGCCCGTTACAGGTCCCCTTACAGCCTACCGCCTCAATCATGCGCCCGGCATGCATTCCGGGTGGGTTTTTAAAAATAGAGCCTGCGTTTGGATATCCATGCGGCTGGGCACGCCTGCGTTTTTCACGCGCCTGGCCCATGGAGGCAGCAATAGACGTCTGATTTTTTCGTGATAAATGAAACTCAACCTCTCCAACAATAAACTGCTTAGGCAGAACCGTCTTGCGATACGCAAATCCAAGGTCTGCCCCATGCAGGCGCACACTCTGACCTGCGGAATTCACCCCGGATACCGCCTGGACCACATCACTCAGTTCTCCGCCAAAGGCTCCAGCATTCATCAACAAGCCACCGCCCACCGTGCCGGGAATCCCTTCAGCAAACTCCACCCCACCGTATTCTTTCCGAGCCGCCTCACGCACAAAGCGCCCCAAAGAACGACCTGCTCCGACTGTGACCATCGCACTACGGGGTTGCTCCTTCCACTCGGTGTAGTCAAATCCCCGGCCTGGACGAATCACAACCCCGCGAATACCGTTGTCGCTGATCAAAACATTCGTTCCCCCACCCAGAAGGAAAAAGGGCTCGTGCTCCTGCGTAACGAAACAAATCAGCGTCTGGAGTTCCTCCAAGCTATTAGGCTCAACCAAGATGTCCGCCAGGCCACCAATCCGAAACGAGCTATACTGCGCCAATGGCACGCCAAAGCGGACGTACCGTCCGAACAAGTGGACAAGTCCGGCTTTCAGCTCAGTCTGCACACGCTCCTCCGTGGCGCAGCCGCGTGAGCAGCTCAGGGCCGGTCCGTACAATATCTCCAGCGCCTAAAGTTAATACGAGATCGCCAGCTCGCGTGAAGGCGTGAACCGTCTGGGCCAGGTCAGCACGTTTCGGGACAAAGTGGACATCAGCATGCCCACGTCGTTGTATGGCCTCGTAGAGTTTTTCTCCGGAGATTCCAGGCCGCGGCTCTTCACCGGCAGCATAAATATTAGTCAGCACCAGGACATCCGCGTCATCAAAAACCGACAGGAACTCATCAAATAGGTATTCGGTCCGCGTATACCGGTGCGGTTGAAAAATCGCAACCAGGCGGCGGCCAAATCCTTCTCTAGCCGCACTAAGAGTAGCCCGTAATTCTTCAGGGTGATGAGCGTAGTCGTCAACCACCAGCACTTCAGCTGCCTCTCCCTTTATCTCAAATCGTCGCTGGATGCCAGCGAATTCGCGTAAGGCCTCCTGCACGTGAGAGAACGCAATACCCAATTCCTGCGCCACAGCGACAACGGCAAGGGCATTGAGCGCAGAGTGACGTCCGGGCAAATTCAGCTGCAGCTCTCCCAGTCGCTCGGCGCCGCGCCACACCTCACATCGCGTCGTCAGTCCAGAAACCGTCAGCTGCTTTACGTAAAAGTCGGCTTCTGGACTACAGCCGTAGGTCACAAAGCGTTTGCGCACCTGCGGCAGCAGGGCGCGAACATTGACGCTATCCAGGCAAAGCACGGCACGACCGTAAAAGGGTATCCGATTGATAAAGTCGAGATAGGCAGCCTGAACTCGATCCATATCTCCATAATAGTCGAGGTGTTCAGGATCAATATTAGTCACAACCACAATGGTAGGGCTAAGTAAGAGAAACGTCCCGTCGCTTTCATCTGCCTCGGCGACCAGAAAGCGTCCCTGTCCAAGGCGTGCATTCGAGCCGAGGACGTTGAGTCGTCCACCGATGACCATAGTCGGATCGAAATGCGCATGCGCAAGCACCGTTGCCACCAAGGAGGTCGTTGTTGTTTTTCCGTGCGTACCGGCAACCGCGATCCCGTATTTCAAACGCATCAGTTCAGCCAGCATCTCTGCACGAGGGATGATCGGAATCATCAACTCACGTGCACGTGCCACTTCCGGATTGGCGTATTTCACTGCGGATGAGATCACCACAACGTCAGTGTCAGAGCTGACATGGTCAGCATAATGCCCGTAGACGATGTGGGCGCCGTTTCGAATCAGCCGACTGGTCGTGTCTGACTCTGCAAGATCAGAGCCACTAATACGATAGCCGAGATTCAGCAGCACTTCAGCAATCCCGCTCATCCCTACCCCGCCGATACCAACAAAGTGAAGACGGCGGTTCGTATCAAAGAGAACGGGCGCATCGGACAACAACGCCTGAGAGGTCTCTCCAACGTTGATCGGGCGCACCGGTTGAGTTGGTCCCTTGATTGGTCCCGTCATTTTGTTTGGCACGACACCTCCCCGTCAACGGTACGAGAAGCAGACGCACTGGCCATACACGTCTGTACAACCATAGCCGTTGCATCGGGTCGACCTAACGCCGCCGCCGCATGAGCCATAGCAACTAGTTTTTCTCTCTCCCGCAACAAACCCACAACTTCCTGCCCCAACAGCTCAGGAGTAAGAACGTGATCAAGCACCATACGGGCTGCGCCGGCTTGGACAAGAGCTTCAGCATTAGCTCGCTGATGATCGTCCGCAGCATACGGGTAGGGAATGAGTATGGCCGGTTTCCCAAGCAGCGTGAGTTCTGCAGTCGTCATTGCACCGGCTCGGCAGATGACTAAATCTGCCTGTCCATAAACATCCTGCATGGCGTCAATAAACGGCAGGACTCGCGCCTTTATCCGCGTTTCCATATACTGGGCTTTGACCATCTCATAATCAGCTCCGCCGCTTTGATGGATGATCTGGAACGGGGGCTGTTTCATTTGATCAGTGTGTACAAGAGACAACGCTTGCGGCACAATTTGGTTCAGTCTGTGCGCTCCGGCACTCCCTCCAAAAACGAGGATCGTAAACGGTTTCCCGTCAACGCCCGTCGACTGTGCGGACACCGCTGTATGCAGCGCAAGACGGACAGGATTGCCGGTATACACAACTTTGTCCGTGGGGAAAAACCGCACGGCTGGCTCAAATCCCACACACACCCGTGCGGCAAACCAACTCAGAAATCGATTCGCAAGTCCAGGAATTGCATTCGGCTCAAGCAAGACACACGGGACGCCTTGTAGCCAGCCGGCCAGGACGGTCGGACCAGAGGCATATCCACCGATACTGAAGATTACGTCAGGAGCAAACTCTCGCACTACGCGCCAGGCAGCCCCAATGCCATAACCGGCAATCCACACCGCTCGGAGCTGATCCCACCACTTCCTACCGCGGAACTGTTCAGCCGGGATAAAACGCAAGGTAAATCCGAACCGCGGGATGACCTCTTTTTCCATCCCGCTCTGGGTGCCGACAAATAGCACCGCAGCATCGACCTCACGTTGAGCAGCCTCTGCCACAGCAACACCAGGGAAAAGATGTCCCCCAGTACCTCCCGCTGCAAGTAAGAGTCGAAAGGTCTTAGGCATGCATCATATTCCTCCGCTGTACCTCGCGCGATAAACTGAGCAGTATGCCAACATACACCAGAATCATAACAAAAGCGGAGCCGCCATAGCTCACAAAAGGAAGCGGCAGGCCGGTTGTGGGGAGTAGTCCAACCGCAACAGCCATATTAAGCCCGGCTTGGCACACCAGTAAGAACGTACACCCAAACGCTAACAGCTGACCGAACCGGGTGGGATGATGCAGCGCAATCCATATCCCCCGTGCGCCTAAGAGACCGAAGAGTACGAGAATACCTGTTGATCCCCATAAGCCGGTCTCCTCCCCGATAACGGCAAAGACAAAATCGGTATGGGCCTCAGGTAGATAAAACATCTTCTGGCGACTTTCTCCCAGCCCAACTCCGTAGGCTCCTCCGGCCCCGAAAGCGAGCAAAGACTGGTGCAGTTGGTAGCCTGCCCCTTGCAAATCTTCTGTTTGATTGAAAAAAGCGAGCCAGCGGGTCATCCGATAGTCCGCGCTCAGTACGCCGTAGCTCAAACAGAGGAGTCCACCTCCTGCCAGAAGGGCTAAATGTCGCAATCGTGCTCCAGAGACAAAGAGCAAAGCAAACAGGAGCAGGCACACAAAGACCGCTCCTCCCAAGTCTGGTTCAAGCGCAATCAATACCGCCACAATACCAACTACTAGGAGCGGAGGGAGCAGTCCGTCCAGAAAACTCTGAATGCGATCATATTTTTTCGTCAACGCGTACGCGAGATATAAAACAACCGCACCTTTTGCAAATTCGGAGGGTTGAAAATTAAGCGAGCCCAGGGGTAACCAACGCTGGACCTTCCCCTGGGCGACGCCAGGCACCAAGACGACACACAACCCCAGCACCGCCAAGAATAACATCGGGTAGGCAAACCGCCGAAATACAGCCGACGGCAGAACCATGGCCGTGCCACATCCAAGGCTGCCGATCAGTAGGGCCAGGTTGTGCTTACGGACAAACAGATAGGGATCGTCAAAGCGGTCGAACGCATAAAAATATGTGGTGTTAAAAACAAATATCTCTCCGCTGAGGACGAGGAGAACCACGACGCAGAGCAGCCACGAATCAACGGGGCCACGGCGTATCAGCTTGGGAGGGTGCTCAGTTTCAAACATTGCCTAAAGTGCCTCAACGTACGACCGAAAGACTTCTCCCCGGTGGGTGTAGTTCTGAAATTGATCAAAGCTCGCACACGCGGGAGAAAGTAAGACCGTATCTCCAGCCTGCGCTCCAATTTGCGCGGCGTGAACTGCAGCATCTAATGCCTCGACCCGTAGCGTTTCTGTTTCCCGCCCAAGTGCCGTGTGCAATACGTTCTGGGCTTGACCAAAGAGGATAAGTTTTTTCACCCTGGTCCGAACCAGATGCCTTAAAGAACGGTAGTCACCCCCTTTCTCTACTCCTCCAGCCAGCAAAATAATTGGCCCGGACAAGCTCCGGAGCGATTGCATCACGGCATTAACATTCGTCCCTTTGGAGTCGTTGATATAGGTCACACCCTTCTTCTCTGCCACGAACTCAAGCCGATGAGGCAACCCCGGAAACTGCGCTAACACGGTCCGAATCACGCTAGGCGATGTCCCCCACAACGTTGCCGCACTCACCGCAGCCATAACATTGGCGATATTGTGACGACCGCGAATACGCAGACCGTCAAGCGGATAGCGTGTTTCTTGATCCGTATGACGGACGACCAGGGTTCCGGTGTCAATCCATGCGCCCTGCCACACCCTGGCCCCTGCCCTATCCGAGTTGTTTTCCGAAGGAGGAGCCCAGCCAAAAGAAAAGAGCTGGCCGGGTAACTCGTGACACAGGGATGGGATCAGCTGGTCGTCCCGGTTCATGACGACCCAGTCTGCGCTCCGCTGCTGCGAGAAGAGCCTCCGTTTTACCGCCCCGTACGTTTCGACACTGCCATGCCGATCCAAATGATCTTCACTCAGATTGAGGAACAGACCGATCTGTGGGCGAAACCGATGGACCCATTCCAACTGGAAACTCGAAATTTCTGCGACTGCAACATCGTACGGAGTCTCCATCGCTTCAATCAGCGGAGTCCCTAGATTTCCTCCGGTGAAGACTCGCCGTCCGCTTTTCCGCAGCATCTCGCCGAGCAGGGTCGTTGTCGTGCTTTTACCGTTCGTACCGGTCACCGCCAAGATCGGACACGAAAGGAAACGAAACGCAAGTTCAATTTCGCTCCATATCGGAACCTTTCGACTCACTGCGGTTGTAAGCAGCGGGGCAGTCGCCGGCACACCGGGACTGGGGATCACCAGATCAATCTCGCGCAAGACCAATTCAGGATCAGTTTCCAGACGGACTTCTACTGGAAGTCTATCAAGTTGTGCCAAAACTGAGGTAAGGGTCTCGCCTGTCCGATTCTCCGAAACGCAAACGTGTCCACCTTGGGAGACGAGAAACCGAGCAACGCTCCGCCCCGTCCGGCCAAGACCAATCACGAGCACGTTCTTTCCGATCACATCCATAGTCTTCGTGACTCTTCGTGTTAGCGTAGCTTCAACGTACTCAGCGCGCCTAAAGCACAGATAATAGAGACTATCCAAAAGCGCACAATAATGAGCGGTTCCGGCCAACCTAGCAATTCAAAGTGATGGTGCAGGGGTGCCATGCGAAAGATACGTTTGCGCCGGAGCTTATACGAGCCGACCTGAAAGATGACTGAGGCCGCCTCAATCACAAAGACCCCACCCGCTATCGCCAAGACTATTTCTTGCTTGCTGATAAGCGCCACAATGCCCAGGGCCGCCCCCAAAGACAACGAGCCTACATCACCCATAAACATCTGGGCGGGATAGGCATTAAACCACAGAAAACCTAGTCCAGCTGCCGCCAATGCGCCACAAAAAATCGATATCTCACCAGCTCCGGCAACATACGGCACCTGCAGGTATTCGGCGATTCTACTATGCCCGCTGACATATGCAAAAATGGCATAGGTCACACCGACAATCATCACGGGTCCAATTGCCAATCCATCCAGGCCATCGGTCAGGTTCACCGCATTCGAGGCTCCTACAATGACCAGGGTGGCAAACGGTACATACCACCAACCCAGGTCCGGGCGGAGATCCTTGAGAAAGGGAATGGTCAGCGTACTCTCAAATCCGGGCTGCAAGAAAAGCCAGAGTGCCGCCCCGAACGCAATTACAAATTGGGCCAGTAGTTTATGTTTCCCCTGCAACCCGGCCGAGTTTTGATAACTGAGCTTCTGGTAATCATCCACAAACCCGATCAGGCCAAAGCCCATGGTGACACCGAGAGCGAGCCAGATGTATGGATTCGTTAAGTCTGCTAACAGCAACGTTGCCAAAGTCAGCGAGAAAAGGATCAAGGCACCACCCATAGTCGGCGTCCCGGCTTTGCTCTGATGCGAGGCCGGTCCATCGGAACGGATGGGCTGCCCAATCTTGAACGCAGTCAGTCGGGCAATCAGCCACGGCCCCAAGACAAAGGATACACTGAGCGCAACCAGGGCCGCTAATAAAGTGCGGAACGTGATATATCGAAAAACGTTGAATCCGGAGTAAGTCGTGTGGAAGGCATACAAGAGGGCATACAGCATAACTTATTTCCTTGCCCAGACCGCTCCGGTGCAATAGCGAGACATTCTGGTTCTGCAGATTCTACTGATTTTGCTCATTACTAAACTGCCCATTTTGCTTCTTGGCACTCAATGGCCTGCAGCGGATAAATAGTTCCGGATCTCTTCAGCATCATCAAAATGGTGCTTCGTTGCTCCAATGATCTGGTAATCCTCGTGTCCCTTGCCCGCAATCACAACCACATCTCCTGCTCGTGCTTCATCAAGTGCACGGCGAATTGCGCGCCGCCGATCAGGAATGACTGCATACATCCCGTGCAACGAACCGACCGCAGCATGTTCCTCTCGTCTCATCCCAGACCGACTCAATCCAGCTTCCGTCTCGGCCAGAATCTTATGCGGATCTTCCGTACGTGGATTGTCCGCCGTCAGCATCACCACATCGCTGAGTCGCCCTGCGACCTCTCCCATCAGCGGTCGTTTCCCGGTGTCCCGATCCCCACCGCAGCCGAAAACTGTGATGAGGCGCTGAGAGGTGAGAGAACGAAACAACGCGAGTGTCTTCTCTAGCGCATCTGGCTTATGCGCATAGTCAACGAATACTTCGAACGCCCGTCCAGTCCGAATGGCCTCTAAGCGTCCGGGAACGTGTCGACAATGGGTAATCCCAGTCGCGATTTTTTCCGGCGGGACACCGAGCGCATGGGCAACGGTTGTTGCTGCCAGGATGTTGTACATGTTCGGCTCCCCGATCAGTGCGGAAGAAATCTCGACCACATCATTTCCAACGCGGAGCACTGCCTGCGTACTATGCAAACTAAAGTTCAACCGTTGGGCTACCACCGTGCTGTCATTGTGCATGCCATATGTCAGCACCTGGTAGGGGAGTTGCTCGACCAGTAATTTCTGTCCCCATGTATCATCAGCATTCATAACCCCAAACCGGTTGGACTTTCGGGAAACCGAGAGATAGTCGCGGAATAAACGTGCCTTGGCAGCGAAATAGGCTTGCATATCGGGATGATAGTCCAGATGGTCACGGCTCAGGTTCGTAAACACAGCACCGTCCCAACGACACCCCCACACCCGGTCTTGGGCCAAGGCGTGCGAGGACACCTCCATCACCACATGACTGACGTCAGCTGAGACCATCATGCGCAGCAGCGCTTGTAGCTCAACCGCTTCGGGCGTTGTAAAAGGCGCTGACAGTTTCTGATCTCCATAGCGGTAGTTCACCGTTCCGATCACCCCGACAGACCATCCCATGGCTTTGCCGATCGCTTCCAGCACATACGTTGTCGTTGTCTTCCCACTCGTTCCAGTGACGCCGATGAGGGTCAGCTCGGCACTCGGCCGCAGATAAAATTCGTCAGCCATAACCCCGAGCAAGCGTCGTGGCCGTGCCGCAGTAATAACTGTCACGCCTGCCGGTACCACCGTTCCAGCAGGGACAACAACGGCCCGGGCACCGTAGTCGAGCGCTTGCTCAAGGAAAGTCGTCCCGTTGGTCTTGGTTCCCGGCAAAGCAAAAAACACCGCGCCAGGTTCGACCCGGCGAGAGTCGTAGGCAATCTGCTCAACCGCTATATCGACCTTGCCTCGAACCTGTATCGATGGGTCCTTTGGCAGCAGGTCACGCAGGTACGCCACACCTCACCTCACCAACCGGTCTCAAGAGTCAGCTCGTAGACGGGCTCCTCAGTACGCGGATCCGTGCTCAGCACCTGGCGCGTCACATAGCCGCTCCCGTCGGCAACGACCCTTACCTCACTTTGGGATGCTATCCGCATGGCCTCACGTAGACTGAGCCCGATAAAATCCCTGCCATCACGGTGGTCCGGCAACATAGCCACCGGTTTTTCCTCTCTCTCAGCCTGCCTAGCCCGCTCAGTCTCCCCATCTTGTCCTCCCCGGCCACCATGCGAGAATGGCGCATGCAGCAAGACGCTGGAAGGCTGCAGAGGGCGCCCCCACTCCGCACCCACTTGCTGCTCCGAACTCCCCGCGATACCAAGCTGGGCTAGGGCCCGTTGGGCAATCGTCTGAAACACCGGCGCAGCGACTGTGCCGCCATAGACCGCTATCTTTGGTTCATCAATCACAACCAATATTACGAGCTGGGGGCGATCTGCCGGAACGATGCCTATGAAGGACGCTATCCGACCTTTCGCAGAATACCCACCCCTTGGATCAACCTTTTGAGAGGTCCCCGTTTTTCCTGCCACACGAAAACCTTTAATCTGCGCACGCCAGCCGGTCCCGCCCGGCTCAACCACATGCTCAAGGAGGGCAAGCATCTGCTGAGCCGTCTCAGGCCGAATAACTTGTCTCAGACGGGTGGGACTATTGGCGTGCACCACGTCCCCTTTCGCGTCGAGAACTTCACTCACTACGTAGGGGCGCATCAGCATGCCATCGTTGGCCAGGACCGCATAGGCACTCGCCAACTGCAGCGGTGTGACGGCCACTCCTTGACCAAAGCTCGCGGTAACGAGTTTGATAGGTGACCAGTTCTTCACCGTAGGGAGAATCCCCGCAATTTCTCCGGGCAGATCGATTCCCGTCGTCCGTCCGAATCCAAATCTTTGCAGGTACTGATAGTAGCGTTCTTTTCCTAGGCGCTGGCCGATTTTTGCCGCGCCAATATTGCTCGACTTGATCAGGATCTGACTCACACTCAGATCCCCATACGAATGGACGTCATGAATGGTATGACGCCCGACCCGGTAGCCGCCGTATTCACAAAATATCTGATCCTGTAAACGAACCTGCTCGGAGTCTAAAGCAGCAGCCACTAACAGTGCTTTCAGCGTTGAGCCAGGCTCATAACAATCACTAATGGCCCGATTCCGCCGCGCGCCTGGTGCGGAATCGCCAGGGGTATTGGGATCGAATGTCGGCACTTGAGCCAGGGCAAGAACGGCGAACGTACGCGGATCAAGGATGAGCACGGTTCCCGCCCGTGCTCCACTCATTTCTACGGCGCGCCCTAACTCTCGTTCTGCTAGGTATTGGAGCTTGGCATCCAGCGTCAAGCGGGCCCGGAGCGCGTCCGGCCGCCGCGGGCTACCATGAATGAAGATCGTGCGTCCAAGCGCATCACGCTCTCCAAGTATCCTGGCCGCCTTACCGTGCAGATACTGGTCGTAGACACGCTCCACACCCTCTAAGCCCCGGGCATCAACATTAGCAAAGCCGAGCAACGGTGCAGCCAAGCTGCCTTGTGGATAGACCCGTCGCTCTGTTTCCACACTGTCGATACCTGACAGGTCGAGCGCTTTGACACGAGCAGCTTCCCGCGGCGCGACGCGTCGTTTCAACCACACAAACGGGGCAGATGAGTGCAGGGCACGATAAACCTGCTGCTCCGGCAGCGAAAGCTGCGCTGCCATAAACGGAATAGCGGCGTCAACATCAGCCGACAATTTTTGTGGCCGGACAAACAGGGACTGCGCGCCAACGCTGAACGCCAACAAACGATCATTGCGATCAACAATGGTCCCTCGGTACGGTTTCACCGTCACACCTTGGCGGTGCTGGATGGCCGCCCGCTGAGCGAGGAGGTCTCCCTCGACAATCGTGAGTTGGACAAGACGGGCCAATACCACCAGCAACCCCACCGCCAACACTCCTGCAGTTATTCGCAGTCGACCCACCATCTCCTTCTCCTATGGCAGTACAATAATTTGCTCGGAGCGAGGCAGGGACAGACCAACCCGTTTGCCAGCACTTTGCGTCAGGCGGCCTGGTGCTATGATGGCTTCCCACTCAACCTTGAGCTCCTGCTGTCCCTCTTCCAGCGTGTGGACGAGTTGACGTGTGTTTGAGAGAGCATACCCAACGGAAACAACGCGCAGACGAATCCAGATGTGGGCCAGGATCAGAGCCAGTCCAACCACGGCAACCATAGTGTAACTTCCCCAAGCCACCCTTCTTCGCATCTATGCTTCCCCCTTTACACGTTTCTCAACCACTCGCAGTCGTGCACTCCGGGCACGTGGATTTGTCATCACTTCCTCTGGTCTTGGGGTGAGCGGTTTGGTCGTCAGTAGGCGCACCTGTGGTGTCCAGCCACAAACGCATACTGGCAGCTGAGATGGACAGATGCAGGTCGAGGCCCAGCGGCGAAATGCCTTTTTCACCAATCTATCCTCTAAGGAGTGGTAGGAAAGTATCAGCATGCGTCCCATCGGTCGCAAGAGCCGATAGCCTTCTCTTAGGAATGTTTCCAGGTGCTGGAGTTCTTGATTCACTGCAATGCGTAGCGCTTGAAAGGCCCGTGTGGCGGGGTGCATCTGAGTCCGGGACGTCGGTCGGATGACGCGCTCAATAATCTCGACCAAGGCGGTCGTAGTCGTTATGGGGTTCTCTGACCGTGTCCGGATAATCGCACGCGCTAGCGCTCTTGCGGCTCGCTCTTCACCGAATTCTCGGAAGATGCCCTGCAGTTCGTCTTGGCTGCCATAATTGACAATGTCAGCAGCATAATGCTCTTCGTTTTGGTCCATGCGCATATCAAGCGGGCCAGAGCGTAAAAAACTAAACCCGCGGTCGCCAGCCTCGATTTGCAGGGATGAAAAACCAAGATCAAGCAGCACTCCGTCCACCCCGTTCCATTCCAGCTCCCGTAACACCTCTGCGGCTTGGCTGAAGTTTGCATGGACGAATACGCACTGCGAGACAAACGGTGCAAGCCGCTGCCGTGCGACCGTGAGCGCATGCTGATCGCGGTCAAGCCCGACCAGTCTCCCTCCTCTCCCGCTTGCTTCTAGCATGGCGACAGCATGTCCGCCGCCGCCCAGTGTTCCGTCAAGCAGGTCTCCGCCAAGACAAGGCCGGATGAAAGATGTTACTTCCTCCAGCATCACAGGGATGTGTACACCTGCTGGTATAACATCTGCGGGGTCGGAAGCGGAGACTGTTTGCATATGGAATTTTTCGGTATCTCCGGAGGCGTTAGGGTATTTTTTATCCACATGTGTGCCGTTGGCATTTATGTCGTACTTACATTGAGGTTGCTGAATAATCTTGGGTCGTGAGCAAGGTCTTTTTCAGATTCTTCATTAAAAATGTCGTTTACTTTGGCATTCTAAACATAAAC
>CAZXFE010000024.1:0-23621 GCA_964639795.1 uncultured Enterobacteriaceae bacterium | reverse complement strand
ATAGTAGGGGAAGCAGATGAAAGTGCTCTCCGTTATGCCGCCTGCTGCTTATAGCGAGCCAGGATTTCCATCATCCTGTCTTTGCCGGCCAGTTTCTGTTTTTGGATTGTCTTCTCTTCTATCTCTTCTTCTTCGGTCAGGAAGGACTTTTGTCTCAGTTCTTGAAGACGTTGTTTAAGCTGGGGGTGCTCTTCATAATGGCGACGAAGTTCAGGCTCTGTGTCGAGTAGGGAACGGATCAGTGCATCTTCTCTAACGTCCATAAACAGCCCTCCTGGAAATAAAGCCAAAGGGGAACTCTAGTACAGCCCTACTCAGGTTGTCAACGTCTCTACGGTCTTACCGTTTCATATGGCGCTCAGAGAACAAGCCCTTCAGCTTGGCCGTTCAGCCGGTACTTAGCCATTTTCTTCCCGAGCTTGTTTCACTTCTTGGATAATTTTTTCTGTCAAATGCTGCGGAATCTGTTCATAATGAGAGAAACCGGTCTCAAATGTCCCTCGACCACTGGTCATAGATCGCAAATCAGGTGCATACGACATAATTTCAGCCATAGGGATAGAGGCTTTGATGATCTGATTATTGCCCTTGGCATCAACACTGACCAGCCTTCCGCGCCGGCGATTTATATCGCCAGTGATATCGCCCGTATACTCTTCGGGCACAGTGATATCCACATGCATAATAGGTTCGAGCAGAACAGGTTTGGCCTGTTCCATTGCATTCTGGATCCCGATAGAACCGGCAATCTGAAAAGCCATGTCAGATGAGTCCACATCGTGATAGGACCCATCATACAGAGCGACCTCCACATCGACAATCGGGTAACCGGCCAAAAAGCCTTTGCCAAGTGCATCAACGACCCCTTTTTCAACCGACGGGATATACTGCCTGGGGACCGCACCACCTTTAATTTTATTAATAAATTCAAAACCTTTGCCGCGTGGTAAAGGTCCAACACGGAGCCACGTATCGCCAAATTGTCCTCGTCCCCCGGATTGCTTCTTCAGCCTCCCCCGGGCCTCGGTCTTGCGGGTAATGGTTTCACGATACGGTACTTTAGGTGCTTTGAGATCGACTTCAACCCCGTATTTTCGCTTAAGCCTTTCCACGACCACTTCAATATGGAGTTGGCCTGCGCCAGAAATCAGGATTTCATTGGATTGCTGATCTCGGTCTATGTGCAACGCCGGATCTTCTTCCGTGAGACGGTCCAACGAGGTCATAATTTTTTCTTCGTCTCCTCGTGCTTTCAACTCAAGGGCAAACGAGATAACCGGATGAAAGTCAACGAGCGGAGGAAGGACAACCGGATTTTTTTCAGCGCAGAGCGTGTCGCCTGTGTGCGTCTCTTTCAGTTTGGCGACGCCGATAATATCTCCAGGCAACGCGGTCGCCACAGGGTGTTGCTTTTTCCCTTCGAGATGAAAAAGCTGGCCAACACGCTCTTTTTTGTCACGAGTCGGATTGTACACGACCGAGTCGCTGTCAACATGTCCCGAGACCACAGATAACAGCGACAGTTTGCCTGTCGGGGAATCTACAGTTTTGAACACGAGCGCGGAAAACGGTGCATCCGGGTCAGGCCCACATTCGACTTCTTCCTGTGTTTTCGGGTTGGTACCGGTCACCGGCGCACGTGCGGCTGGCGATGGTAAGAGGTTGACAATCGCATCCAATACAGGCTGCACGCCTAAGGCTTGTCCACCCGATACACACAAAACGGGAAAGATTTGGGCTGAGGCAACCGCCTCACACAAAGTTCGTGTAATCTCGTCCGTGCTGAGTTCTTCGCCTTCCAGATACCGTGTCAGCAAGTCGTCATTGGTCTCTACCACGGCCTCGAGCAACTTTTCACGATATTCATCCGCCTGGCCTTGCACCTCGCTAGGAATATCTTCGGTTGTGACTGCACCATTATCCCCGTCAAATATCAATGCTTTCATGGTGAGCAGATCGACCACGCCACGGAAATCAGCCTGCACTCCAATAGGGACCTGAATCGGCACGAGCGTCGTTTCAAGGGCGCTGCCTAACTCGGCTATGGCCGTGCCAAATTCACCTTCCTCACGATCCACCTTGGTCAAACAGACGATACGAGCGATGCTCATTTCTTTGGCCCAGTTCCACAACCGCTCACCCTCAACTTTGAGATGGCCGGTAGGACTGGCCACAAAGATGGCTCCACTCATGGCCTGCATGGCATAGCGTGTGTCCGGCAGAAAGTTTGCGTATCCAGGAGGGTCAACCAAGCAGATATCGTGTTTTTTCCACGCGAGAGTATGAAACGCGGTTGACAACGTCGCTTTCCGCCGCATCTCTTCGGGCTCGAAATCGAGCACCGAGCTTTCATCGTCCACGCGTCCCTGACGCGTGGTTGCACCGGCAGCATACAGGAGCGCTTCGCCCAACGTCGTCTTCCCCGCACCCCCCTCGCCCAGCAGTCCAACGGTTCGTATCCGGCTCATATCCCCGACGGCCATGTTTCCCTCCTTATTGTCAGCGCGGTGCAACCATGGAGCAATCACTACGTAGTTACTGTGCAATTACGGTAATAGACAGCGCCGTGCTTTCAGATTCTTCTTTAAATATTCCGTTCATACAGAATACGCAGTCCCTCAAGTGTCACGAACTCGTCCACCTCTTCAATCGTCCGGGATTCCGCGGCAATAAGCTGGGCAAATCCGCCCGTGGCTATGACCCGTGCCGGAACGTCGTTTTCGCTTTGAATGCGCTCGACCATCCCATCCACCAGGGCGGTATAACCGTAATAGATGCCGGATTGGATCGCGTTGACCGTATTCCGTCCAATGACTTTGGGTGGTCTGACCAGCTCAACCCGATACAGTTTGGCGGTTTTGTGAAAGAGCGCGTCCAGGGAGATCCCTACCCCCGGGACGATAGCCCCACCCATATATTCCCCAGCCTGTGTGACATAATCAAACGTTGTAGCTGTACCGAAATCGACAATGATTGTGGCCGTACGGTAGCGTTCGTATGCCGCCACCGCGTTGACAATGCGGTCCGCTCCCACTTCACGTGGATTATCGTACAGAATCGGCATGCCGGTCTTGATACCCGGTCCAACGATCAGAGGCGTAATACGAAAGTATTTCTGCGCGAGTTCCTCAACCGTTTTCAACATCGCGGGAACAACGCTGGACATCACAATGCCGTCAACAGACGACAGGCTCAGTTCACACGAAGCAAACAGGCTCCGCAGTAACACCCCGTATTCATCTGCCGTCCGCTCGGCCTCGGTCAGAAACCGCCAGTGGTAGGCGAGAGTCTCTCCCCGATAGAGACCGGCCACTGTATGCGTATTTCCCACGTCAACGGCGAGTATCATGCTTGTCTCAATTCACTCGGTCAGTCTTTCGATATCCACCGACTACAGTCACATCTCCGGCGAGCACCCGACGAATAGAACCCTGCCCTTCTTGAACAAGTCGGACAAGAAGGGCTCCGTCGTGATCAATACCAAGCGCGGTGCCCGATATTGTCCCTTCGGGAGCGGCAATCATAATCGGCTTGCCCAGCAAATTTCCCGCATAGCCTTCCCAGGCTGTTTGCACGACCGGGAACCCCTCTTCTAGCCACAGAACGTACAATTTCTCAAGACGGGTCAGCAAATGTGCTGTAAATGCGACCCGATCTACAGGCTGCCCGCTTGCGATCAAGAGTGAGGAAGCCTTATCCCGTAGCTCTTCAGGGAACGCCGCAAGTGGTGCATTAAGATTGATGCCAATACCCACAATCACGGCCTGGAGGTGCTGTGTCTTGGTTTGCAGCTCTGTGAGGATGCCACATACTTTTCTGCCCGAGATTAAGACATCGTTGGGCCATTTTATAGTCGGAGACAGTCTGGTCTGCTGAGTAATAGCCTCAGCCACCGCCACAGCGGCCAACAGACTTAATTGCGGCGCACAAGACGCCGGTTTAGACGGCCTGAGAAGCACCGAAAGATACAGGTTCACCCCAGGGGGTGAGACCCAGCTCCGTCCCAAACGCCCTTTTCCACCGGTCTGGGCATCGGCAATAACAACGGAGCCCTCGGTCTCTCCGTCCCGGGCAAGACGAGCGGCATAGATATTCGTGGAATCGATGGTGTCGAAAAAATGAAGGGGCCAACCAAGGAGACGGGTAGAGAGCTGAGACGAGAGCGCAGCACCAAAACTCTGGTCAGGAACGTCGTCCATGGCGTAAGACTCCTGGCTTAGCGCGGCTCCTCGCCTGTGAGCACCTCGCACGTCAGTGCCATACTCAAATCTGCCGCCAAGACCGAGTGGGTCAGCGCACCGACTGAGATAAAATCTACGCCCGTTTCCGCCACTGCACGCACGCGATCAAGCGACATATTTCCTGAGGCTTCAACCAAAGCGCGCCCATTGATGACGTGCACAGCCTCACTCGTCAGTTTGGTGGTCATATTATCCAGCAAAATAATGTCCGCCTGAGCATCCAGCGCTTCGTGTACCTCTTCAAGCGTCGTACATTCGACTTCTATCCGCAACCAGGGTGAAGCCTGGCGGTGTGCCTGGCGCACAGCGGCCCCAACGCCGCCACACACGGCAATATGATTGTCTTTAATTAACACGCCATCGTCGAGCCCGAGCCGGTGGTTTTTTCCCCCGCCTTGGACGACCGCATATTTATCAAGCAGACGGAAACCGGGCAGCGTCTTTCGGGTGTCCGTAATGGCGCACTGCGTCCCTGCCACCGCCTCAACGAACTGCCGGGTCAGTGTCGCAACACCGGACAAATGTTGCAGAAAATTCAGCAGGGTACGTTCGGCAGTTAACAGACCAGCCGCCGCACCCGCCAGCTCGACTATCACCTCGCCTTGCGAGACCCTGTCGCCCTCTTTCACTAACAGTCGCAGACCTGCGGAGTGATCTACCTGCTGCAAGACCATGGGGACCAACGGTAGGCCGGCAATCGTGATATCCGCTTTGGCGGTTATTTTGCCGTGCGCGGCCTGATCCGGTGGGATCGTGGCCAAGGTCGTCGCATCACCACGCCCGATATCTTCTTCCAGAGCAAAGGTAATCAGCCGTGCAACAGCCGGATGGTCAAACGGGTGCATGGCTTAGGACTGTATACATCCGGATAAGCTGGGACAAGGCTCTAGAGACTAGGGCCTGGAGTTGGCGGGTAGGGACTGGAAGATAGGAATTTAGTGCCTATCCGAATACCCCGAGACCCCGGTTCTGTCATTCTGGGTGAAACGAGGAATCTCGCCCAGGGGTGTGGATGCACCGTGTTACCCCAACGCATGCAAGTGTTCATTCAGCGTGTTGAGCTGCGATTCCATATCCACCAGCTTAGCCCGTTCGCGTTCGACAACTTCAGCCTTCGCTCGAGACAGAAATTGCACGTTCCCAAGTTTCTTCCGCACGCCCTCAAGCGGGCCGGTCAGCTTTTTTATCTGTCTGGTCAGCCGAGCGCGTTCTTTGTCCGCATTAATAACACCAAGGACGTAGACCTCAACCTCACCCACCACCGCGGTTGCCGAGTCGTGCGTCCGCTGCGCATCCGGCGCTATTTCGACCGATTCTACACTCGCCAGGCTACGGATATGAGACTGCCCATCATTTAAGATTCCCAGGATTATCAAGCTTTCTGGCGTTTCACCCGAGGTCTTAATACGCACCTGCACTCGTTGCTTAGGAGGCACGGTATACTGGCTGCGGATGTCACGAATGGCGCGAATAACCTCCTGCAGAAAGCCCACACGCTGCTCTAGCGCCTCATCCTGCCAGCCAGCATTCGCATGCGGCCACTGCGCACGGGCAATCGACTCTGGCGTGTGTAGCCGTTGGTCAATCCCGCGATGCGCTGCGTGTTCATTGAGTCGTTGCCATAAGAAGTCGGTGATGAACGGGATGAACGGATGAAAAAGTCTGAGCACCTGGTCGAGGCTAAAGGCTAAGACCTGTCTCGCGCTGTCCGCTTCGTCAGCCCCACGCAAGCGCGGTTTAATCATCTCCAGATACCAGTCGCACAGTTCAGACCAAAAGAAATCGCGCGCAGTTGAGATCGCCGCCGATGGATTATAGACCTCAAGCTGATGCTGGACTTCGGCAATAGCACGCGTGAGGCGCGATAAGATCCACCGATCTTCAAACGGCAACGCTGTAGGCGTACGCGGGACAAACGACGTCTGCTCTAGATTGAGTAGAGCGAAACGGATGGCGTTCCACAGCTTATTACAAAAGTGCCGGCCCACCTCAAAACGTTCACTGATGAGTTTGGCGGCAGGGATATCCGGCATGGTCCCAAGCACGTCAAACTCTTTCCCGGTTTCAGGACAGAGGTAGGTGAAGATGCTGCTGCCATGCTCGGCCTTTGCCAGATCGACCGGCTTATCTGTGAAAGGAGAAAGCGCCTGGATGGGCAGACGAATGTCCTGCGAGCCGGTCTGCATCTCACACAGCACATAGCGCATAGCATCACAGCCATAACGTTCGATGATATCAACCGGATCTATGCCGTTGCCTTTCGACTTACTCATCCGTTCGCCCTTGCCATCCATAATCGTAGCGTGGATGAAGACATCGGTGAACGGCATATCGCCGAGATTATACAGACCCATCAAGACCATGCGCGCCACCCATAAAGTGATAATGTCGCGGCCGGTGACTAGACACGAGCCCGGATAGTAGTACGACAAACAATCGTCGACACCATTCTGCTGGCCTAATGGCGATTGGCCGGCGTCGATTGCCGCCGTATCCGGATCAGGCCAGCCCAGCGTGCTGTGAGGCCAAAGCCCGCTGGAAAACCACGTGTCGAGCACGTCCGGATCGCGGACAAAGCCCGCGGCTTCCAATTCTGCCGCGGCCAGCTCCTGGATAGCAGGCTCTCGTAAGCAAACCAGGAGCTGGCCGCTGTCGGTGTCAGAAATTTGAGCAATCTGCCTCTCAGCCGTATCAGGCAGCAGCAATTCCGTTGTCTCGTCCCTCTGGAGCTGGGCGACAACGTCTGCGTGATTCAGATAGGGGGCCAGCCAGGCCAGTTTTTCTTGTAGGACCTGTCCTTGGAATTTTCCTGACCAAATGGGAATCCGATGCCCCCACCAGAGTTGACGACTGATACACCAGTCGCGCTTCTCTGCCAGCCAACTAATATAGGTATTGCGGTAGCGAGTATCAGGGTGAAAAGAGACGTTTCTTCCGCTCGGCGAACGCCACTGGCCCTCTGCAGCATCAATAGCCGCCTGGGCCAATCCAGGTGCAACAAACTCCTTCTGCGTCCCTCGGCCACACACCACACCGCCGTCTACGTCACCCATCCGCACGAACCACTGCGCGGACAGATAGGGCTCAACCGGCGTCTTGGACCGGTCAGAGTGACCAATCTCAATCTCACGGTCTTCAATGGCGTCGAGCAAGCCCTGGGACTTGAGATCTGCGAGGACTTTCTCCCGCGCATCAAAACGGTCGAGTCCTCTATACGGCCCGGCATTGTCATTCAGCGTACCGTCTATGCTGAGAATATTGATGATACCGATCTGTTCTTGGTGCCGTCCCCACACCTCATAATCGTTGGGGTCATGGCCCGGTGTGATTTTCACACACCCACTGCCTAACCCAGGCTTGGCCCATTCGTCACAGATGAGGGGAATGGGACGGTCGAGCAACGGCAAACGCACCTGACGACCCGCCTTGGCCATAGCAGTTAATTGCTCCAGCCGCGGCAGATGCGTCACTCGTCGTTTTTCAAGTCGCTCAATTTCAGCTTCAAGCTCGGATGTGTCTTTTTGACTGGCCCGAGCCAGCCGTTCCTTGGTTTTGACGATCAAGTCCTCAAGCGCTCCACGCGGGTCGGGATGGCAGGCAACCGCCGTATCGCCCAGCATGGTCTCAGGCCGGGTGGTGGCCACCACAACGGATTCCAACTCACCAGGATGGGGATCAATAACGGGATAGCGCAGATGCCAAAAATAGCCCTGGACGTTTTCATAGACAATTTCGTCATCCGAAACTGCGGTTTGCAAATGGCAGTCCCAGTTGACCATACGTGTCCCGCGAAAAATCAGACTGTCACGAAACAGACAAAAGAAGGTCCAATACACCGCCCGCTCGCAAACCTTATCCATGGTAAAGCGCTGACGATCCCAGTCACACGAGCAGCCCATGGCCTGCTGTTGGCCCACAATGCGGGTCTGATACTGTTCCTTCCAATCCCAAATCCGCCCCACGAGGGCTTCCCGTCCTATATCGCGCCGAGTTTTGCCTTCCAGCTCAAACAACCGCTTTTCCACCACTGCCTGGGTCGCTATACCGGCATGATCAGTGCCCGCCATCCACAAGGCATTGTCACCCATCATGCGATGCCAGCGCGTCAACATGTCCTGCATAACGTTGTCCATAGCGTGACCCATATGCAGCGCGCCGGTCACGTTGGGCAGCGGCATCATAATCACATAACGCTGATCGTTCTCGTCCGGCGTGGCGGCAAAGGGCTTAGTCTCCGCCCAATGCTGTGTGATTGTTTTTTCCAATCCGGCCGGATCGTAATGGGCCGCCAGTTCGTTAGACATCAGACTTCTCCTTGACGCTTCCTCAGAGGAAGCAGTCTAGCGCAATCGGGATACGGCTTTACACAGCAGGAGTCAAACCAAAAAGGGGCTTCTCTCTTGTTGAGAAAAGCCCCCTGACTCATGCGAAAGGGGGGACTTGAACCCCCACGGGTTTTACCCCACAGGATCCTGAATCCTGCGCGTCTGCCAATTCCGCCACTTTCGCATAGGACTAACCATGTGATTTCTAATGATCTTTTCGACTCGACGGAGAATCGTCCAGACAGAGTGTCAGCAATTGAGCGGTATTTTTTGCGGGACCTGCTAATTTGTCTGCTAACGGTCGTGTCATGAAGGTGTCCTCCTGACTGACTGTATCTTCATCTATCTCTGACTCTTCTTCCTCTGGTACTAATGGTTCATCAATCCTGTCAGCGGCCCGCGCTAAATTTTCTCGGGCTCCGATGTTATAGCGTGCAAAGACCAATCTGTCAGCATGGCCTCAGATCACCACCTTTGGAATTTCTAATACGCGGCCATTCTTATTCTTGGTCCTGCCATGTGATAGGGCAACGCTACGTCCCTCTAAGTCAACTTTAATCCCTGGTGAGACCAAGGTATTTAGACTTGCCCCAGCCGGTGAAAAAGATTCAACCTCACCGATGCCATAGGTCTTCCGATCTTTTCGTTCTACATCCAAGTGGATTCTTTCGTAGACGAAGCCTTTGATGGACCAACCGGCCCGTTGCGTTTCCAATAGGCAGGCGTCGGTGAGGGTTGCGCCGTCTAGGTTGCTCCAACAAGGTTCGCCGCCGAAAGATTTGCACCAGTGAGATCCCACCCTGTGTGATTCCGATGAGAAAGATCTTTCTTACTCAAGGCCGCTTTACAGCGGGTCATTTTATCCAGGTACGGCTCACCCAGATCCGTAGTGCTGAGGTCCGCTCCGATCAGGTCCGCCTCACTCAGATTCGCCTCGCGTAGGTCTGCTTCATTCAGGTCCGCCTTGCGTAGGTCTGCCCCGCGCAGACCTACTTCACTCAACTCACAGGACAACGACACGGCTACAGGGTTTGGACTAAAATGGGCAAGCTGCTCGGTACGCCAGCTATTCCACTCGCCTGCGCCTTCTCTAAGGATTTCGACCTTTTCTTCGTCTGCCATAATTTCTTGTCTACAGAATCAGAGGTGTGGATTTTAATGTATACCTCTGATTTTCCATCTGGCTAGTGATTGCAGAGAACGGGATGATGCCCCCTGACCTTCAAACCAGGAGAGAGTTCCTCTGCTATTTCTACATCAGACGGAAGCGCATTCCAGGAGAAAATGCCAAGTGCCCGCATGAACTCTTGCACACCGTTCAGGTCGTCAAAGTAAAAGGAGAGGCTCGTGAGCTGTTGGTCTGGATGCTGGCAGGTAACTCCCTACTCTCTGTGGCCTTGTCGACAGTGCAGCGCGAGGGAAATTTCAAAGGAGTGTTTGGTCTGGGACGAATAAAATAAATGGGGCCAGACTCGATTAATATACCCCTCCAAGTATGCCCTCTTGCTCGAGCCGTCTCCCTACGCAGGGTATTCTCCATGCCACTATTTCTCGAAGGGAACATGTGATGCAAGCAGAAACCATTGCTGGCAAGGCCAAAATCGTTGTGAACGCCCAAACCACGCCGACCGAGGTCATTCTTCCCTATCGCGTCTATCAAGATCTCAAACGCCTCAAAATGCGCCGTGAGATATATCAACAGACGGATATTCAAGCAGCCCCACGAAAAGCGGGGTAAAGATGAGACAAAGGGTAAAATCAAGCGGTTTAGGGGTGCTACTAAGGCGCTCACCTGGCTGAACGAGCAATTCTTGAAGGGGCGGCTTACTCTGGCAGAACAGCAAATTCTGTCACAAACCCCTCTAGAACTTTTGTTGAAGCCCCGTGGTGCGCCCTGTTTGCATGCGAACTATGGTATCCGCTGTCCGTTTGTTACGGTGGCGGCCTGGCAGGAACTCTTCTCCTCATGATTGGGTCAAGAATGGCGAGGAAATAAGTGCAGAACGGAGGGCTTACGATCTGGTTTGATTCCGGCTGTCCGCCTTAAGATGGGTGTAGCAGTATTGATAAGTCGCCTACGAATTATCGATTGGTAAGACTCTCTCTTTATGTCGCCGGTCGGACGTCTGCGCTGTGGAAAAGGGAAGGGAGCTCCTGTTGCTCACCTTTTACTCACGTGCGGCAACACGTCCGCCTGCTCCGCTCTTTTTGCTGCGGCCTGCGCCACCCATTTATTTTGATAAAGGGGCAAATCTCGAAGCCTTCTGGGTGCAGGGAGCTTTAAAAGACGCGGGTCGTGATCCTGGCCCACACGATGGAATCATGGGTCAGCAACGCAAGAGGAGCTCAGCCGGTTCCAACGAGATTCGGGTCTCCCGAAAACTGGACGAATCGATACGGCGACGAAAGCCGCATTGCAACGCGTATCACGACCATTGCCCAATTACCTTGAAAGCGAACCCTCAGCTGCACCCAGTCTTGGCTTCGGTCTTTTAGGAGAGTTTCCGGTCTACTGATGTCGCTCGGCTGGCGTGTTCATTTCATGTGCGGCTTGCAGCGAGTCAGGGCAAAGTGCAGGGGCACCTTCTACTCCTAGGGGACTACGAAAAACCCACCCAGCGAAGCATAGGACGTCTTCATACTCATAGCCTGGCCTAGGAAAAACGGCCGACCCGATCGGTAAAAATCTTGTCTGTATTAGTCTATCTTAAGGAGGATACGTATGAAACGAACGCTCATATTATCTATTGTCGGCGCCTTCCTACCCATGCTGTCAGGATCAGACCTCGTGTGAGCCAAGGCGCATGTACCCCTCAGCGGGATGCAAATTTGTCATGACAGCGAAGCGCTCAACATAGCGGTAAACGTGCTCGAAAACTTGCTGAGCGGCGGCGACTGCCGGCTACCAGTGCATGATTCCGCGAATGTATTCCCCCCGGCGTCTGACTGCTCTGCGGTAGCCGCAGATGCGGACGGCGACGGCTTTTGTGACGTGCTCAACGCACGCGAGGATGCACGGGTAGCAACGGCAAGGTGTACAGGCACCCTACTCTAATGGGATTGTCCCACCCGTTCACCCGTCTGGGAGACACAAATTCTCTTCTCAGCCTAGAACTAGTCTGTGTGGCCGCCAGTCTTAGAGCAGGGCCGGCCACGCGGGAGAAAATACCGAAAAACGAGTCTCTCCAGTTCTTACTCCGGCCCTTGGTGCTCGAGCCTCGCGAGCACCGAAACCAGTACGGTCACACTGATAGCGCCTAATATGCCTAAAGTCATTGCTCCTGTTGAAACATGGCCCTCGCCAAAACTCGAGGCTGACCAGGCGCCGGCGAATATGGCCGCTCCCATTCCGAGTCCGATTAAAGTACCCAGCATAATACCATCTCCTTCTGCATTGAGTGCTGCTTTGCTTACCAGTTCCACTGCTGAAGGACTAGAGCGCCCCACCCTCGATCTTAGCAAGGGAGAAACCCTGCTTCAATCTTCTTGTTTCTTATAGAGCAATGCCAAGCCTAGCAGAAAAAAAGCAACGCTCCATTGTTTTCAAGCAGTTCTTCCACAATCATACTGATCGGGCTATGGCCGGTTTTCTTATACCCCCATATCCGTAACTGCATAATTAACCTGGGCCAGCAAAAGAAAACCGACGGCCAAACCCACCATAAGTAGTGGACGAGGGTTCACGAAAAAGGACTTCAGATTGTGAAAAGAGAACGCTACAATTAACAACTGCAGTTCCCAATCCGAGCTTAGCGTCCTTTAGGAGAAGATACGCCGTGCCGAAGAAGTCATGCAGATGCCAGTGTTCCCAACCCAATATGACTGGCGGCCGGCCAAAGGCCTTGATGATCCAGGCAAATTCTTCTACGGCCGCGATAAAGGCTAAGATTGGGATCATCCAATAGATCCGAGGGAGAAGATACCGGGCAAGCAAGAATCCGCCGGTCACTATCGTCAAGAAAAAGGGGCTCAGCGAGAGAGTGTGAAAGAAGTCGCCATTCAAGTCGGCGGACAAAGCGCCATTTATCCATATATCCGTCAAAACAAGGTCGAGGATGAGTACGAGCAGCCCAAATAGCATGTAGAATTGGTTACGGGTCAAGGGCTTTAGCGCAAATTGTACGTCATGCTACCACGATCTCGGACCCAGTCTGGGACGTGCGGAAAAGGTAGGTTCCGCGCCGCCACCAGCATCGGTACGGTATTGCGCGTGGGTGTTCTTCCAATGGAAAGGATGCACAGAGACCAGGGGCCTAAGAGGCTATCCCAAAAACGGTTTCACGGTGAGATGTTGAGCGAAGCGAAACATCTCACCTCTACGCCGAGGGGAGCGATTCCGCGCTACGCTCAGAATGACAGAACCGGGTGCCTCTGGGTATTCGGATAGGCACTAATGAGTGGCATCTCCCTCTCATTACAGATATGGGAAAAGCAGAACAGACGGATAGGAACCAGAAAAGGAAGCCGCTATGTCAGCAGGTAACGATGAAGTCAGCCTTGAGGGCGCGATTGATTGTGATGGCCACATCTGAGATCCTCCCGATTTATGGGAAAAATATCTTGAGCCGGAATACCGCGACCGGGCTATTCACATTAAAAAAGACGACGAAGGTTGGGAATATTTTGAATTTGACGGCAAGCCGCCACGGCTGAGCCAGCGAGGCTTTCCCGACATTCTTGGGGCGATGGGACAACCAG
The DNA here is from genome assembly GCA_964639795.1 of uncultured Enterobacteriaceae bacterium. Lineage (GTDB taxonomy): Bacteria > Desulfobacterota > Binatia > Bin18 > Bin18 > Bin18. The sequence continues at coordinate 10,357 of CAZXFE010000024.1, read as the reverse complement.
ACATCCTTCCAAGTCAGGAGCGAACGTTTCTAGCTGGGGCCCCGTTTGGCTCTATGGACCCGCAAGAGCGCATAGAGCGGATGGAGGGGGAATGTCTGGTCAGGGCCATCCTCTACCCTACGATAGGCTTGTTATGCGAAAGTGAGATCGAAGATCCGGAAATATCTGCCGCCTATTGCCGCGCCTATAACAGCTGGATTGTTGACTTTTGCTCACAGACAGATGGACGTCTTGTACCTATCGCCCACCTGTCTGGTACGGATCCGGCTGAAGCGACCAAAGAACTTGTACGGGCGGGCAAAGACGGCTGCAAAGGCGCCTTCTTTGCCCCCTTTACCTGGACGAGAAAATCGTACGGGCACCCCGACTATCATGCAGTTTGGGCGACTGCCCAGGAGCTAGACATACCCATTGCCATCCACGCCACTTTTGAGCCTATAAAGTCTACGCATCTTACCCGCTTTGACGACCTCGTCCCAACTGAACCGATTGACTTTAGTTGGTATCTTGACGTGCTCGTCGCCCAGAGTATGCAGCAGGCCTTTGTCTCACTTTTCCACTATGGCATGTTTGAGCGATTTCCGCAGGTGAAAGTCGTTGTGCTCGAATCACAGGCGGGTTGGATCGGCTACCTACTCGACCGTATGGATGTGGTTTCTGATGGTCCGCTTGCGCACTCGACGCAACTCAAAGAGAAACCCAGCACCTACTTCAAGCGCCAGTGCTGGGTCTCGGCTGACCCAGATGACAAAGCACTTCAGAAACTGATTGAATTTGTCGGATCAGACAAGTTTTTCTGGGCATCAGACTTCCCGCATCCCGATCATAGCGACCAGTACATGCCAGCCCTGAGGCGGCTCGTGATTCCGTTATCCGAAACCGCGCGACAACAGGTCATCGGCGCTAACGTGGCCGAGGTGTAAAAATTAGGCCAGTGACAAGACACCCAGTAACCGTAGGGGCGATCGGCCGATCGCCCTTGGGCGCGGCACGCCCCTACGCCTTTCCTCGTTTTCTCATCCACGCCCGTGCCCGGTTGATGTCAAAACTGAAGTCTTCGCGATCCACTGCCAGATGCGGGTTATAGTACGGGTCGTTCGCGATCACAGCGCCCCAGTGGTCGCGCATATACTGTACTTCCTCGGGCCGCGGCGGCTGGTACCAGCGACTCTTTGACTCATAGTGGTACAGCTGCGCATACGGGGTATACACGATGCGGTAGCGCTGCTGCTGCAATCGCAAACACAGGTCCACGTCATTAAAGGTCACGGCTAAGCCCTCGTTCATGCCGCCAACCTCTTCATAAACCGCTTTTCGCATCATCAGACAGGCCGCAGTCACCGCACTATAGTTACGAATAAGGTGCGGAAAGGCATGATACCCCAGTCGCGAGAGTGGTTGATACTTATGCGCATGGCTCGCAATATCCCTGACCCCAAGCACAACGCCGGCATGCTGCAGGGCCTGATCCGCATATAAAAGCTGGGCTCCGACCGCTCCGACCTCAGGCCGTTGGCTGTGCTCCAGGAGTGTTTCCAACCACTCTGGAGTAATGACCTCCATATCATTATTGAGAAAAAGCACTTGCTGACCGCGTGCTTGGATCACCGCTTGATTACACACACGAGCAAAATTAAACGGCGCATCACCCAGATCGTCGCGCATGACGTTGTGCGACAGCGTGGCAAGATAGGCTAATGTTTCTTGTGCCTGGCTGCCATTATCAACGATGAGGATTTCATACGCTGGATAGGTTGTTTTTGTTTCAATACTCTGCACACAGCGACGCAGGAAGCCGACCTGGTCGCGGGTCGGAATAATAATGCTCACCAGTGGAGAGGAGGAGAGTCGGCGGCGGAGCCGGAACGTAGCTGGGAGCGGTCCGTCCTCAACGTTGGCGTCTACTGCCCTGCGGCCCAAGGCGACTTCGAGCGTTCGTTTGGCCCGAACGTGTCGCAAACGTGTCTCTACTTCTCCCACGTCTCGCTGGTGATACAGCACCTGCGCAATATGCCCGACCCGTGAGGACTGTTCTACGCAGCGCAGGAGAAGATCATAGGCCACACAGGTCTCTCCATGCATACCTGCAGGCTGGCAGAAGCCATTAGCCTGTTCGATAAGATTCCGGCGATAGACAGCAAATCGACACGCATACAAACTTGAGAGGCACAAATCAGGGGACCAGTCCGGTTTAAAAAAAGGTCGGTAGCGCTGTCCCCGCGTATCAAGCCTATCTTCGTCCGTGTAGATAAGATCATGTTTGTCCGCGTCGAAATGACGCAGGACTTCGGCACATGCATCAGGGGCGAGCTGGTCGTGCTGGCCGAGGAGCCCGACGAAAATCCCACGCGTCTGGAAAAAAGCAGCGTCAAAAGCTAAGGCACGATTGGGAGCAGGAAAAAGCGATCCAATATGGATCCGTGGATCCTTTTGAATCTGCAGATCTTGGGCCGCGTACTGTTCACAGGCAGCACGAGTTGTTTCCGCGTCCCCGACCGGGCATAACCATAGCTCCCAGTCGGGAGATGATTGGCGTACGGCAGAGGTGATCGTCTCGTGTAACCATTTGCGGTTTGGGTCCTGGACGAATAATACAATGGAGAGGACGGGTTGAGACGGTGTCGCCTCGAAACCGGACGACCTAATTTGAGCCTGCAGGCGGTCCGTCTCACGTACCCATACACGGTACGGGTCACGGCGCAGCTGTTCCAGCCATGGTCGAATATAGGGGGCAAGCCTGGATCGCCAACGGCGCACATACACACGGCAGTGTTGATAGAAAGCCGACAGCCGCCAGCCAAACATCCTTTCGAGTGTAGAGGCGATCGATCTCCGGGAGAGAACCGGACTGCGCCGTTGCATCGTGCGTCTTTTATCGTCCGACATTTTGCGTCTAAGGTTAAGCTTTGTCTTCTCTACCACACCCCTCTTGTTCGCACTAGATAATACGCAGATACAAGGTTTGACTGGTTTGAACCATTCTCTTCATGCTGTTATTGAGACTGATCTGAGGAAGAAATGCCACAGGAACACTCTCCGATTTACACCTCCATCGCCGGCAAAGGTTTGCCTACAGAGGCCGCCGTGGTCATTGCTGCATTTAAACCAGGACGAATGTTAGATCACTGTCTGACTGCACTCCTACAGCAAGAAGGTGTGGCTGCCTTTGAGATCATTGTTGTTGATAGTTCTGCCGATGGTACAGCCGAGCGCATTCAACACAACTTCCCGACCGTTACAGTCGTCCCTCTCGAGCAGCAAACGCATCAGTCGATCGCGCGTACTATCGGTATTCAACACACCCAAGCCGCGTATATTGCCATTACGGACCAGGATTGCGTGGTCCCAGCAGACTGGCTCAAACGGTTACTCGCCCATCATCAGGCAGGAGAATATGCCGCCGTCGGCGGAGCAATTGTGAATGGAACGCCACGCAGAATAATTGGGACAGCCACGTATCTGATTGAATTCAACGAATTCTTACCGCTCGGTCAGCCACGCCTGGTAGGGATGATTCCACACTGTAATATCTGCTTTCGTCGAGAGGTTTTTGACGCGGTCGGACCGTTTCGCCCTCTGCCACCTGGCGCCGAGGACCTGGTCTTTAACTTTCTTCTTGTTCAGCAGAAACAGCGTATGCTCTTCGACCCTCACATTACAGTCACACATCAGAACCGGACAGGCTTGCGCGCCTTCCTACATCATCAGCGACGCTTGGGGTTTGGATCAGCAGTTGCGCGTCGCACCGTCCCCCTGTCCGGGCAGATATTCAAGGACTATCCCTGGCTGGCCTGCAGCCTGCCGTTCATTCGCATTCTACGCACCGCGCACCGCCTACTGCTCTCACACCTCCAGTCTTTTGTTCTGTACACACTTCTGTTACCCATTCTCATACCGGGTTATACTGTCTGGACGATCGGGTTTATGGCTGGCTTGCGTCATCCTTTGCCCGATGACGATGATGGAGTCCGGCAGTCCCGCTCCGAGTGAGTTGTGTTCCACCCTCAAACGAGAAGAGCTATTCAGCAATGGAAAACATGCACGTTTCAGTCGTTGTCCCAGCGTTTAATGAGGCAGAGGCCTTGCCCGAGCTTCTTGAGCGAATAGACCGTACGCTGCGAGAATGCTCCGGTGCATATGAAATCGTGATTATTGACGATGGTAGCACAGATCAAACGCCTGGGATCCTGCGTAGACTCTCAACCCAGTATCCACAAATGTCCGCCATCCGCTTTCGTCGCAATTACGGAAAAGCGGCTGCATTGTCAGAAGGCTTTGCCCGGGCCCAGGGAGATTTCCTCATCACCCTAGACGCGGATCTGCAGGATGCTCCTGAAGAAATTCCACGTTTCCTCGACCAGTTGGTAGCAGGAGCGGATGTCGTGAGCGGTTGGAAACATGACCGCCAGGACGACTGGACACGGATTATCAGCTCGCATCTGTTCAACGCAGGTACTCGGCTTATGACGGGTCTGACTTTGCACGACATGAATTGTGGTCTCAAAGGCTACCGTAGCCAGGTGGTACAAGAACTCAGACTATACGGAGAAATGCATCGCTTTATTCCCGTCATTGCCCGCCAACGCGGCTTTAGCATTGAGGAGCTGTCAGTACGGCACTTCCCCAGACGGCATGGTCGGTCCCGATACGGCTGGTCACGTTCGCTCAGCGGCGTCTTTGATCTCATCACCCTGGTAATGCTCGGGCGGTATACTCATAAGCCGCTGCACTTCTTCGGCTTGATCGGACTAGGCAGCGGCCTCCTTGGTACCGCTATCAGCCTCTACCTCGGGCTCGGATGGATATTCGGACAGTGGATTGGGAACCGCCCGCTCTTCTTAGTCGGTATCTTTCTGCTCCTATCTGGCCTGCAATTCATCTTTTTTGGTTTAATGGCTGAACTGTTTATCTTCCTCAGCGGCAGGCGTGAGGACTGTAGCATTGCAGAGGTCATCAACAGCCATGACACTATTGATTCCGACCCGCCTCACACATCTGTGCTACACGAGCCAGCTTCTCCTCACACGGCGGCGTCGCCTCTCTCCTCCTCGTAGCTCGCATAACTTGTTAGCTAACGGCGTTATGCAGTGTGTTCTAGTTGGTCCTTCAGCCCCGATCCGTGGAGGGATTGCCATTGACAATGATGCCCGAGCTCAAGCGCTCCGTCAGGCCGGCCATCAAGTCGAACAAATAAATTTCTCTCGGTTGTATCCACGGTTTTTTTTCCCTGGGAGGAATCAGCACGACACCGCTCCTCAACACACTCAAACCTCGGCCCTCGCCTGCCTTGATAGTCTCAACCCCCTCAGCTGGCGGCGTACGGCCCGACACATTATAGCCTCGGCTCCAGACGTCGTAACCTTTCAGTGGTGGCATCCTTTTTTTGCGCCGTGTTATATTTCCGTCTTGTCCGCTCTTCGCAAAGCCCTTCCTCGGACGGCGCGCATCTTGATCTCCCACCATGCCCGCCCACATGAACCATTCCCAGGCCAAGACCTTGCAGTACGAGAGGTTATCAACCGCTGCACGGATGTGATTGCCTATTCTTACTCGGATCACCACGTCATGGCGACTTTGGTTCCCGGAAGCACTATTTACCTACAAGACTACCCACTCTTAGAGACCCCACGCAGACTGCCGGATCGCGCTGAAGCCCAGCGGCACTGGGGAGTGTCCGGACGGGTACTCCTGTTTTTTGGCTACGTCCGTGAATACAAGGGCTTGGACATTCTCCTCAAGGCGCTCGCCGAGCTCCCCCCAGAACTCGCAGTTTCACTGCTCGTCGCAGGCGAATTCTACACGTCTGTGAACACCGTCAAGCGCCTCGTCCAGTCTTTACAGCTTGAAGAGCGCGTCCACATTGTAGACCGCTATATCAGTGAGCCGGAGTGGCCCACATTATTTGCGGCAACGGATGCATTGGTTTTGCCCTATCGGACCGCATCGCAAAGCATGACCATCACTCTTGCGTATGGATTTGGAAAACCTGTGATTGCGACTCGAGTCGGTGGCTTTCCTGACATCATTGAGGATGAACAGACCGGAATCCTTGCCGATCCAGACTCAGCTGATGTAGCCAGGGCGATTCAGCATTTCTATACCGATTTCCTTACAAAGCCCCATGACTCAGCGATAGCCGCAAAACGCGCGGCGTTCGGCTGGGAGTCCTTTATTCAGCTTCTCGAGGAGCGGAGTGCAATATAAACTGCTGCTCGAATATGACGGAACCAACTACCACGGCTGGCAGCTCCAGCCCAATAGAGCCACGGTCCAAGGCACGCTTGCGGCCGTTCTATCACAGATCCTGAACACGCCCACGCGCCTGCGTGTAGCCGGAAGAACGGACGCTGGTGTGCATGCACTGGGCCAGGTGGTTTCCTTCCACGCAGCTGGTTCGCTCAACCTGTCACGCTTTCAGTACAGCGTCAATTCCCTTCTACCTTCTGACATCGTTGTCCGAGAGATTACGGAAATCTCTGAAGAATTTAACCCGCGCTACGATGCCTCCAGCCGCACCTACCGCTATCGTGTGTGGAATCGGTTGTATCCGTCAGCCCTGTTTGCCCGCTACTCGTGGCATGTCGCTTCCCGCTTAGACCAATCTGCGATGAACCAAGCCGCCGCAGTGCTTGTCGGCCACCACGACTTTTCCTCTTTTCAAGGAGCGGACTCAGTGGAACGTACACCCTGGCGAACCGTGATCCGGAGTACCGTCCGCCACGAGCACGGCTTTCTCGTGTATGATGTGGAAGCCCGATCGTTTCTGCGCCACATGGTACGGAATATCCTTGGCACGCTCGTCGACGTCGGGCGCGGGACACTTAGCGTCGACGATATTGCAGTGATCCTTGCGGCCCAGGATCGATCCCAAGCGGGACGTACTGCCCCACCGCAAGGATTATTTCTGATCGAAGTGAAATATGGGGAATAGAGAATGGGCAATAGAAAATTTCCGTGTTATTGTTACCTTCCGTATTGGGAATCGCTAAGACGAACATAGATGACCGAGAGTGAGAGGGAGCATCGCATGGCACCCTTGGACCGAGCGGAGTGTTATGACATCGCCCGTGACACGAACTGGACCCCTACCTACGTCACCGAAGACGAACTGTTCCTCAAAGAACCGCAATGGCCAATCAAGCTGGAAAGAGAATAACACACAACGAAGTCATACCGGTTCTCAGTGCTGGAGACATTGCGACTGCGGCAATTGATGCCGCCAACCAGGACGATCCGGACAAAGAGTTGAATATTGAAGACCATCACGCCTTTATTCGGGTCGAGATGGAGAACGAATGCATCATTCGGCGCGAGACTATGGGAGCCAATCTGGGACGTCCGTTTCAGATGCAGGAACTAGAGACGGTGGTGAGTTCTTTCGCCGGACAGATTGAAGCCAGTGCCGAGTATATGCGCTTTTATTTTGTCAATAAATTATAATGCATCTGCTCCAAAACATGACGGCTGCGCTTGCGCCGGCCGGTCTTAACCTGATTGGGACCACGCCGGTTGCCGACTACGACGCACTAGTCGCATCGCAATATCACATCGGGCCGCTCCTCCCCACGGCAAAGACTGTGATCGTTATCGGGAATGGCGGAGGACAATTCTGGCAGCACTTTAGCGACTTTGCGGATGCGCGCCCAGACTATTTTCAGCGACACGAGAATCCGCTTGATGCCTATACGGTCAAGATCATCGAAGGCGCACTTACCCCCCACTTAAGTTGCACACAAGCCCGGTATCGCTATATCTATCCGTTCCAGTTTTTTGACGGCCTCACCATCTCCTTCATGCATCTAACACAAGCAGCCGGGCTAGCGGGGCCGAGTTTACTCGGGATGCGGATTCATCCCGAGTATGGACCCTGGATCGCGTCACGGGTGGCCATTCTCATTGACCAAGAAATCTCCGTGCCTTCTGTTGCGCCCGGATTCGACCCCTGCCCTACCTGTATAGAGCGAGCCTGCATGGTAGCATGCCCGGCAAACGCGATCGACGTTGAAAAAGGCTGGAACATTTCTGCTTGCGTCCAGCACCGTGTGCGTAATGCAACCGATTGTGTTGACCGCTGTCATGCCCGCTACCAGTGTGTCTACGGCCGTGAGGACCGCTATCCCGAAGAAGAGTTAGCCTATCACCAACGTCTCAGTTTTGCGGCGATGCGGAAACATTTCGAGAAAAAGTAAGAGGCGCATCTTGTCTCGCCCGCTTATAGGCTGCTTGCACAGCTGACGGTGGGCCTAACGGATTAATGCTCGCACTAAAGTCAAAGACGCATTGCGGTGCAACACCTCGCTCAGACGCAAAGGCAGACATTGCCACCGTGCATCCGACATACGGCTTTCCGACTCTCCTCTTTGGAGTGTGGGCAGTCCGAACGCAATCGCTCGTGCTTCTCTTTTCTCTTTGTCTGCAAAAAAATATGAGTCACAGTTTTAGCAGTCATTCGGCTCCATCGATAAGGAATGCGCAGCTCGAGGAGAGAGCTGGAGCCAGTTCTTTAGGAACGGTTTGCTTTTCGCGCACGATTGGAAAAAGCCGCACGCGGTGGCCTCTATCGGTAAAGGAGATTATAGCGCCCTCTTCTAAGTCCTACAATGAGTCTTAGAAGACTCATTGTAGGCGACTAATTAAATGGCCTGTCCGCTTGTTCCGGTCGCGGAAGACAACGGCCTCACAGTCTGCGTTCCAGACAAGGCCAGGATTTCAACAAAGCCTAAATCACGAGCAAGGATAATGCGGCTTTCCTCGTAGGCCTTATGAAAAATAACACCGTCCGGAAAGCGTTTGAGATTCTGTTCCCTCAGGTGAGTAGCGTCGTGCTCCTGGTCACGCCACCACCGGACAACACTAGCGGACATACTCATATCCCCGAGAAAGCGCATGGATTGCTACGCACGGTGAACTTCTTCGTCAGCCAGCCGGGCACTATAGGTAAGGGCCCGCTAGAAATGCGCCATGGGCAATGTGCCGGATGATGACAGACACAGCGATGCGCATGCCACTAACCCAGGCCCACCCGCCCATAATCTGCGGGTCAAAGGTGATGCGGTCAAAACGCATATCGCTACTTCATGAGTTTTTTCAAAAACGTTTCACGATTTCCAACCAGCCCCTTAGCCACTGGCTGCTCTAGCCATCCTGCAGCAGATTCCCCTCCGCATCAAGTTCGAGTTCGGTCTGTTTCGCCTGTTCTAGAACCTTCGGAGCCCAGGCCACATGGCCAGCATCTGTCCCGCCTAGGATTGCCATCAAGTGCGCATCTTCAGTCCCAACATTGCGGAAGCCGCGCATAATTCCAGTCGGAACCGAAACCGTATCCCAGGTTTCGAGAATGACCTCTTGCTCCCCTTCATCTCCCCAGAAAATCGACCACTTCCCGGATAGGGGAATAAAGACTTCCACCGTGCTGTGACTGTGCAGGGCGGCACCTTTTCCCGGACCCGCACCAACATAGGTAACGTTAAAATCCTGGACCGCCGTAATGGCAGGGCCGAGGTTCGCATCCTCGGTGACGCCCCGGCCAATGACGTTGAAGATGTCCCGTTCATGGCCGGGGATTTTGCTGTCCACAAAGGCCTCGTCGCTTGATTGCAGATCTTTAAAACGCGCGAGCCGCTTCAGCATATCTTTTTTTGAGACTTTCTTGTTTCCCATGGCCCTCTCATTATCCTACTTCCCTATCTTATTTTCCGCTTTCTTCTTTTTATCTTGCCTTCCCCACTAGACGCAAGAGATAGCGGCTTGCACTACCGCGACGAATCCAGTATGCGCAGCGCATGGCCATGAAGAACGGACGGGAACGGGGAAGCAAGCAGGCTGTACGTGGAGAAGCCATCTTGCAGACGGCAGCGGACTGCTTTGGGGAACAAGGTTACCGGGCAACAACGCTCGAAACCATTGCCGAGCGGCTGGGCATCTCGCGCGTCACCCTCTACCGTTATTGTCCCAGTAAAGAAGAGCTCCTTATTCGTGTGTTTGAGCGCACGATTGCAATCTTTCAGCGCGATTTGCGCCACATTTGTTCCCAGGCCATCGCGCCTGAAGAAAAGCTGCGCCAAATTATCCGACATCAAGTCCGGCTGATGGCCGACCAAGGGAATTTCTTGACCGTCTTTTTCAGTGAAGAGAGCAACCTGCCAGTAGAGATCGCCGAACGGGCGCGCACCGAACGCCGCGTGTATGACGGCCTGATTGAAGGGGTGATTACCGAAGGCATACAAGCCGGACGGCTGGCCCCACTGCCCGCCAAGCTCGTCTCTTTTGCCATTCTCGGCATGTGCAATTGGCTTTATCAGTGTTACCAGCCCGACGGGCCATTGTCAGCCGATGAAGTCGCTCGAAGTTTTATCCA
>CAZXFE010000023.1:0-24220 GCA_964639795.1 uncultured Enterobacteriaceae bacterium | reverse complement strand
CCACGCCGCTTGAATCCGGTCCGCGGCGCGCCAGGGCCGACAACATATCGAGCAGTGTCTGGCCCACCGGCGCTTGCCTAGTACCGGTCTTATCTAAAAATCCTACGATGCCACACATAAGCGTTTCTTTTTCGGGAGTCTCTTATACCGATTTACTGCATAAAGGTTAATAGCTGCCCGCTATTAGCGGCTGCAAGTTGCGCTGATACCCTTCCGGCTAGGCGAGGTTTTATATCCGATTGCGATGTCCGCGGCGAAATCAGTCATGCGATAAAAAATCCGTGACATCAGTTCAAGAGCGGCTGTGGGAGTGCACGGACCCGAAACCCGTACAGCACTTCTGGGATTTCGCCTGGCTGATTCGTGTACACCTCAAAACCGGCAAACGAGGGCCAGCCTCGCCGGACCGCCACTACTCCTGGATATGTTGAGAGGGTGTTTTCCGCTCTGAGGTACATTTTTCCATATAAATCTTCCGTTGAGGTCATATAGGCACGCTCGCCTCGACTCCGCTCGCGGTGGATATCCAACGGGCTTCTGGCTTGTGGACTTCGCGCTTCTGTGCTCATGCGCCGCGTCGCCGCGTGCGGTTGAGCGGCACAGGCGCAGCATAGTGTGGCCACGAGGACAAGTGTCAATTGGGCGTTCTTCATCGGCAGCTCGCCTTAATTTCCTTGGCCTGGAGGCAGAAGCTGGTCTGGGGTCACCCATTCTTCTGAAAGGCCATTGGCAAACTCTGGCGGAAGTGCTGTTACAGGCACGCCTTCAAATTTTTGGGGAACCGCAGCTGGCTGGGTCGTGTACACATACACCACACCAACACCCGGACGGACGGCAACCACCCCGGGGAGCTGCGTTAAGGCATGCCGCGTGGTTGTGTATTGTTTTTCAAACGAGCGTACTTCCGACGTCTTATACGCTTGCAGGGCCCGACGCGAGAAATCGCGTCCCCGTGCATCTTTTTTCCCGCGCGGGATATCGGCTCGTCGTATCGCCGCCAAGTCACCCTTGGGCTGCGCTGCGCAGGACCAAACCGATACAAATCCCGCTATAAGGAGTCCAACCAACCATCTTTGCGGTTGTCCCTGCATAGAGGTGCTCCTTTCGCTATTCGGACACATCCGCCTTCTTCCATCGGACTCAGTAACTCGTCAAAATCCGATAATGTCGACACTCTCAAGCCGAAATTCTCCGTCTCTTTGAGTATACCATGCGGTCAGCGCTAAAGGGGTACCTGGCTGAGATTGGGCGATTTTCGAGAGTAACTCCCGTGGTCCCGTCACATCCAGATCAATGCGGCGTTTCCCTTCTCTATGGAGGAGAATCTGACGTGGAGTTAGTTGAGGAGAGTTAACCGCTTCAATTGCGGCAACCTCGAGCTGGTACTGTCCTTGGTAACCGGTAAGTCCAAGATTTAAGACTGCTATCGCCTCAGGTGCTGGGTCGGTGTTCAAAAATCCACTCAGCTTCACTTTGAAGGGTGCTCGCCGAGTTCTAGCACTCGGCCGATCATGTCCTACGCCTTGAGCCCAAGCTTCGAAGTGTGGGCCGAAAGCAAAGCAACTTAGGAGAAGCGCCAGAACTGCAAGCATCACCGGATGTTGAAGATTTTGCGCGCCATGTGGTCTCATATACCAACTCCTTATCAAGAGTGAACGATCACGATATTAATAAATCTCTGCGACTAGAAGTCAAGCGTAGTGATTTTTGTGGCGGGTATTCAACGACCACGGTCTTGTTCAGGGGCAATTCGCCGGACGTTCGCGCGGTGTAGCAGGCACGTTGGAAACCGGACTGGGGAGATTTCCGTAGTGGAGTGCCGTGCTGGACGTTCTTGTTCGTCGTTGTGGGGAGTGTGCATGCACAGCGCCTCAACGACCCGCAGCTAGCGGATCGGGATGTGACCGAGGATTCTCTCATCAGTCCGGACGGTCGCGTGTGGTCTACCGGCTCGACTAGGTCACGAATGAGGTGTTTGAGCTCTTCAGCGTCATCGTGTAAGCGGGACTCAAAGCCTTTGTTAATAGTCCGGGCACCAACCCTGTCGCTTCTGGGGTCGCCCTCGTCCGTGGCTGAGCGTTTGATATGGCAGCTGGCACGACTATCGCCTCGGTTCAGTTCTTTCTCGATCGCGTGCTCGATACGGATGTGACCTGTTGTGCCGCCCGCGATGATGTCTTGATCGCCTTTGCCCGGTTTCTGCCTGGTAACACCGGCAATAGTGGCTGGGTTCACCATGAACTCGGGTAACGAGACGAGGGGAGCGTATATGGTGCGTGAGTCGTTTTCTGCAGCGCGGTTTAGAAAGGCCTCACCGAGGCCCTCTGTACATGCCGGACCGTCCAAGCGACTGCGTTGCAATCCAGCGTAATTCTATAATTGGGGCGTATCCGGTCGCCAATATTGGCTGCCCATACAACTTTTCCTTTTCGGAAAAAGGTTCAGCGACCAAGACCAATCTGGTAGGTCGGATTAGCGTAGCGTAATCGGACACCTCACTGAAATCTTTCAAGCCTATAGTTGTCTAACAGTGCAACTTGTATCCCATCAACTATCTCCATCATACCTAGTTCGCCAACGAGAGGGGCTAAGGTCACACCGCTATGCATCAGAGCAATATAGAGATTCGGGACCGCTTGCGTAAAACCAAGAATAGGTAGCCCGTCTAGAGGCATGGGGCGATAGCCCACGGGAACTGGAATTGCTCGCGCACCGGCAAGAGTGGGCAAATAAAACGTAGCCTGCGTCAATAATTCGTCCGCGTGCGCTTGAGAGTCATCGCGCACTAAATTTTCCTGGTTACCTTCGCCGATCATGACTGTGCCATCTGTCCATTGGCGCAAGTGTATACCCGGCCATTTTGCATTGCGGGCAGGCGTATTGAGAACGGCGATGTTTTTGAACAGGGGAGGGCGTGGGTCGGTCCGCACAACCACACCGGGGCTGTCTTGTTGTGGAATGTCGAGACCGATCAGTGCTGCGACTTGGGTGCAGCCGACCCCGGCGGCAAGCACGACCACGTCACACGGAATCTCGCCCTTTGTGGTGTGGATCGCTCTGAGTTGGTTACCGTTGCGTCCATTGTCGTTCATGACAAAGTCCGTGACCGCTGTGTTACTCAATACCGTGCCGCCGTTTGCTTGCACGTGACGCAGACAGGTCTGAATGACTTTCGACGGTTCTACGATACCGTCTTTAACACTCCACGCCCCAGCCAGGAATGTGTCTGGCTTGATGTTTGGCTCAAGCTGGCGAAATGTCGTCTCGTTCAGGAGCCGACACGTGTATCCGCGCTGCTGCTGTACCTCGACCCCTCGGCGTAGATCGTCCGCCTCTTCTTCTGTACTCGCCCAACGAAGTTCGCCGCCCCAGCATAAACCAATGTCTGATTGCAGGAACGATGCAAAACGAGACCACATGTCCAAAGAACGTCGATTCAAGTCGTGATACGAAGTCGGCTCTTTCCCGATTGTGGCATTAATCCAGGCAAAGGAGTGACTCGACGCTCCAGTCCCAGGCTGTGCCTGATCGATGATAGTGAGATTGACGTGACGGCGTGAGAGATGAAACGCAATCGATGCACCAATTATACCTGTGCCAATAATGATGATGTGGGGCTTCCGCTTCATAGAGCGCTCACGAGTTTTTTTCTTCGATAAGCGTGCTACGCATCGTCACATTTACGGAGGGCGCTCAGGCCGAACGGATTGTGCTCCCTCAGGAAGTCGGACACTGTACCGCCTCTCCCGCGGTTAGATTTACCGAAAATGAGGCATGACTTTCTCGGCAAACAGACGCATGGACCGCTCGACCCGGTCTTGGGGCAGACCACCGAAATTCATCCAGCACAACAATTCCCCAACATGCGCCTCTTCCATTTCATGCACCCGGTCCACGATGCGCTCTGGTGAGCCAAACAGAACGGTTTCTTCAACAAGCTGCTCCCAGGTAATGGAGGCTAGCCGTTCCGCCAAACCCCGGAATTGAGGCTGCAGGCTCAGCGGGGCAGCCTCAATGTTCTCCGGCACCAGAAATCGAGCCAGAGATTGTTGATACCACACTTCGGCCTCTTGAGCTTCGCGCAGGGCTTGGGTATCCGTCGGCGCTACGTAAATATGGCGCGATACGCCCCAAAAGCGTAGCGCGGTTTGTATTGCGGTTTCCGTCTTACCGCCTTCGCGCATGGCTGCAACGTACACGTCTCGATTATACTCAATCTGACTAAACGGGCCGAACAGAATCGAGTTTAGCATAGACCAGCCGCGTTGAGCAGCAAGGCTGATCGTCTCCGGACTGACACATACGAGTGAAAGGGGGGGATGCGGTTTCTGGTGGGGCTTGGGAATGACTGGAATGCCGTCAATAGTAAAGAAATTTCCCTGATAGGAAACACGTTCCCGTGTCCAGGCCTGAATCATAACCTCTAAGGTTTCGTCGAACCGCTCTCGATTCTCCTGCTGCGATACACGATACCCTGCGAACTCGATAGGTCGATTTCCCCGTCCAAGTCCGAGGCGCAGCCGTCCGTGGCTGAGGATGTCGACAAAGGCGATCTCTTCAGCCAAGCGAATTGGATCATGAAAGGGAAGAATGACGGCGGCAAGTCCTATCTGTATGCGTTCAGTCCGAGCGGCAATCGCAGCAGCCAGGGCCATCGGGCTGGTTGAAATGCCATATTCGATAAAGTGATGCTCAGTTAGCCAGACGCTATCGTAGCCGAGTTCTTCACTCAGAAGGATCTGAGCAAACTCGCGGTGAATCACTTCTTCATGTGAGGAGCCCGGCGGAGCCTGCAAAAAATAATAGGTACCAAAGCGCATAGTGTTTTATGAGGCGTGATGGCGCCATGGACGGCACCGCGCGACGCCCCTTTGATCCTGTCAGCCAATCATTCTGGTGGGGACTGACTCCTCGCACATGTAGCCGGGCTTGCGTTTCTACGGATTAATAGTCGTACTCTTATGCTCGACAATGAAGGCGTCGCGGTGCTCTGCAAAGTCACCGACCGCTGTACATAGCGCATCCGGCCGGTCAGTTTCAATGGCATGCCCAGCGTCATATACAAGGACGTAATAACAGCTCGGAATCTGCTCGACATAGCGTTGTCCTGTTTCCGGTGGAAGGATTTCGTCATTCGTTCCAACCAAGACGAGGGTCGCAACTTGGAGATCTGTTAGCCTGCGTTCTAATTCCGGATCCCGAGCGAAGCCTGTCGTCCCGCTACTGCTTTCAGGCAAGAGGACGGTAGGCGAGATCAGGATGAGTCCGTCTATTTGCTCTGGAGTATCGACAGCCTGCCATAGCGCGATAGACGTGCTGGCCTCGCTGCTGATCAACACGTACCGGTCCAGACCAAGCGCAACGCTTGCTCGTGTCAACGTACGCGCGACGTTGCGCGGTGATTGGACAACGTCTTGAATTTCAAAGGCAATCACCCGGAATCGTCGGGCCAGGAGTGTGTGTAATGACGGCTGCTGTACTACGCTAGTATCGTGGAGCATCACTATGAGGCTACCGTGACCTGCTTCAAGGTAACGCATCTGGAGCCCATCCACTTGTATAGAGTGCTCAGCGAATGCCAGACTAGCGCCGTCTGGTGGCTGTGTCGCGTTGCTCATTTATCCCCTCTGCCTGTCCCTCAGATTGTTGGTCTGATTGTCGAACAGATCGGCCTCTGATTATGCGCCGGTCACGGCATATGTGTCCGGCTCCTCACTTGTAGCACTGGCGCCAATGTCACGAATCCGAGGCATTACCTCGGTTGCGAACAACTGCATGGATTTCATGGCCTCCGCCGGGCTGAGGCCAGCACCCCCAAAGGCGACGTCGATCACGCCGACTCCCGTCGTCTCGTGGAAGTCGGTAATCTGCTGTACAATCGTATCAGGGCTGCCACAGAACCGTAGTTCGCCCAAACCGAAACCCGCCTGGGTTTGCGTCGGCGGCGGCACTGCCGCCCCACGGCCACGGAATAAATCACCGGTTGGATCTCCGACAAAATACTTGGCCTGGAGCGCCGCCGCCTCTTGGTCGTCTTCACCGACCGCGACAAAGCAACGATACAGGAGCTGATCAGGAGAAGGCTGCCATCCGTGCTTAGCGCACTCCTTCTTGTAGTGGCCCGTCATCTGCGCAACCAAGGGCGGCCGATAGAATGACACTCCGAGTCCCATATGCTGGGCCGCGGCAAAGGTAGCTGACTCTAGGCTGTTGCCCGAATAATACAGCGGTGGGTGCGGTTGCTGAATCGACCCCGGCCATACCGCCACCGTACGAAATCGATAGAAACGGCCCTCCCAGCTGAAGGGCTGTGGCTCGGTGAGCGCTCGGCTGATCAATACGCTGGCTTCCTGGGTACGCGCCCGCGTTTCGTCCGGGTTGGCTCCGTAGGCCAAAAATTCATTAGGCGTCCCGCGTAAGAACAACACGACCAGCCGCCCATGGGTCAACTGATCGAGCATGGCCATTTCCTCGGCAATCCGGACCGGATTATTCATCGACACCAGCGGCCCGAGCACCGCGATCTTGGCCCGGCGGATAACTTGGCTGAGTGCCCCGGCAAAGACATTCGCATTCGGTGTTTGTAGCAAGGGAGTATAGTGGTGCTCCGAGCAGCTCACCCAGTCGAAGCCCAATTCGTCGGCCAGTATGGCTTGCTCTAGCGCAAAGTCCACCGAGCGCAGACCGACCTCGGCCCGATACAATGCCGGGGGTGTCGGCCAGACATGCTGGCGAAACGCCTCTCCGGACAGATAGCTGTTGGTGCAAAAGAATGACACCTGCATACGTCTTCCCTCCTTAGGTCGATAACAAGACTCCGTCTTGTCCCACATGCCTGGATTCCCGTCTCCACGGAATCCGGAGGGGTCCGAGTAGGGGTGCTGACAACGTACTCCAGGCAGTTTTGTTATGCATCCTTAATGCTGTGCACTGAGCCGATCTACTGTGTAGATTGTTGTACGGGAGTCACCCCGCTGCCCGCTCAGCATTCTGTTTATGGCCCCAAATACTGCCGGAGGTGTGCATCTGTACTTGCCAGGTGGCATCATCCACCTCACGCGCTCCCCAGCCGTATTCGACCCCGAAGCCGGAGGGCGTTTTCATATAGAACGACAGCATATGATCATTGGTGTGCCGGCCCAGACTCATGGTGATCGCGACCTCTTGGTGGTGACATAGATCATACGTTGCGCCCACATCATCAAGTGATTGAGTCTGTAACATAAAGTGATGTAGGCGTTTAGGTGCGTTGGGTACGGGAACGAAAGCCAGGGAATGATGGCGAGGATTACAGTGAAAAAAGGTGGCATGGAAGCTCGCGCCTGGAGCCGGAGTGATCTGGACATGGTCGCTGATTCGCATGCCGAGAACGTCGCGATAAAAATGGATACTCCGCTCGGCATCATCTACAAAGATTACGCAATGTCCAAGACCTTGCTCGCCGGTTTTAAACCCCGAGAGTGGTCGTGGGGACTGAAACGGTTTGTCAAACGTGACCAGCGGACCGTAGAAAATTTCTGATGGAATGCCACTTGGGTCGTGAAAGTGGATCAGGCTGGTGACCCGGCGCGCTTCTGCTTCGGCTCCTGTTCCGGACTGCACTTCTACGCCAGCGGCGCTGAGCTGCTCAGCAGCGGTATGCAAGTCTTGCTCATTCGCTACCTCCCAGCCAATATAGGCTACATCGTCATTCCCGTTGGGATGTAGGTTGAAGCGATGGTGGTATTCGTCCATGCGCAAGAACAAGGTGCCGTCGTCATCGCATCCATTGGCCTGCAAGCCTAAGACCTGCGTCGCAAAACGTTCCCAATCGTCGACGTTACTGACTCCGAGTCCGAGATAGCCTAATTGGGTGACACTCGCCATGATTTTCTCCTTTTTTGCCCAAATATTCGCCCCTGCACCGCCTGGAAGACCTCCGGGTCAGTAAATACGCGGCACCTTGCGTAGGCCGTAGTCCTGCTTGCGAAACGACTCGTCGTAGCGATCTTGATACATAACCCCTTGCAGATCGCCGTTGGTGCGGTACGTCCAGCCGTGGTAGGCGCAGCGAAACAGCAGAGTGTTGCCCCGCTCGGTTTGGCACACGGCGTTCGCCCTATGGGTGCAGCGGTTCAGCAATAGCTGGACTTGGCCATCGTCATCCCGAACCATTATGACCGACTGTTGCCCGCTGCTTGTCACGCGGAAATCCCCCGGCTGCGGGACCTCGCTGGCGTGGCCGACATACACCCAGCCGCGATAGAAGATCTTCGCCAACTCATCGGTAAAGATTTCCGGGTCCCTATACGCGCTGCCATGCACCCGGTCTTCTTTGATCAACGCACAATAATCAATCTCCCTGCGTGCGGCTCTCATACTGATCTCTCTTTTCTCAATATCTGTAGCGCGTGAATGACCCGGAACGCAACAGTTCACCACCTCTGATGTTGGCCTGGATATATTTTGTTCCGGTGCCCAGGCAAGAACCGGGTATTGCGGGAAACGGGTATGTCTGATCGCTCCGAGGTGATGGAACACAAAAGGATCTGAGCAAACTCTCGGCGAATCATCCCTCACGTGAAGAGTTCGAAAGGGCAGCAAAAAATAATAGACGCCAAAACGCTCCGTATCTTCCTTTGCGGTTGGAAAGAGAAACGCATGCTTTCTTCTTACCAACGGCAGTAGAGGTTGGGCCGATGGTAGCTGGAGTGGGTTCTCGATGCGCGCTTTGGTCCTACCCTGGACGAAACGGTCGACGTATCTTGTGCCAAGCAGCTGGGGCTAGGATCCTGGTGTTTATCCAGAGTGGCTATCGGCACATTTTGAGTAGCAAGGAGTTTAATCTGGTCACGCCGTGGGCTGAGCGTCCACGGCGTGACCGAGGTGGTAAGCAAATACTCACTCTGTCCCCAAATCAGCCTTGCTGAGATCACACACCAGAGTAGGGCTGCTATTGCATAGCTGTCCCAGGAAGCCGGAACGTAAAACGGGGACGTCATTCGCATCTTCGTTTGTGGTCACTCTGCGGGCGGCCAACAGGTCGGTATGTTAATGGCCACCGATTCGCAGGCCGAGTATGGTCTGTCCTATGACATCATCAAAGGTGAGATTCCGGTCAGCGGGGTCTTCGATCTCGAACCCCTGAGCTGTTTTAGGCTACAGTCCAAACCGTTGCTGTCGCAAGAGAGCATCCTGCAGCAACGTCCTTGTTTACATATTCCTCGTGCAGCCCTCCTGCTGTTCGTCTCGCTCGGGAGAAGAGGAGCCCGCAGTTTCAGCGGCAATCGAAATACTATCTGGCAGCGTGGCAGGCACAGGGACCGCATGGCGAACTACAAGTTGAGCCGGGCAAGAACCAGTTCACGGCCATTGAGGGCCTTGCTGAGGCGGACAGTCCGCTCTGCCAACCCGTGATAGATTTCATGGCGCGCTGCGATAGCAGCTGAGGCCCAGTGGAGATGCGGCTCTTGAACTTCAGTACAGCGTGTCCGCTCGACGACCGAGATATTCGTTTAGCTGGCTATCATGGTGGCTGCTTGCGCCCCGGTGCTGCTTCCGGACGTAGGGCTCCCAGCGCGGCGGGCATGCACCCTCAGGAGTGTCACCTACCACTGTGACACGCTGGATGATGCGCTCGTCATCAAAGTCGGTCAACACAAAGTGTTGTGTGCACCGATTGTCCCACATGGCGACCGTGCCTTCGCTCCAATGATAGCGCACGGTGAAGCGCGCCTGCGACACCCAGCGTGTCAGGTAGCCGAGTAACACGGTACTCTCCTCGTGGCTGAGTTCAACAAGCCGCCGTGTAAAGTGTTCGTTAACAAATAGGGACTTGCGTCTGGTGACGGGATGAATACGCACGACAGGATGAATGGCCATCTTTTCGGGCTTCCCGTGCGGGCTTGCATCATGCAGAGCGGTAAGGCCATTACACAATTCTTGGAGCGGCGCTGACAACCCGTCATAGGCTGCATACATATTTGCCCACATGGTGTCTCCACCGACCTTGGGACACTGCACCATATTGAGAATGGCCAGCACAGATGGATGCTGTTGAAAGGTAATGTCACTGTGCCATTCGTCCGCGACCCCGCCACGGCTGGCCGCCAGGTCGAAGATCTCAGGATAGCCAGGTAGGTTGCTGAGGTGCGGGTGCCCTGCGATTGGGCCGAAGTGGCGACCGAACGCAATATGCTGATCAGGCGTCACATGCTGGTCTGGAAAAAAGAGCACCTGATGCGCCATGAGCAGAGACTGTATCATCTCGGCCTCTGCTGCGCGGACCTGCCCCAGTGAGATGCCGCGCACCTCAGCGCCAAGAGCGCCCGAAAGACGTCGAACTTCATGGGTTGCATTCATGGGTAGGCCCTCCTTCAGCCTCGTACTTTCGCCGAATATACCAGGTGAAGTAGGCTGGCTCCAGAGTTGCCGCGCCTGCGGGTTCGTAGGGAGGGCCTGGTGTTTCAGAACCTGGTATTAATCCCATCATCTATCTGGCGTCTCGCGCCTCAGCCAGCTCAGCGCGACTGCCCTTGGACGGTGCGAGCTCCAATTATTTCGCGTAATACACCCGAGCCAATTCGGGTTTTCCGACACCGTTCGCCGCCCGTGCCGGCCCAAGATATGTGTTGAAGCGACGTGGTGCCTGGCTCATCGAAGCTTCGTATTCCGCCCACGCCTCTTGTGGACGACCTAACTCTGTGAGCATGTGGCGCTGTTGTTCATGAGCCGGGGGGCCGCGGTCTGAGCTTAGTCCGCTCTTTTCGGTCTGGTTTTCCAGCTCAACCGCGACGCGCATCAGCTCCAAAGCGCGATCCGATTCCTCCTTCGCTATCGCGTTCCATGCCGTTGCTTGAAGCCGAAAGACCTCGGCGATCTTGCACGGCCAGACTTGCTTGACGTCCGCCATATCCTTTGCGAGCCTTTCGACCTCGAACAGGGTTCGTTCGGCCTGTCCGATCTGCCCGCACCCACGACGCGCGCCCAGTACCGTAACGCGACGCCATTCCTCACCACAGAGTTTCCGCCGGCCTTCTGCGCAGCGTCAAGTGGATCAGAGGAAGCGGCCGCTTCCCAGTTGGGCCGCTCCACCGTATGTCGTACTGCGGCGGGGCCGTGAAGGTCACGATTCCGTTCTTCCACTTCAGATTGGTTCTCGAGTTTATATCGTAGACGATCTCCTTCGCCTCATCGTGCTCGCCTCGCTGCAGGTAGGCGCACACCAGAAAATCGAGCGCATGGATCTCGTTCAAGTGACCCTGTGCCCGGCCGAAACCATTCCCACGCTCCGGCGCCGCTTCGGCCGAGGGGCTGTTCGCGTCGATGGAGTCCTCCCACATCCCCAATTGGGTGATGATCTATCCGTACATGTGTAACGTGCGGGGCATCGAGGTCGCGATGTCTAGATAGCGGTGGACGGCTTCGACTGCGCGATCGGCGAGGGCCGGATAGTCGCAACAGTGGATAATGTAGTGCGGCAATACTGGGTGTTTCGGCATATTGACGATTATCGCTTCGAGCATGACACCCGCTCGCTTATGTGTCGCGTACGTCTTCTCTTTGTAGTCGACGTTGCTCAGCACAGGCAGCGCCTAAAATATTTCGGCTGCTTTATCGTCCGGATTATGCTCGTGCACTGTGCCCATAGCTTTTTGGTATCGGATGGCGCGTTCCCGGTGGGTAGTCGTTTCGGTGTCGTCGAAGAACGCGCCTGTGGCCTCGAACATTCATAGCACCTCTTCCAACTCAAAGGAGTAAAGTATTGCGACGTCACTGTGGACGGCCGCCTGGACCTTTTCGGCACACGATGTCTCGAAAGGGACATCTCCCAGGACTTGAGTTGACTGTCCGGCTTCGCTAGGCGACTCGATCGCCACTACTTGAGTTGTGCTTGAGTTGGCTGTGCATCTTCGTTAGGTGCTTCACCCACGGTGGTACCTCTGCACGAGGCTAGCACCAACGTAACGACGCAGAGATTCATCAAAAATAGGCGGCTTCGTGCAACCATGCCGGCCTCCTTCGCAATCGCACGGTTCCCGGCGCAGGAACATCATGGGAAACCGGGTCCAGCAGTGCAATCCTTTTTCTTCCCCATTCTGCTGCCAATTCTAGGGGAATGACCTCCCTTTTTATGTCATACTTGCGAAAGCAGGTATCCAGCCCGACGGGTCAAGACGGAGTTTCGCTAGGCGCTCTAAGTCTAGTCATAGGCCTGGATGTTACCTATAATTCCCAGCGACAAGTGGGGACCATACAGGAGGG
Organism: uncultured Enterobacteriaceae bacterium; assembly: GCA_964639795.1. Classification (GTDB taxonomy): domain Bacteria; phylum Desulfobacterota; class Binatia; order Bin18; family Bin18; genus Bin18. The sequence continues at coordinate 11,977 of CAZXFE010000023.1, read as the reverse complement.
AGATATGGACTTTGGCTTACTCTTCGCCTTTGAGAATCCACACCCGTGGCAGGTCTCTTCGGCCCAATTGTGTCGTAGCATGGTGAACCAAGCCGTTTTAGCTGAAGAGCTGGGCTATGATCATATCTGGACAGCCGAGCATCACGGGACCGACGACTATTTCCCGTCCTCATTTCCTTTGCTCGCGGCCATGGCGACTCAGACCAGTCGCATTCGGCTCGGAAGCTATATCGTTATTCTGCCCCTTTATCATCCGCTACAGGTGGCGGAAGAAGCCGCCACACTTGACGCTTTGTCAGATGGACGCTTCGACCTGGGGATGGGCCAAGGCTACGTGGTGGACGAGTACGCGGCCTATAATATCCCGCGCCAGCAGCGTTCGACTCGGATGGAAGAAGGACTGGCAATTATCCAGGGATTGTGGACGCAAGAGACATTTTCCTATAAGGGCAAGCACTTCACGATTGGTCCGATTTCTCTCCGCCCGCGACCGGTACAAGCCCGACCGCCTCTGTGGGTTGCTGGTCTCACGCCGAAGTCTATAGATCGGGTGGCCCGCTATGCCTGCCACTTTGCGGGGGCGGGTAGTGCTGAGACAAACCAGCTGTATGCCGACAGTTTGCGGCGGCATGGCCATGATCCAGCAGATTTCAACACAGCCGCGCTCCGGTTGGTGTATCTGTCCGACACGCGCGAGCAGGCCTGGGCGGAATGCGCTCCGCATGTGCGGCATCGCATGGCAGTCTATACCCAGAAGCTGGACGAGGCCGGCGATTTTACCTTGCCCGGCGGCTATTTTGGCGTAGACCCGCTGCCGCCTGCGGACGCGCTGGGGAAAGCGCAAGGGCTCCATTTTTTTGGCGCGCCACCAATTATCGGCACGCCAGACGATGCGATTCAAGAACTCACCCGCTCACAGCAAGCGGCGGGGGTGACACATCTAGTGCTGTGGATGCAGATCGGCGGTATTGACCCGCGACGGGCCGAGCATTCCATGCGCCTGTTTGCAAAAGAGGTGATGCCCCACTTTGGAGGAGAGTCTCGTGTGTAGGGCGTAAGCGGTGAACAGCGTGAGAACCGGACCGTCGAACAGAAACGGAAAGCGATAATAGACGGAGGTGCGTCATGGCCATTGCCGGACAACGCTAATGGGGGTGGTCACGCCCCAACCAGCTGCGCAGCTCGTAGCGTTCGCCAAACAGGCGGAAGCGCCTGGACTGGAATGCCGGTTTGGCATCCAGTTTCCCGGACCAGTGTTTCTGCCCTTGGCGACCGCGGCTGCCGGGACAGAACGCCTCAAGCTGGGAACAGGCGTAGCGTTGGCCTTTGTCCGCAGCCCGCTTGAAAACGCCGTGTCCGCCCTTGATCTCGACATTATTAGTGGGGGGCGGGTGGTATTAGGGATCGGCCCGAGTGTCCAGGTCATCCATGAGGGCTGGCACGGTGGTCCATCCCCGGATGACAACACTCGGCTATCGGCTTACCTATAAGTATGGGTCAATTGTTGTGTCGGGCGATACGGCGCGTTCTGACGAGCTGGATGCATTCTCCCGCAATACCGAGGTGTTGGTCGTCGATGTCTGCGCGCCGCCGCCGGCCGACCGGGGTGAGCCCTGCCCGCCGGGCGCTGCTCGAACGGCTCCACGACTTCCATGCCTCGCCGCAGGACTGCGTGGATACGGCCGCGGCTGCCAATGTCTCGACGGTGGCGCTCACCCATCATTTGCCTGGAGCGCAGCCAGAGTTCGATGTATCGGGCTACGACGATCAGGTGGCGATTGGAAACGACCTCGACGTGATCACTGCCGGACCGCCTCGTAGCTGACGATTAAGGCTCGTTCGGCCAACAGTGCTGCCACTACGCGGAAGCTCAGGCTAAAGCGATAATAGAGCCACACGGCATGGGCAATAATCTCTGCGGGAAGTCGGTGTCTTCGATACAAACTTGTGCTACTAGAACTCATGCCTTTGTTACTGCATAGGACACCAATGTTTGGCAACTCCCTCGGCAAGTTAACAATACCTGTCGAGGTCATTGCGGCCCGATTGGGCTCACATTTAGAAGGAGGCGAGACGCATGAGCACACACGTTGACGAACGGCCGAACGCAAGAGAAAGGGAACGACGCCTGGGGTTCGTGAGCCGGCCTCGGTTCGAGGACTATCGCGAGAAATTCGCCCCCTATTTTAACATGGAGCGCCGCAACGGCATCCTCCAAGTGCACATGCATACGGCGGGAGGGTCGGTCATGTACGGCCTCCCGATGCACAATGCTTGGTCCCAGCTGTGGCTGGACCTGGGCAACGACCCCGACAATGAGGTGCTGATTTTCAGCGGCACAGGCGACAAGTGGATCGCCGGGTTCGACCCGGAAATGACCAAAGAGCCTTTCCACGAGTTGCCGTCAGATGCCTTCTACGATCAGCTCTACTCGGACGCGACGAAGCTCCTCGAGGCATTCATTTTCAATATCGACATTCCCACGATAGCTTGCATCAACGGCTCGGGCTTGCACACGGAATTCGCGCTGTTATGCGACATTACGCTGTGCGCGGAACATGCGGAGCTATTCGATCCGCACTTCGAGTACAACCTGGTGCCCGGGGACGGCCAGGGGCTGACGTTCCAGGAGTTGATGGGGCTTAAACGCGCGGCATACTATCTGTATACCAGTGACGCGATCAACGCGGAGATGGCCAAGGAGATGGGCCTGGTCAACGAGGTGCTGCCGCTCGACGGGTTGCTACCGCGGGCCTGGGAGATTGCGGAAAAGATCATGCAGAAGCCGCGTTCCATCCGGCGCATGACCAGTGCGGTGCTGCGGCGTAAGTGGAAGCGGCGGCTGGTGGAGGATCTAGGGTTCCACATAGCGCATGAGTTGCTCGGTATGCACCTCACCAAGGCAGAGTAGCCCACGGGTCGGCTTGGTGCCACATATTCCAGGGCTGGGCGCGGTCTAGAATTGGTTTACCGAAGGCTTTGACACCAAAGTTTTGCAAGAGGCAAAAGAGTTGTTAGAGGAGTTAACCTAAAGCCACAATCGTCGAAAAAGGAGGAAGTTATGAATACAGCGAATGAGCAGGTCGTAGTCGATTTTTTTAAAGCCTTCGAACAGTTAGATTTGGAGAGGGCGTTGAGCTGTCTGACCGAGGATTGTCTGCATGATGATAAACCGGTTGGGCTGCACGAGGGCAAAGCGGCGATCCGGGAGTTTTTTGCTCCACAGATGGGTGACCTAGAGAGTTTCCGGGCAGAGCTGAAAGATACGATGTCGGTTGGGAATCTGGTGATGAACGAGCGGGTCGACTGGGTCGGGTTGAAGGGGGGCAAGCAAGCCCAGATACCGATAATGGCGGCCTTTGAGATTCGGGATGGGAAGATTGCGGTGTGGCGCGATTACTATGACATGGCCAGTTTTCAAAAACAGATCAGCTAGGGTGGAGGTCATTGCTCATGGATATTGGAGTTTTCTCGTCGATGCCGTCTGCCGAGGCCGATACGGCGATCATTGCCAAGCGGGCTGAAGAGTTGGGGTTTGAGTCCTACTTGGCACCGGATCACCCTATTTTGCTCTGGGCGGTGAGAAGGAGTATCCGGGTGCCTCTTCTGGCGAGAGCAGCCCGATATTTCTAGGAAGAATCCCTGACCCGTTGGTAGTCTTGGCCCGCGCCGGGGCTGTCCACCGGTCAGCGGGCGCGTTACCGGCTGTGTACGACCCATCTGACCAATACCTGTGCCCAAGCTGTGAAGCTGATGTACCAGGCAGGGGGGGGGCTCGTCGTTGTATGCGAGCCATCCTTTGGATCGGTACTTTCGCGATATCCATACGCTGAATCAACCTGTGGTGGTGTCTCAGAAGACGTATTAGTCTGCGGGCCGGATGTTTCTAGGGCTTGAGCCGTGTGAGCCTTTCTTCTAGAGGCTACCTTACGGTATCTTTTGGAGAATTCGTAAAAAGCTTGCAAAAACTTTGTAAGACCTTGGGCTCCACGGTCTTTTAGTTGTTTGTTCCCGAGAGCGTCATGCGTTGTCTCAAGGTACGTAGGAGATGAATAATAGGATTTCCATTTGATCGTTGTACGTTTGCGTTCATACTTCTAGAGGCTCAGCACGAACGGGGACTCCCTATAGAAGAGGCCAGACCCGCTCACCCTGAGCTTGTCGAAGGGCGAGCCGTTATGACACTAATAGATAGGTATCAAGCAGAAACGATATAAAGCACGTAGGAGACGAAATGGATAAACGAACTAACGTAATGGAAAAGCCCCTCATCAATCCCCTGAGCTGGCTCTCACCGTCCGCCCATCCGCAAGAGTACTACGATGCCATCAAACAAAAGTTCGCTGATGAACGCGACCTACGGCTGAACTACAGACCGGAAGGGACGGGGCAGTTTACGTCCGACCTTACCGGAGTGCTAGCGAAGTACGAGGAGGATCCCTATGGCGGCGAGGTTACACCTCGCGAGCCAATCAACGATACAGTGGAATGCCTGTTCATCGGCGGCGGGTTTGCTGCGCTGCTCACCTCTGCCCGGCTGCGTAAGTATGGCGTCGAGAGCATTCGTATCGTCGAACGAGGCGCCGACGTCGGCGGCACCTGGTACTGGAACCGTTACCCTGGCGTAGCCTGTGACGTGCCTTCGTATGATTACCTGCCTCTGCTCGATGAGATGGACTACGTGCCCAAAGACCGCTTCGCCAAAGGTCCGGAGATTTACGCGCACTGCCAAGCTATGGCCAAGAAGTACGATCTGTACGAGTTAGCCGTCTTCCAGACGACGGTCACATCCACGGTGTGGGATGAAGGGGAAGAGCTGTGGCATATCCGCACCGATCGGGGCGACCACATGAAGGCACAGTTTGTGATCTGTGCCAATGGGACTTTGTCTAAGCCGAAGCTGACCAAGATCAAAGGAATGGAGTCTTTTCGGGGCCACTCCTTTCATACCTCGCGGTGGGACTACGACTATACACAGGAAGACCTGTCAGGTCTGGAGGACAAAGTCGTAGGTATTATCGGCACAGGGGCGACAGCGGTCCAGGCCGTTCCCGGCCTGGGTGAAGCGGCCAAAGAGTTGTACATATTCCAACGCACCCCGTCTTCAATTGACATTCGAGACGATAATCCCACCGACCCCAACTGGGCCCGCAAGCTGAAGCCCGGCTGGCAGGCCGAGCGGCGGGCAGGCATGCGGAAAGTCATGGATCCGCAGCTGACTGAGCAGCAAGAGGCCCAACGCAGCGCGATCCCGCGCGAGGAGATCGTCCGTCGTCAAGAGAACGCCAACATCGACTATATGATGCGCATCCACCAGCGCATAGACGAGACGGTGAAGGACCAGGCGACCGCCGACGCGCTCAAGCCCTGGTATATGTTCATGTGCAAGCGCCCGTGCTTCCACAATGACTACTTGCCGACCTATAACCGGCCCAACGTTCATCTGGTCGATACACAAGGCAAGGGTATCACCGAGATCACCGAACAGGGCGTGGTGTTTGAGGGCAAAAAGTATGCGCTTGACGTGCTTATATATGCCACCGGCTTTGAGGTCCAAAAGACAGGTATTTACAATCAGATCAAGGGAGTGGGTGGTCTCGACCTGACGGACAAATACGACAGCGGCATCCGTACCCTGTTTGGTCTGCATACGCAGGGCTACCCCAATCTGTTCATCATGGGCGGCTACCAGTCTTCTTTTCAGTTCAATCTGACGGATATTCTCAATACCGAGGGTGATCATATCGCGGCCTGCATCGACCACGTGCGCAGCAATGCGTATCAGTCTCTAGACCCGACTCCTGAGGCCGAGGAGTGGTGGGTGCAACAAGTCATTAAGCACCGCGGTAAGACCAGCCGTAACCGGGACTGTACACCCGGCTACTACAATTTCGAAGGAGAGTCCAACCGCAGGCAGGACGGCAACTACAACGGTGGTTTCCACCGCTACGTGACCTTCATGAAAGAGGCCCGCCAGGAGATGGGCAAGCACTTCGTCTTCACTACGAAGGAGTAAATGCAACGACTGGCACCACCTCCAGTGAAGAATTCCGGGCGGACCCATAGGTAAGTAAGGAGGAAGACGGATGCATGATGTTGTGATTCGTGGCGGAAACATCCTGGATGGAAACGGCAAACCGGCATTTGACGGAGACGTTGCTATTGCCGACGGTCGTATCGTCGCCGTGGGTAAAGATCTGGGCAGCACGAAGAAAACAGTTGATGCGGATGGCCTCCTGGTCTACCTAGACCTCGATCGAAAACATACAAACGGTGAACGAAACTTAGCGCAGCGCACTTTTTTCGGAGCTCGAGAAAGTCGCTTTGGCGTTTGCCAAGCAGATGGTGTAGACCAAGGATGATGGCTCAGACGAATTCTTCACCGAGTTGAGAATACTCTTTTCTGACCGAGGATTGGTCGAGTTGAATGCTACGATCGTGATTGAGGATTTGCTCAATAAATTTAATCACGCGTTCTGAGTCGAAGTGCAGGGGTCTTGTGTTTTGCAAGACCGGGGCTAGTCTGACTGAAGTTGCCCTCTGGTTCCGATTGTTGTCATGCCTGTGCAAGCATGACAACAATCGGCGCTGCACTGGAGTCCCGATCAAGTTGGGAACGATAGGAAGAAGGTGGGCATGACAGGCCGAGTGAGCTTCCTCTTGGATAACTGCAGAGGAACATCCGCCGCAGTGTGCTAGCTCAGATCGAATCCTTCGTATCCCTCAGCTGCAATGTCGGCAAAGATCTCCCGGTAGAGCGGCACACCGCCGGCAAATAAAAGGAAGCGACCGCGCACGTTCTCGGGATTGGTGCTGCCGAAGAACCACGAATCCTGCATGTCGTTGATCAGCATTCCTTGGGCCGATTCATAGCAGCGCTCGGTCCACGTCTCTTCGGCCTCGGGAGTCGTAGTCATGGTTTCGTAGCCGTTCTCGCGCATATAGCATAGGCAGTCGACGATCCACTCGACGTTGTTCTCGACACAGCGTGTAATATTGCAGAATACCGCCGGGTTGTGTGGCCCCATGATGGCCCATAGGTTTGGGAAGCCGGAGAACTGAATGCCGAGGTTCGTTCTTGGCCCGTCGGACCAATGGTCTTGCAAGGATCGACCGTGTTGCCCGCGAATATCCATACGCATGAGCTCACCAGTAAGGCTATGAAAGCCGGTGGCGTAGATAATGATGTCCAGTTGGTGCAGGTCGCCGCCGGTTTCGATCCCGTCGGGTGTGATTTTTGTGATCGGCGTTTCGCGCAGATCAACCAATCCGACATTGTCGCGGTTGAAGCTCTCGTAGTAGTTCTTCTCGCCCGGACACCGCTTTGTGCCAAATATATGCTTCGGAATCAATTTCTCGGCGATGATGGGATCGGTGACTCGTTCGCGGATCTTCTCGGCGAGGAATTCGGCGACTTCATCCGCCGCTTCTTTTGAGGTAAATGAGTCACTGTAGTTGCCGAGCCATAACGAAAACCCGCCACGATCATACAACTCCTGATAGCGGGCCCACCGCTCCTCTTTCGGTACGTCCATCGCGGTGCGCTCGTCGGGTTCGTGAATAAAGCCGGCCCAGGTGCGTTTGCAAAGTGCGAAAATATCATGCGCTTTTTCTTTGAGCGCCCGCTGTTCCTCTGCAGTAATCTGCCGGTTGCGTAGTGGGGTGCACCAATTCGCCGTACGCTGAAAAACTGTCAGCTGTTCACAGTCTGCGGCGATTGTCTGAATGATCTGGACGCCAGTTGGACCGCTGCCGATGATGCCGACTCGTTTGCCAGTGAAGTCGACCGGTTCTTTCGGCCAGCGCGCGCTGTGCAGTGACATACCCGCAAAGTCTTCCGCGCCCTCATAGTCTGGAAACTGGTGGGCCGAAAGCAGCCCAGTGGCGCAGATCACATAACGCGCATGGGCGCGCTGGCCGTTATGGGTCTCTATCCCCCACAGCTTATCTGCTTCGTTGTAAATGACGGTTGCTACGCGCGCGTTGCATTCGATATCGCGTTTGAGATCGAATTTATCCGCGACAAAATGCAAATAGCGCTCGATCTCTGGCTGGCCCGAGAAATGCTCGCTCCACTCCCATTCGTCTAGCAGTTCTTGTGAGAAAGAGTATTGGTAGGAATAGCTCTCAGAGTCGAAACGGGCGCCTGGATAGCGATTCCAATACCAGGTGCCGCCGATATCGGTGCCGGCCTCGAAAACCCTTGCCGAGAGGCCGACCTCGCGGAGTTTATAGAGTGCATACAGGCCGGACACGCCAGCCCCGATTACGATGGCATCATATTGTTGCGTCACGATAATTGTCCCTCACAGTTAAGAATCGGTGTGCATGGAAAGACCATCCACTCATTATGGTTTGTATAACACTCTGGTCCACAACAGAAAAGATATATTGCCTCAGCTCAACCGTTGATGTTACCTGGCAAAATGCCCTGTCCCGAGGTGTAGCGAGTGCCAGTCGCGCCGATGTATGCGTGGGTGCGATCCATGTCCGCATGCTACCGAATCCGGTAGACGCACCCCAAGCCCGTCCGTCCATCGCCTTGTGTCGTCGCGAGTCCTGAGATGCTGTGGACGTGAATATTACCCGCGTTAGTAGCCAGGATGGTGAGCGAAATGTGCTGGGCTGCAGCAACCGTTCGTGGCGTCTCTTCTGCCGCTTGGGCGTTGCGTCCACACCAAGCGACAACGACGACGATAGCAAAGATACGGAAAGCGTGAATGGATTTCATTGCGACCTCCGAGCGGGAAAGGACATTGCGGACGAAATATCTACACGATATGACGAAATAGGCCATCAACTGAGTACGCCGTTTCTCTCCGTGTTGCGTTGTCCTCTGCTCCATTTCCTGCTCTTATCTCTCCAGGTTTATTAGGTTCTCCAGAGCACCTTGGTCTATGAAATTCTCCGACAGTGTGGACCAAACAGCGAGTGGCTGGACCGCGAAGAGCCGAAAGGAAAAAAGTCATGGAATTGACCTCTTTATCGGCAACGATGTTAGCTGGAGCTATTCGGACGAAGATCGTCTCTGCAGTCGAAGTGGTTGATGCCTATCTGGCACGCATTGGCGTAGTCAACCCGAAACTCAACGCTGTCGTGCAGCTCAACGCTGAAGTGGCTAGAAAACAAGCCCTCCAGGCCGACGATGCCGTGAATCGTGGCGAAGTCGTGGGGCCGCTGCACGGCGTGCCCATAACCATCAAGGACTCGTTAGACACGGCGGGCATGGTCAGTACCTGGGGCACCAAGGGTCGGATGGCGTTTGTCCCCCAGCGGGACGCGACGGTGGTGGCGCGGCTTCGAGCAGCAGGCGCCATCGTGCTAGGCAAAACAAATACGCCCGAGTTTACCATGGCCGGGGTCACCGATAATGCCGTCTACGGCCAGACGAGCAATCCGTATGATGTGACACGGTCGCCCGCCGGGAGTAGTGGCGGGGCCGGGGCGATTATTGCGGCGGGTGGGTCAGCGCTCGATCTGGGCAGCGATACCGGTGGCAGCATTCGTATGCCGGCTCACTACTGCGGCATTGCCGGCATCAAGCCTACGTCGGGCCGGGTACCGCGCACGGGTCATGCCATATCATTTGATATTGGTGCCCTGGATGGCCTGACCCAGATCGGCCCGATGTCTCGGCATGTCGAAGACCTAAGTATCTCGTTGGCCATTATAGCCGGCCCGGACGGGCACGATCCGACTATCGTGCCGGCCCCGCTGGGGCATCCCCAAGAAGTCGGTGTGAGCGCGCTGTGCGTGGCATTTTATACCGACAACGGGATTACATCTCCGAGCCCGTGCACGGCCAATGCGGTGCGTACAGCGGTCAGTGTCCTATCCGACCACGGGGCAACGGTTACGGAAGCCAGGCCGAAAGGTGTGAGCGAAGCGGACCGGCTGTTTCGCCGACTTTTTCTCGCCGATGGCGGGGCAGCGGTTCGCAACCTCATTAAAACGGCGGGCACGGAATCTATGTCCCCAGCCTTGAGCTGGACGCAAACGGCACAGACGCTGTCATTGACGGAGTACACCGAGACCCTCGCCCAGTGGAACACCTACCGCAGTGAGATGCTAGAGTTTATGCAGCAGTATGATGCTGTGTTATGTCCCGTGAGCGCGACCCCTGCAGTACGCCATGCTGACTCTGCTGGCGCCGATTTTTCTTACACCTTAGCCTATAATCTGACTGGCTGGCCGGGAGCCGTCGTGCGCTGCGGAACGTCACCCGAGGGCCTACCGATCGGCGTCCAGATCGTCGCTCGGCCGTGGCGTGAGGATGTCGCATTAGCGGTTGCCGGGTATCTGGATATCAATCTTGGCGGTTGGCAGCGTTCGTCTGTGTAGCGCCCAGGGAATAAATAAAAAAAGATAACCTAACACGGCGCGAGGACAATCCTATGAGCCCTTTTCAATATCAAACCGTCCTGAGCACTGGTAGTGGCAATGGCGTCCGCACTATCAGACTCAACCGGCCGGAGAAACTCAACGCAATGAACCGAAATCTACTCGACGACGTTGCTCGCGCATTCGACGAGGCGAATGCCGATCCAGAGACTCGGGCGATTATCTTCACCGGCGGAGGCCGAGCCTTTTGCGCGGGCGACGACCGCAACGAACATGTTCAGCCGACAAACGAAACTCAGGCCCGAGAGGCGGTGGACGCGGTACAGCGTGTAACCCAGGCGATCGTATTTGGTAGCAAGCCGGTGGTAGGCGCTATCAACGGCTGGGCGGTTGGTGGCGGGTTCGAGTGGGCGGTCAATTGCGATTTTCCTATATGGGCGGAGAGCGCAAAGGGCTTTTTTCCCGAGGTGTCGCTCAACGCTTTTGTCACTGGGGCGGTCTCGTCACTATTGCCGGCTCTTGTGGGTCTGAATAAAGCCCGCGAAATGTTGTTTCTGGGCGAACACTACGAAGCACGCGCCCTCTTGGAAATGGGTGTGGCATGGCGTGTGGTCAGCGACGAGCGCCTGCTCGCAGAGGCGCACACCGTGGCGGAAAAATTGAGTGGACTGCCACCGGTGGCCGTCCGTGCTATGAAACGCGTTCTCAACCAGTGCGCGTTGAGTGACCTTATGACAGCGATGCGGCTCGAGACTGAGACAACTATCGCGAGTTTTCTCGCTCCGGAGACAACGCAACGGCTCAAGAACTTCTGACGGTGTGACCGTCAAAAATGGGGCGGAAAGCCCGTCTGTGGGTGCCAGTTGATATATTCAGTCCCCACGGCTCCGGCGGGCAACACGTGCACTTCAACCCAGAGATGCAGCCGCGGGGTAAAGGTTGTTCTCTTATACATATTGAAGATTGTATCGGGGACCGCCAAATGGGTCGGTTGCTTCGCGCCGCTTGCTCGATATGCCCCTGCAACAACAGGAAGGTGAACTGTGAGCGTTATTCTAGTGGAGGGCCCGACTCCGTGTCTTGCTCTCGATAATCCCGCAGGTTGAAACACCCGGTCTGGGTTGGGTTAACGGGTAAGAAGGAGATCCATTGGTCCGCGACACTAATGATTTTTTCCGTCACAATGGCTACCTCTTCTCGTCGACAGGCACTCGAGCCTTGTCTTTCGTGCCTGAAGCAGACGTTCTCAGGCACTTCAAAACCGAGACGTTTGCCTTTAGTCTCCTGGAGGCTGAGCGCTGTCAGGGCGGAATAGGGACTGTCGAACGTGTCATGCGCCGACGCGGCTAAATGGCCACGATACTCGCCCCAGTAGCCCAATTGACGGCTCGGTATGAGGGACAAGAACTGTGCCAAAATGGTCTATAACGGAACGGCTAGAGAAAAGTTGCTGAGTCGTTTCTGTTTCTGCGTCAAACCATGTGAGGGTTTCCTCACCAGAATCGGCCGTGCTTTTAGGCACAGACCTTGCCATTCTCCTACGCAGCTTGTTTCCAGAGTAAGAGTCTGCTAGAGTCACCGGACTGGTTCATTCCGTCCGGTGACTGAGTTTAGTTCGAGATTGCTAAGGCCCCTG
>CAZXFE010000022.1:0-24747 GCA_964639795.1 uncultured Enterobacteriaceae bacterium | reverse complement strand
ATTCCAACATAGCGATTTTCAACGAGATCGCAGCGGCCGATACCATGCCTTCCACCCAACTCGTTGGCTTTGGCCAGCAGACTCGCCGGAGAAAGTGTTTCTCCATTGACCGCCGTAGGATTGCCGGCAGTAAAATCAACTTCCAGATATTCCGGCTGGTCCGGAGCGTTCTCAGGCGAGACAGACAAGACGAACATGTCTTCATACGGTTCGTTCCAAGGATCTTCCAGTATCCCGCCCTCAAAGCTGATGTGGAGTAGGTTGCGATCCGTGCTATACGGCTTCTCTTTACTTACTGGAATAGGAATCTTCCGCTCGTCGGCATACGCAATGAGGTCGGCCCTACCCTGCATATCCCATTCCCTCCAGGGAGCGACCACGGTGATACGCGGCTCAAGCGCATAGTAGGTGAGTTCAAAGCGAACCTGGTCATTGCCCTTGCCGGTTGCGCCATGCGCGACAGCGTCCGCGCCTTCCTGCCTCGCAATTTCGATTTGGCGCTTCGCGATTAGTGGTCGAGCGATGGAAGTGCCGAGGAGGTAACCGTCTTCGTAGGATGCGTTGGCACGCAGGATAGGGAAAACGTAGTCGCGCACGAATTCTTCACGTAGGTCTTCGATATAGACGGCGCTTGCCCCAACCGCCTTGGCCTTTCCTTCAACCGGATCTATTTCCTCTCCTTGGCCTAGGTCCGCACAAAAGGCCACAACTTCACAGCCATAGGTATCAATAAGCCAGCGTAAAATAACTGAAGTGTCTAACCCGCCGCTATAAGCAAGGACTAGCTTTTTTACATCCACCACAATAGGTTTCCTTTCAAAGAACGCTCCCCGAGTATGTGAAAGGCGACACCAGCCTACAGACTTCTTTCTCGCTCAACAGCCTGACACAGCGGCACATCTGGTTTTATGGTTCTCGGGCAAAAGCGTCTAGAGGCTAGCGGCCGGACGCTTCTACTGGAGCAACCACACGATAATGGCCTTCTGGATATGAAGGCGATTTTCAGATTGATCGAAGACAACGGACTGTGGTCCATCCAACACGTCGGCTGTAATTTCTTCGCCGCGATGGGCGGGTAAACAGTGCATAACTAGCGCACCAGACTTAGCCAAGCCCATCACATCGGCGTTGACCTGATAGTCTCTGAATGCTGCACGGCGGACAACGCCCTCTTCCTCTTGACCCATACTCGTCCACACATCGGTATACACAGCGTCTGCTTCACGTACGGCTTCAGCCACCGTATGCGTGACAGAGACACGCGCGCCACTCTGGTGTACATGCTCCAGCATCTCCCGGTCCGGTTCATACCCGGGCGGACAGGCTAACACAAAACGAAACGGCAATTTTGCGGCCGCGTTAAACCACGAGTGCACCATATTATTGCCATCGCCGACAAAGGCGACTTTGAGATCATCCAGACTGCCGCGATGCTCAATCAAAGTGAGACAATCGGCCAGCACTTGGCAGGGATGAAGTAAGTCGGACAAACCATTGATGACCGGAACGGTTGCCGCTTGGGCAAGTTCCGTAATCACCTGATGGAAAAATGTCCGGGCCATGATAATGTCGACCCAACGCGAGAGATTCCGCGCAACGTCAGGCACAGTTTCTCGCGTGCCAAGGCCGATGTCCAGGGGTGAAAGATAAATCGCATAGCCGCCGAGCTGGACCATGCCGGCCTCGAACGTGACACGGGTCCGCAAGCTCGGTTTCTCAAAAATCATGGCCAACGTTTTGCCGGCCATTATGGGATGCGGCCATCCTTTTTGGCGGTCGCCTTTGAGTCCTTGCGCAAGAGAGAAGATTTCCTCAAGATCAGCCGGGGTTAAGTCGGCAATGCTAAGCAAGTCGCGTTTCATTGCTGGGTCAATACTTTCTCTAGGATGTCGAAGCCCTCATCGATTTCTTCCTTAGTGATAATCAGAGGAGGCAGGAAGCGCAAGACTTTCCCCGCAGCGCAATTAATCATGACACCTTCTCTGAGACAGGTATCCGCAATATTTCCGCCTTCACGATCAAGCTCGGCTCCTAAAATCAGTCCTCGACCGCGTACCGCTTTAATAAAAGAGAATTTCTCTTTCAGAGTCTGCAGCTTGCCCAAGAAGTAGGCACCCATTTCCGCACAATGATCGAGCACGCCATCGTTGAGCAAGGTTTCGATAACGGCAACACCGGCCGCGCACGCAATCGCATTCCCGCCAAAGGTTGAGCCGTGCGAACCGAGGCTGAGGCTTTCTGCCACCTCCGCTTTGGCCAGCATGGCGCCGATAGGGACACCGCCGCCCAGCGCTTTCGCCAACGGCATGATGTCCGGCGTGATGCCGTCATGTTCGTATGCGAAGAGTTTGCCTGTCCGCCCGATGCCAACTTGGACTTCGTCAAGAATAAGCAGCAGCCCGTTTCGATCACAAAGCTCACGCAGCCCTTTGAGATAGCCCGGCGGAGGGACGACGACGCCGCCCTCGCCTAGAATCGGTTCAACTAAAATCGCCACGGTTTTTTTGGAAATCGCAGACGCCATGGCATCCAGATCGCCAAACTGCACATAGCGAAACCCTTCGAGTACCGGACCAAAGCCCTCGCGGACTTTCTCTTGGCCAGTGGCCGCAATGGTGGCCATGGTGCGCCCATGAAAAGATCCCAGCACTGTTAGTATCTCGTACCGGCCGTCGCGCTTTTCGACCCCATATTTACGAGCCAGTTTAATTGACGCCTCGTTCGCTTCCGCACCGCTGTTGCAAAAGAAGACTTTGTCGGCAAACGAATGCGTACAAAGTAATTCCGCCAAACGCGCTTGGGGGATGATATGATGCAGATTGGAGATATGGGTCAGGGTCGCGACTTGCTCCTGCACCGCTTTTACGACTGCAGGATGACACTGTCCCAAGTTCATCACCGCCAGACTGGCAAAGAAATCCAGATAGGACTTGCCTTCAGCATCCCACAGCCGACAGCCCTCGCCACGTACGAAAGCAACCGGGAAACGGGCGTAGGTCGAGCATAGATATTTATTATTGAGATCGATGATTTCCTCGCTCGTCATGGCCATTGTCCTTTCCCCTGGCGGCTTTCTTTCAAAAAATCTTCCGAAAAATTTTTCACACGCAGTCTGTACGAACACGAGAAACAAAGCGGAAGTCCATCCGTATACACCTGCGCCTTGTCTTTGCCAAGAGCTAGAATCGAGAGCAAAAAAGAGCTTGCTTGGATCTAAACTGGCAGCCGGCTGACTTCGGTCCCAATTCCTTCTTTGGTCAGGATCTCTAAGAGGACGGAGTGCCGCACACGGCCATCCAGAATGTGGGTTTTGTGTGCCCCGCCGTGCAAAGCGGAAATACAGCATTCCACCTTCGGGATCATACCCTCACTGATGGTCCCGTCGTCGATGAGTTCTTGGGCCTGTGTTGCGGAGACGGTCGACAGCAGATTCCCGTCTTTATCGTTGATTCCTGACACGTCGGTCAGCAAAATAAATTTCTCAGCCTCGAGCGCCTCAGCCACTTTGCCTGCAACAAGATCGGCGTTGATATTAAATGTCTCTCCAGCTTGGCCAATGCCGATCGGCGCGATCACGGGAATAAAACCCTGCGCGGTCAGCGCATTTATTACACGCGGATTCACGCCAATAATCTCTCCGACAAAGCCAAGGTCGTGCTGCGCGGGTTGACCCGGTTCGTCTCCATCAAGCAGCATTTTGCGCGCAACCACGAGTTCACCGTCTTTCCCACTCAGGCCAACGGCCGGACTCCCCTGTTGATTGATCAAGGTCACAATTTCTTTGTTGACACGGTTCAGGACCATTTCCACGACTTCTATGGCCGCGGCATCAGTCACCCGCATGCCACGCACGAAGCTGGAGGCAATGTCCAGACGCTTGAGCATCTCCCCGATTTGCGGACCACCGCCATGTATGACCACGGGGTTCATGCCCACAAATTTGAGCAGCACAATGTCTTCCGCAAAGTTCTGCTTCAGATCTTCGTCTCCCATGGCATGGCCGCCAAATTTGACTACTATCGTTTTACCGGAAAAACGACGGATAAACGGCAAGGCATCAAGCAGAATGTCAGCTTTTCGAATGGGTTCGTCCATAGTAAGAGTACGTCCTGAGGTGATACACGTCGGGCTATACTGCTTCTGCTTGATGCCTGTTCCCTGGTGTTACAATGGCTCGGCCTTCGACAAGCTCACCGTGGGCGGATTCAGCTTACTCTGTAGACTATCCCCGTTCGTACTGATCCTGTCGAAGCATGAACGCGCGTGTACAGCGATCAAGTGGAAACTATATTATCTGTCCCAATCTGCAACGTGGCTGAAGCTTGGTCAATAGCGGCTTGGTTTCTCCTCTGGCTGGACTATAATGGGGGCCATGTGGAAGCAGCCTTTTCTCGGCAGCGCCCGTCTATTCAGCGTGGTGTGTTTCGCAGGTCTAGGACCTGTCTCTGAGGCAGCGGCGGACTTATACCGCTGGACCGATGCAAGAGGCGTTGTCCATATTGTAGACGAAAGCGTGCCCATCCCTGAAGCCTACAAGGATCAAGTCGCAGTCTATCGTTCTTCCTATTCCGTTACGGAAGGAGCCTCATCGCCGCTGCTCATCGCCCCAAGCCACAACTATTCCGTGCGCAGTCAGGGATCCTTTGCTCAGAAAATTGCGGTAGATTTTGGCCTCATTAAGAACGGGAGTACCGACGCCCTAGGGCCTCTCAGGGGAATCGGGATACAACCTGCTGGGGGTTGGAAAGTCGCACACGCGCTCGATCCTGATACCGTCGACCAGCTTGTGGTTTCCGCGCGCCGTGCCGCAACCGCGCAGCGCTTAACCCTGTCCGCCGATGGGGCCGAAGCTATTATTCGCCAGGCCGCAGGCGATTTTATCCCGCCGGCTCCGCAGGTCGAACCCGCTGCTGCATTAGAGCCGGAAATAATCGTTATCAAACAGCCGCCACAGATTATCGAAGTCATCCACGAACCCTATTACGTTGAAACGCCGGTCATTGTTCATGTATCGCGCCGCGGCCGCCGACATCGCCGCCCGCGACATTTTTCCCGTGACGGGAGGGAGACCTACCGCGCACCACATACGATCCAGCGCACCAATCCCTTGATTTTGCCGGCGAGTCCGTCAATTACGCGAAGGTCGCCTGGCCGCTCAATTAGTCGAGGGCCCTTTATTGCAAGTCCCGCAACCCAGGCCTCAGCCCCATTTAGTCATCGCTAATCATTCAGAGGCGGTCCATAAAGAGAGAGACAAGGATAGAAATTCGAGGAATAGAGAATGAAACCGGAACAGCCTACCGTCCCGATGAAGGAAAAGACAGCGGACAATATCCCACCGGCTCCCTTTACTCTGGAAGGCTCGGCCATACTCCACCAGATGTTCCGTATTCGCTGGACAGACTGGAAGGCCGTATCGGCCAGTACCCAAAGTGAAATTTTGGAAGAGGCGCTCGTCACATTCAGGGAAATGGAACCCGACGGTCCGGAGCAAACGGGGCTGTTTTCGCTCGTAGGGCATAAAGGCGACCTCATGCTGATCCATTTTCGGCGTACGTTTGATGCCGTCAATGACGCCGAGTTGCAGGTCGCCACACTCAAGATAAGTCATTTTCTTGAACCCACAACTTCGTATGTGTCGGTAGTTGAACTCGGCTTGTATCAAGACTCGATCACCCTGTACCGCGCATTGGCCGAACAGGGCGTTCAGCCCGGCACAGCCGAGTGGCAGCAAGCCGTCGAAAAAGAGCTGGAGCAAAAGCGAAAATCCATGGCCGCCCGTGTCTGGCCGGCAATACCGGCGCGCCGGTATCTCTGTTTTTATCCCATGGATAAAAAACGCGGTGAAGTCAAAAATTGGTATCAGGTGCCTATTGCAGCGCGACAACAGATGATGCGCGAGCATGGAATGATCGGCCGACGCTACGCCGGCCAGGTGACACAGATCATTTCGGGCTCGATCGGCTTTGACGACTGGGAATGGGGTGTTGATCTATTTGCTGATGATCCGATTGTCTTTAAAAAACTCGTCTACGAGATGCGTTTTGATGAGGCGAGTGCGGTCTACGGCTTATTCGGCTCGTTCTATCTCGGTCTGCGCTTCCCCGCAGCAGAGCTGGGAAGCTTGCTGAACGGCCACGCTCCAACTTTCAGTCGAGAGTAGGGAACGACTTTCCCACGCTCACTGACCCGCATAATCTCAGGTTTTGGATTAGTTTTTTGCGTGTCGGGATTTCTAAACCAACCGTAACATTTGAGTCGCTTCGCGACAAGCCGTTCTCCCTGAAAACCGGGTCTTCCAATCAGAGCACGTGCTATATAGTACGGGTCGCCCGCAGGTTCCCCCCGGTTCCGCTTGCTGTCATTCCTACGCAGGCAGGAATCCTTCCGCTGGCGAGGCACTGGATTCACAATCAAGTTGGGAATGACAGCCCTTTCTATCATATCTGCGATAGCAGGTATCTAGGCCGACAGGATAAAATGAAGTGTTGTTAGTAGTTCTTAGGGAGCGCCGTTTTTCATTGCAATCGTTACTCTTTCTTTTCCGTCTCTCACCGCTACAATAGCGGGCCATGATTGCTGTAGACGTTGTCGTTATCGGCGGTGGAGTTATAGGCAGCGCCATTGCGTACACGCTGGCCGGACAAAAGCAAAGGACTATTCTGGTTGACAAACAACGGCCGGGACAGGAGGCGTCAGCCGCAGCGGCTGGGATCTTAGCCGTCTCAAGCGACCGTTCACAACGCGGCCCCATGTATCAGCTCAAGAAGGCCAGTCAAGAACTTTACCCTGCCCTGATTCACGATATCGAGCAGGCAACGGGTATCGATATCGAATATCAGACAGTCGGGGTACTGGGCCTCATTCGTAACGATGCAGATGAGAAAAAATATCGAAGCCTGTATGACCTCAGGCGGGAGCAAGGCCACCAAGTCACCTGGCTATCAGCGGAAGAGTTACACCGCGTTGAGCCGGCGCTTGCCACAGACATACGCGCTGCGGTGCGTTTTAGCGGAGATCACCATCTGCATAACGGGAAACTGGCCGAAGCCTTGGCACGGGCGGCAGGAAAACGCGGCGTTCAGTTTCGTGTGGACACCACGGTCAATGAAGTTCGTACCAAGAATGGAAAAGCGCACTCTCTCCATATTGGGGAAGAATGGGTCGAGGCGGGCACAGTCGTCATTGCCGCCGGCGCTTGGTCACGCCAAGTTGGGAATTTATTTGGCATCAGCGTCCCCGTAAAACCGGCCAAGGGACAAATGCTGGCCGTACGAACAACCCTGCTCAGGCACGTCATCTCTCATGACGAACACTACCTGGTTCCGCGCAAAAACGGAGAGGTCATTATTGGCTCAACGGTCGAGTATGTTGGCCATACGAAAGATGTGACCCTCGAAGCCATTCAATCTTTTATCCATCGTTCTGAAGCGCTCGTCCCGGGTATCAGTAAGGCGCCGCTGAGCCGTTTCTGGGCCGGCCTGCGGCCATACTCTCCGACTCGCCGACCCATTTTGTGTCGCGCACCTGAACTCAACAATGTCATCTTAGCCACGGGCCATCACCGAAGCGGTATTGTCCTGGCCCCCATTACCGGCAAGGTGATCAGCGAACTGATCATGACGGGCCAATCGTCACTTGATCTCACTCCGTTTGGCCTGCCCCAAGAACCAGTTCCTTCGCCTGGCCTGCATGGGTCACCGGATGAAGCAGACTGACCTATTGGGAAAACAGTCGAAGGTAGTCATCGAGTACATCTCATATTTTCCGTTTTTTGCCCCACTCTTATGACATGCAAGAGGGTGTGCAACACGGCATAGGGTGTGCAACAATACAGTGCGACATGTGTAACGATTATTTGCAAGAGGAGGATATGGTATGGCAGAAGTTACGATTAGGGTACTGAAAAACGGTCCGTATGAAGTCAAAGGGGCAGTCGGCGTCACCGATCAAAAGAGGAATGCCTATAAAACTGAAGACGATGCCGTGTACCTGTGCCGGTGTGGGCAGTCGGCGAACAAGCCGTTTTGCGACGGGGCACATACGAAAGCGGGTTTCAAAGCGGACGAGACGGCAGACTGACGGGTAGGTTACGGCGTAGACCCCGGGGGAGCATCTTCCTGGGCACTATTCGGTCTGCTCTGCGCCTGCATAGCATGAGTAGACTGACTATCCTGTCTCGCCTGTATTGCGGCAGCCTCACTCAGCACCTGCACGGCACGGACGCCTGCGCCATACCGGTAGACCATCTCCCCGCCCCAATAGCCTTGGATTGTCAGACCGATGAGACCGAGGCCAGCCAGGATCATATACAGAAGCGGCAGCTGCGCATTGATTTGCAGCCGCGCAACGCTGAGAATGGCAAAAAAGCCAAGCAGTATATAGCCGCCATACTCATGGTAAAAGAACAACTCCTGTACTTGGGGATCGAAGACACTACTAGGTTGCGGCAATTGCTGCTCAATCCAGCCACTCAGGACTGCCAGACCAACCGCACCGGCTCCCACAAAAAAACCGATCTGACCAGCCCGTTGCCACTCACGATTGCGCAGGATACTCCCCCCACAGTCGAGGAGCACACCAAAGACAGTGAGAGCAATTGCAAAATGCACAAAAGCTGGATGCAGTGTTAAGATAAGGCCGGCGTCAAGCGGTGGGGTCGGCACCCCTTCATCGGCAAGACTTTGTATGGCCATACCTTCAAATAGGCCCGCAGTCAAACTCAGACGCCACATCAAGACACTCCGTCTCTCGTTTATCTTTCTTCTCCTGAGGGACCGGCGCCCACACGTGACGGCTCGATTCCCCTTCTTTTGTCTCGATGCTACACTACTTTGTAACGCATACAGATACTATAGGAGGCTTGAGTGTCACAGTCTGAGACATCTGCACTGGTCATCGTCGCGCAGATAGGGGAAGTAGGGCCCGGGCAGACGAAGAAATTTCTCCTGTCTGTTGAGGGACGGGAAACAGAATGCTTCCTGGTGAATTATGGCGGCCAGTATTTCGCTTACGTCAACCGCTGCGCCCATGTGCCGATGACGATGGACTGGATCGACAATCAATTCCTGACTGAAGATGGACGCTACATCCTGTGCGCAACACACGGTGCAGCCTTTGAGCCGAACACTGGGGAATGTATTTTTGGTCCACCGTGCGGGAAGTTCCTACCCCGCGTACCCCTCAGGATAGAGGGCGCCCAAATTATGGCTGATCAGCCGTTTGAACATGCTGACAGCTAACGGTGGGTCGAGGGCTAGCCGTCAGGCGACCGGCCCCTGAAACGCACAGCGGCTTTACTCCCACTCGTCACCGAAGTGCGCACGCAGCAGCCGTTGCTTGAGATAATCGAGGCTGCCGAGGTCTTCAATGATATCGCCGCCGGTATCATAGAAGAAAATCTCGCCGCGTTTATTGCGCCCGATCGCGACCAGCCATTCAAGCTCATCACGATCCTCCAGCAAGTAGTTAATAGTTTGGCAGACTCCTTTAGCAGGGATCAGGGTGACTTTTGCAGGGCGCGACTTTTCTTGTGTTTTTGATGACATGATGTATCTCCACCGAAGCTCCGTTTTAGGCGCGACACGGGGATATTGCAGGCAGCATAGGGGGCGGTTTTCCTCAAGTCAATACAGCAACCGCGATCGTCTCAACGTGGTAAGTTTGGGGGAAAAAATCAATGGGTTGGAGGCTCTCCACACGGTATCCATTCTGACCGAGTCGACGCAGGTCGCGCGCTAATGTTGTTGGATCACACGACACATACACAATCTTGGTAGCTCCAAGCTGAGAGATTGCTTTAAGAATCTCAACCGCTCCAGCCCGGGGTGGATCTAACACCACCACGTCGGCTTGTACGTTCCTGCGCAACAGCGTTTCCAGCCCGGTCTGCGCGGACGCATGGATGAACTCCACATTCTGCAATCCTAGCCGCGCACTATTGTCCCGGGCATCGGCAATGGCGTTGGCATCTTGCTCAATACCAAAGAGTTTGCGACTATGCGCAGCAATCGGCAAGCTCAAATTTCCCCCCCCACTATAACATTCAATCACTGTCTGTGACACATCAAACTCTCCAAGCTGCAAGAGAGCTTTGATCAACACTCGGTTCGCAGCAGGATTGACCTGAGTGAATCCACCGTTTTTCACGACCAGGGTGAACCCACCAACCCCCAGATCTAACACGATATGCGTCTCTCCCCAGGTTCGTCGCCAACCTCGCCCGAAGAGGATCAGCCCCGAGACATCTGTATAGGCTCGCAAAAAAGTAGCACACACCTCATCGTCTTCTGTGCGAAAAGGGCCCTCAGCATTTCCCATGAGGACCACGCCCTCAGCAGAGTTGCAGATAGGGTCGCTCGTTACCAGCTCGACACGACGGACGAGAGTTTGCAATTGAGCCAGCCAGTCACGGGCACAAGCGAGGTGAGTTGCGCTGTTTTTCCCGGCGATAAGGCAATCGGCCGGTTCTACCAGCTCGTGCGATTGCGCTTGATAGAAGCCGAGTCGTCTAGGCGATTCTGTGCGTAATCGAATGCGGTGGCGGTAGCGCCATTCCTGAGGACTAGGAATAATCGGCAAGATCGGGGGGTCTGCCATCCCACCAATACGCCGCATATTCTCCCGCACCAGCGACTCCTTAGCATGGAGTTGTTCCGGATACGTTGCCTGCTGCCACGGACAGCCCCCACAGCGTGGCACGTAGGGACAGGGAGGGTTACGCCGCTCCGAAGACGGACGCCGTAAAGCAATAACACGCCCACTTGCATAACGTTTTTTTTCTTCTGTGATGACGACGTCAACATCATCACCAGGCACAGTATTGGGGACAAAGACGACTTTGCCAACTTTGTCCATTCGCCCAACTTGCTCAGTGACCCGCCCGACTCCAGTCCCGCCGTAGGCAAGCCGCTCAATACGCAGGGATGCGTTCACAAGAGACATTGAGCAAATACAGCTTTTTCGTTTCTAGAGAGAAGGTATTACCCTACAACAAAGGAGAGTGGACGGTAGAACTTTTTCGGGTGACTGGCAATGGCAGGCCGAGTTTTCTGGGAACAGATGAGCGTTTGGGTTTTAACAAGACGGGTCTTTGTAGGATGTTTGCTGTTCACCTTTAGCCGGATAGTAGTCTTACCCTGGCTCAGCCCAAGAGAGAAACATGAGCGAAAAAGCTGAGAACCTTTTGAGAAGCCGCCGCCGAGTTCCCAAGACTCCTTATTGTCGAAGGGTCCTTTCCATGGAACATGTCCTGTAACGCCTCGCCCTGTTACATCACGATGCCCTCTAATAGGCGGCCGGGATTTCTGATTTTCCACTGCTGCCATTGCTGGTCCGGTATTCCCGGCTGGTATCGATGTGTGGTAGGAAAGCAAGCCATGCTCACTATCCGTCGAGGAAAACGCACTGACGTCGTGAACTTGCAGTCCGTGCTCTGTCCGGAATCTACGCCCGATGCGCCCGCCGCACGCAGCAAAGCCGAGGTACGCCACTGGCGACGACTCGCCCAAGACCCCGCTCTCGATTTCTATGTTGCCGCACGTGATGATGCGCTCTGGGGCATGCTGCTCGTCAGCTATATTCGCGCGCTTCGCTTTAAGGGCTGGCAGGCCATTTTGGAGCTGGCCGTCATGCCGACTGCGCCGCTCGATATCGGGCTAGCATTGTTGGATTTTGCCAAGGAACGGGCACGGAAACGTGGCTGTCCGGCCCTGGTCTGGCCAACTACAGGAGAGCTCTCATCCGGACAGATGTTCCCCGCTCTCCTTATTGACAGCGGTTTCCAGCGTGTCGGGGACATCTGGTCCTGCCCTCTGGGCTGACAGGAGTCTAGGCAGACGGGACCATAACGATACTCGTCCGTGCCCTACTTGACCCCAGGACCTGCCCCAAGCTATTAGGGGGCGAGTAGGGAATACCTGCGTCGGGGTGTGGCTCAGCCTGGTAGAGCACACGGTTCGGGGCCGTGGGGTCGCTGGTTCGAATCCAGTCACCCCGACCATTTCTATTCAGCCCTTTGCCCCGGGTACTTCTAAGGAATTGACTCAGACACTATGGCGTCAGAACTAGACCTTGGCGTTCTGGTCGTTTCCAGTATCGCCGCTTACCTGTGTGGCTCTATTCCAACCGGCGTCCTCATCGCAAAGCGGCAGGGTATTACCGTGAGTGAGGCCGGGAGCGGGAATATTGGAGCCACCAACGTCGCACGCACGGCTGGAAAAAAGGCCGGCATTCTTACCCTCGTATGCGATGTTCTCAAAGGGCTCCTCCCCGTTCTCTCCGTCGGCTGGTTGGGCCTGGGCGAGATTGTCCAAGCCAGCACTGCGGTGATGGCGATCCTTGGACACGTCTTTTCTGTGTTTAGGCGCTTTTCTGGAGGAAAAGGAGTTGCAACCGGACTGGGCGTATTCCTTGGACTTGCGCCGACTGCCATCCTGACGGCGCTGCTCGGCTTTGTCATCGTTTTTGCCGGAACGCGTCTTGTCTCCCTTGCCTCCCTCATCGCGGCAGCACTTACTCCATTTCTTATCTTCTTCTTCTCCTACTCTCGCCCGCATACCATCGCAGGCATAATCATCGCAGTCCTGATTATTCTTCGCCATCATGAGAACATTAGCCGTCTTCTAAAAGGCAAAGAGCAGAAATTTCGTCTCGGGAATTCATCACCGCCTGCCTAAATATAGCGCCGCCTGGGAACTAGTTAGCATCACCTTCCCAAGTGGACGTGATTTCTTCAGCAATTTTCTTCTCTCTGTCGGCCTCTGGCCTGGCAATTGCGTTGCTCTGCATAGAGCCGTGTTAGGAGGATTGCTCCCTGCGAAACCTGCTCGGCCGCTTTACAATTTACGTATTTTATTTTAGAGAGGGCCTGGGAGGGCCATTACCGTGGCTACGATGAAAAAAGTCGAAGCGATCATCAAACCCTTTAAGCTTGACGAGGTGAAAGAAAGCCTGAATGCCGTCGGATTGCGTGGCCTGACCGTGAGCGAAGTCAAAGGCTTCGGTCGACAGAAGGGTCATACCGAGCTATACCGGGGAGCCGAATACGTGATACATTTTCTCCCCAAGGTCAAGCTCGAAATCGTCGTCAGTGAGGACCAGGTTGCCAGTGTGGTCGAATCCATACAGGAGGCAGCCAAAACAGGCCGCATCGGAGACGGGAAAATCTCTGTCACCCCGGTAGAAGAAGTCATTCGAATACGGACAGGAGAACGCGGAGAAGAAGCACTGTAACCCGCGCCACTCAAGAATATCATTACTTTGCGGTACGGTAAGGAGGACAGGGTGAATATGACACCAAAAGAAGCTATAGCACTGGCGAAAGAAAAGGGCGCTGAGTTAGTCGACCTCAAGTTTATGGACTTAATCGGCACTTGGCAACACTTCACCATCCCGATGAGCGAGTACGATGAAGATCTCTTCGAAAACGGATCAGGCTTCGACGGATCATCTATTCGTGGCTGGCAGCCCATCAACGCCTCGGACATGCTGGTAATGCCCGATCCCAGTACCGCCGTCATCGACCCGTTCTGCGAAAAGCCAACGCTGAGCTTACTGGGGAATATTGTTGACCCGATTACCCGAGAGGCATATTCACGCGACCCGCGCTGCATCGCCCGAAAAGCGGAAGCCTATGTGCAGTCTGGTGGTTTTGGCGAGGTTGCCTATTTCGGGCCAGAGCCGGAATTTTTCATTCTTGACGACGTGCGCTACGATCAAAATGCCCATGAAGGCTATTATCATGTGAATTCGGTTGAAGGCATATGGAACTCCGGCCGCAATGAGGGTCCAAACCTCGGTTATAAGCCGCGCCACAAAGAGGGCTATTTCCCGGTTTCACCGCTCGACTCCTTCCAAGACATTCGGACCGAGATGGTGCAAACCATGGAGCAGGTCGGGCTGCGGGTTGAAAAGCATCACCACGAGGTGGCGACTGCAGGACAGGCGGAGATCGACCTCCGCTTTCTGCCTCTGGTTGAGATGGCAGATGCTCTTCAATGGTATAAATATATTGTCAAGAACGTTGCCAAAAAGCATGGCAAAACCGCGACCTTTATGCCCAAACCGATCTTTGGGGACAATGGCTCGGGCATGCACGTTCACCAGTCGGTTTGGAGAGACGGCATCCCGCTGTTTGCTGGTGACGGATACGGTGGGATGAGCGAACTTGCCATGCACTATATTGCCGGCATCCTAGCCCACGCCCCTGCCATCTGCGCGTTTGCCGCCCCGACGACAAACTCCTACCGCCGCCTGGTTCCAGGTTTTGAGGCACCAGTGAATCTCGCCTACTCTTCCCGCAATCGTTCTGCAGCTGTACGCATCCCTATGTATTCGATGAGTCCAAAGGCCAAACGCATTGAGGTCCGCTTCCCTGATCCCACTGCCAATGGCTACCTTGCCTTCTCTACTATGCTCATGGCCGGTCTCGACGGTGTTGAGCGCAAACTGAATCCTGGCAATCCGCTTGATAAAGACATCTACGCCCTAACGCCGGAAGAGCTGGCCAATGTCCCGTCCGTGCCTGGCTCACTGGAGGATGCTCTTACAGCATTAGAAAAAGACCATGAATTTTTGCTAAAAGGTGATGTTTTTACGCAAGATGTGATTGAAACCTGGGTCGAATACAAACGTACGCAGGAGATTGACGAACTGCGCCTGCGCCCGCACCCGTACGAATTCGCGCTCTACTACGACGCATAAGTCGTCGAATTGATCTTGATTGACCTTGGCTGGAAAAGGCCCGGAGGAAAAAGTCCTCCGGGCCTTTTCCAGCCCCCTTCCCCGCTCAACTCCTTGACAAATCCTGGCATCTCAGGCAGACAAGAGTGGCTTAACTGCCCTCGTTTGTTGAATAAACTGAACCAATTGGATGAGGAGAAAATCACATGTTACTGGATGGCAGAGTTGCTATTGTGACTGGAGCAGGTCGCGGTATTGGGCGTGAAGAAGCGTTGCTTCTTGCTCAAAATGGGGCCAAGGTCGTTGTGAACGATCTGGGTGGAAGTTTTGATGGAACGGGCTCAGATAGCAGCCCGGCCCAGCAAGTGGTCGACGAAATCAAAGCCGCAGGTGGAGAGGCCGTAGCGAATTTCGAGAGCGTAACGGATTTCAAAGGCGCCAAGCGTATTGTCGAATGTGCTATCGACTCTTTTGGCAAGCTCAACATCCTGGTCAACAACGCGGGCATCCTACGTGACCGCATGATCTTCAACATGTCCGAAGAAGAGTGGGATACCGTTCTGAACGTCCACCTCAAGGGATCCTTCAACTGTGCTCGGCACGCCTGCGAATACTGGCGCGAGCAGCACAAGCAAGGGAACATCTTGAATGGCCGCGTGATCAATACCTCGTCAGACGCAGGCCTGCTCGGCAGCCCAGGCCAACCGAACTACGGCCCAGCAAAAGCCGCCCTGGCAACACTGGCCATTATTATTGACCGCGAGATGCAGAAATACGGGGTCACAGGGAACGCGATCGCTCCGCTTGCCCGCACGCGTATGACCGTGGATGCGACGCCGCAAACCGCCGGACTCATGGCGGGACCAGAAAAGGAAGGCGAACACGATTATTTTAACCCTGGCCATATTGCCCCTTTAGTGACGTGGCTTGCGAGTGAAGACGCAGCGAATGTCCACGGCGAAATATTTCGTGTGGGCGGTGGCTGTGTGTGGCTCATGCAGGGCTGGCATTCTGTGGGAACCGTCAAGAAAAAAGGCACGTGGGAAGCCGCTGAGCTTGGTGAAAAACTCAAAGTCGAACTCAGCAAGGGCAACACGGCAAAAGAAGACCTTGGCTCCATCTTTAAATCGCTTAAACAAGACTAGCAAAACGAGACTGGAGCAATTCATCGCGCTCATTTGTACGGGCAGGGGCCGGCCCAGTGGGGTTGGTCCCTGTCCTCTTTCTTTCCACTCAGAGGGTATCCCATATAAAGGGGAGAGATTCCTCGCGGCGCTCACAATGACAGAACCGGCGACACAACAATCTGCCTACAATATTCTCATTGTTTGCCACGCCAATACGAGTCGCAGTGTGATGGCGCATGTCTTATTGGACAAGATGTTGGCCGACCGTGGCATCCAGAATATTACTGTTCGTTCGGGCGGCATTGCCATCTATGCCAGAGACGGCATGATTGCTTCTCTCGATGCGCATTTCATCCTGCAAGAGCACGACATCCATATCAACCGCGAGGAATTCGTTTCGACTGACCTTAAACGCCATCGCGATTTCATCGCAAATGCGGATCTGATTCTCACTATGACAAGCGAGCAGAAGTCCATGCTCGATGCCTACCCCGAAGCAAACGGGAAGCCCGCTTTTACACTCAAAGAGTTTGCAGGCGAGCGCGGAGATATTGACGATCCTGCCATGCAGGGCGAGGAGGCGTTTCGTGCCCGTATGGTGGAGATTAAGCGCTGTCTTGAGCATTCCTTTGAGGATTTGATACAGCGGGCAACATGACCCCCTTTATTAACCCAGCTGACGAAACGATTCGGGACATCCTGACAACCCCGTGCAGCGTTGCCGTAGTCGGCTGTTCACCCGAGCCAAGTCGGGACAGCCATAAGATTGCTGCTCTCCTTAAGGCCAAAGGCCATACCATTATTCCCGTCAACCCGCATTGCCAGGAAGTGTTTGGCGAACGCTGCTTCCCGAGTCTTCGCCAGATCCCGGATACAGTCGATATGGTTGACGTATTCCGGCGTTCAGAGTTCGCTGATCAGATTGCTGAGGATGCCGTTTCCATCGGCGCTTCTATCCTCTGGTTTCAGCTCGGAATCATTGACGAAATCGCAGCAAAAAAAGCGCAGGCAGCCGGCCTCACGGTCATCATGGACCGCTGTCCGGCCATCGAGTACCGGCGACTGTTCTAACACCCATTCCGCACCCATGTCTAATCAGCCACATAGTAAGATCAAACCCTGGCGGCGGCTGGACTCGGAAACAGTCTACTCGTGTAGAATTTTCTCTTTGCAAAAAAACACTTCGCGTTCTCCACGGACCGGAAAAACGCATGACTTCTTTGTTCTCGACAGCACCGAGTGGGTGAACATCATCCCCGTGACACCGAATGAAGAGGTGGTGCTGATCCGTCAATACCGTCACGGGACGGACGATATCACGCTCGAAATTCCAGGTGGCATGGTCGATCAGGAGGACGTCTCTCCGCTGCATGCCGCACGCCGGGAAATGCAAGAAGAGACCGGCTATGACTCGGACG
Source organism: uncultured Enterobacteriaceae bacterium (assembly GCA_964639795.1). GTDB lineage: Bacteria > Desulfobacterota > Binatia > Bin18 > Bin18 > Bin18. The sequence goes on along the minus strand of CAZXFE010000022.1, from coordinate 7,520 downwards.
ACATCATCCCCCTGGGGGCGATACACCCGAACCCGGCTATTCAGGGTAACCGTTGCCATAGCTTTTTAGCTCGTAACGTTGAAAAAATATGTGAACCCAGCTTCGATACAACAGAGGAAACCGAAGTCACTTTGGTACCAGTCAGCGACTTGCCGGAGATCGTCCACCAGGGGCTCATTACCCACGCGCTCGTCGTCGTGGCATTCTACTGGTACGACTTGCTAAAACGCGGCAAACATGGATAACTCAGGACAAAGCGGCCCATCTCAAAAGCCGCTTGACAAGTTTGTTTCTCTTTCCGATATCGGCTAACTAGAAGAGCGGGATGAGGTCACTCCGTCCTGCTATAGGGCTGGCATTATTCTGCATCCTATGTTTAGGCTAGCATCGCGGCCGTACGTCATAAGGCGGCGACTCTCCTTCCACTCTCCAGCATCTCCAGGATTCGATAGCCGAATCCCGCCAGACTAGCCAACAGTGGCGTCTACCTCGCGCGAAGATCTGAAGCATTGGGCCGATGAAATCTTTCTTCACAGCGCGAAAGCAGGTTCACTCCTACTGATCAAGAGCCCGCTGATGCTGCATGTTTCCCCACATATACTCGATGGAGAGCGACAGACCGCGCTCATGTATGCCGCCTTGGATGGCCATAGTGACATTGTCCAGCTCATGCTGGATTTAGGTGTTAGTATCAACATCTATGATCGAAACTGCTGGTCTCCGCTCATGCTGGCAGCCTGGAATGGCCACGTCCCATCGCCGTCAGGGATAACCGCGCTTATGGCAGTAACGACGGGAGATCATACCGCGCTCGTCAGCCTCTTCTTCGGCTATGGGGCTGAGGTTGAAGCCATTAAACAGTCTGGCGCACCTCCTGGTCCGGGCAACTGGTCACGGCTATATGGACATTGTGCAGTTACTACTCACCGACGGGGCAAGAGCAACCGCTCCAGATGCATATGGTTGGACAGCACTCAGGGAAGCGGTGTGGAACAATCAGCCCGCTACGGCGACCCTCTTGCTCACTGCCTTAGATGCCACACCTGGGACATTAGAGAGGAGTATGCTTAAAGACTCTCACAAGTGGAGTCAGAAAGAAGCCACCATCGCGCTCCTGCACGCCGACGAAACACGTTAAAGTGTAGGTGTGACCGGCCGGTCACTACTCCCCCAGCTTCTCTCGAACGAGACGGCCCATTTCCTTGCAGCCGACCAGGTGGCATTCCGGCTGGGCAATATCCGGCGTTCGGTAGTCGCTGGCCAAGACCTGCTCGACAGCATCTTCAATCGCTTGCGCCGCGTCGTCCTGTCCAAACGAGAGGCGTAGCATGAGTACAGTCGAAAGGATCATGGCAAGCGGGTTGGCTTTATTTTGGCCGGCGATATCCGGAGCCGTACCATGAATGGGTTCATATAAGCCACGCGACCCTTCTCCGAGTGAAGCTGAGGGCAGCAGGCCCATGGACCCAACGAGCATAGACGCTTCATCAGTCAGAATGTCACCGAACATATTCTCTGCGGCTATGACATCAAAATCACTCGGCCGTCGAATCAGATGCATCGACATGGCATCAACCAGGACATCCTCATATTCGACGTCTGGGTAGTCCTGTGCCACTTCATTGGCAACTTCGCGCCACATACGGGACGAGGCCATGATATTGGCCTTATCAACCGAGGTGAGTTTTTTGCGTCTCTTGCGCGCGAGCTCGAAAGACGCCCGCATCAGACGTTCAACCTCTCCTTCTGTGTAGAAAATAGTATCAACGGCTTCCCGTCCGGACCGACCGATACGCCGCTCGCTCGGCCGGCCATAATACACCCCACCGGTCAGCTCGCGTACCACCATCAAGTCAACACCCTCCAAGACTTCGGGCTTCAAAGTCGAAGCGTGCACCAGATGCCGATTGACCTGAACCGGCCGTAAGTTTGCAAACAGTCCCAGCTCCTTGCGCAGTCCCAGGATAGCTTGCTCCGGACGAACCGCAGATTTTGGGTCATCCCACTTGGGCCCACCAACCGCTCCAAGCAACACCGCATCGCTCTCTTTGGCCACCCGGAGCGCGGAATCTGTCAGCGCCACCCCGTGTGCGTCGATTGAACAGCCACCGGCCAAAGCCGGCTCAAACGTAAAATCCAGTCCAAATCGTGGCCCGACGATCTTGAGGACCTCAGTCGCCTCGCCCATAACCTCAGGGCCGATGCCGTCCCCCGCAAACACTGCAACTTTATGTGCCATTTTGTTCTCCTTGCCTTTTGCTTCGTGCGGCAAGTCCATCACAAACGCTAGGCAGAATCAAATAGGGCCGAGCCCGGCAAATAGCGGTAATCCCTGATTACGGCTTCTCTCGGTGAACGCCAGACTGATCGCCATAACGCCCCAGATAGGCCAGTTTATTGAGCGCGTTGGTAAACGCTAAAGCGCTGGCCATGATGATGTCGGTGTGCGACCCTTGTCCGTTAACCGAGGTCCCATTCTGGCGCAAGAGACACGACACTTCGCCTTGCGCGTCCGTCCCACCGGTGATGGATTGAACCGAATAGCGTTCGAGTTGTAAGTCCATTTCAGCGATTTTGGAAATGGCCTTGTAGCAAGCATCGACCATGCCATCGCCAGAGGCATCCTCAACTTGCTCTTCCCCGTCGACTTTCATCTTCACTGTGGCGTGGGGAACGGCCATACTTGACGACGTAACATTCAGATACACGAGTTCATATTTATCCGGAACACGCGCCGTCTCTTCCATCACAATCGCAATCAAATCCTCATCGTACACGCTCTTTTTTTTGTCAGCCAACGCTTTAAAGCGCACGAACGCCTTATTCATATCCGTGCCACTGTAGTCAATGCCAAGGAACTTCAGCCGCTCTATAAACGCATGGCGGCCGGAGTGTTTGCCCAGCACCAGTCGGTTGCTGTCCAGTCCGATCGCCCGCGGCTGCATAATCTCATAGGTCAGCTTGTACTTGAGTACCCCATCTTGGTGAATACCCGCCTCATGGGCAAAGGCGTTATCGCCAACGACCGGTTTATTGATCGGGACAATAATACCGGTGATTTGAGACAGAAGCTGGCTGGAGGGATAAATCTGCTCAGTGACCACATTGGTTTTGACATTGGCGAAAACGTCTTCCCGCGTCCTGAGCGCCATCACGACTTCTTCCATAGACGTATTCCCCGCGCGTTCGCCTATGCCGTTGATCGTACACTCAACCTGGCGCGCCCCGTTTTCAATAGCCGCGAGGGAGTTTGCTACGGCCAAGCCGAGATCATTGTGACAGTGGGCACTCCAGGTCACGTCTTTTCCGCCAGGAACGTTCTCTTGCAGATATTGAAACAGGGCCCCAAACTGCTGTGGAATGGCATAGCCGGTCGTATCCGGAACATTCAGCGTCATTGCGCCTGCCTGAATGACTTCACCGAAAATCTGGACCAGAAAGTCATGATCCGTCCGGGAGGCGTCTTCAGCCGAGAACTCTATATAGTCCAGGTGCTTTTTGGCATACTGGACCGCCCACACGGCTGCGTCCAGGCACTCCTGGCGACTCATCATCAGCTTATGTTTGAGGTGAATGTCCGAGGTGGCAATAAAAATATGCACGCCGGGATGCTGCGCCTTTTCCACTGCCTGAATGGAGCGGCGAATGTCGTCTTCCTTGGTGCGTGCTAAACTCAAGACAATGGGCGTGGAAGCAAGCTCGGCTACGCGCCGAACCGATTCAAAATCGCCCTCCGATGAGGCAGCGAAGCCAGCCTCAATGATATCCACATTAAGCTTCTCGAGCTGGCCAGCTATCATGACTTTTTCTTCAATATTCATAGTAGCACCAGGCGACTGCTCGCCGTCACGCAATGTGGTATCGAAAATCTTGACAACGTCGCGTTCCATATCTTCCTCCTCAGTTTGATCCATATAATAAAAAAATAAAAAGGGCTGCGAGTAGACCCGCAGCCCTTTGAAAAGATGCCACGAATCGGTTTTCCCGCCCGTGGCTTCCGAGAGTGTGATGCGTCCTACACGCCTCCCTCGGATCCCCTAGGCAGGATGGTAAGTAGGAGGTCGGGCCGGAGACCTGAAGTTTCAATTTTTATGATTGCTCTACGCACGCTGTCTCCTCTTATACCGAACCCTTTTTCTCTTTGTCAAGTGAATGGGGCTGCGCAAGCGACCGGTGAGGCGACTCTTCTCGTACGCGTTCGGGGCGGACAACAGCCATCGAAGTCTCCTGTTCAGGGTGATTGCGCCTCTTCCGCCAGTACACAATCATCGCCAGCGGACCCGACACGGCATACACAGTCGCGAGACCAAACAGCATAAGCTGCGGCTCGGCGATCGTGAGCAGGAGAATAATGATGCCCACAACAAGGAGTCCAAACGGCTGGCGGTCACGCAAGTTAAGGTCTTTGAAGCTCGCATAGTGAATCGTACTGATCATCAAGCCGGCCAGCACAGACACCAGGAGGAGTAAGATGAGGTGTTTACTTGTCGTTCCTTCACCTCCGAGGAAGTAGTAGAGCCAAATCGTTGTGGCGACCACCGCGGCAGCCGCAGGTATCGGCAGCCCGACAAAGCTGTCTTTATCCACCGCTGCAGTCTGGACATTAAAGCGAGCGAGTCGGAGTGCGCCACAAACAACATAGAGGGCGGCAACCAGCCAGCCCCACGCTCCCCAAGGCTCTAAAGCCCAGCGGTAGGCCAATACGCCAGGCGCAACGCCAAAAGCCACCAAGTCAGACAGGGAATCATATTCCGCACCAAACTGGCTTGAGGTCTTCGTCATGCGGGCAATACGTCCATCCAGTGCGTCGAAGATGAGAGCAATAAGCACTGCGGTCGCAGCAACCCGGAAGTCGCCCTTGAACGTCGCAATGATCGCGTAGAAGCCACACAACAGCCCACCGGTCGTAAACAGATTGGGAAGCAGATAGACCCCTTTGCGCAAAGGCGGACGAATTTTCTTGGCTGTAGGCAGCCGTCCAATCTTTTTGCGTGTATTCATTACGATACAGAGCTTTCGGCGATACTGGGGTACTCGCCGATGATCGTCTCACCTGCCTTCACCCGTTGGCCTATTTCAACCTTTAATTCCGCCTCTGCCGGATAGTAGAGATCAACCCGGGAGCCTAACATAATCATGCCGTACCGATCACCCTGCTGAACCTGGTCACCGTCTTTGATTCGGCACACAATGCGCCGCGCCAGCATACCCGCGATTTGAACCAAAATGAAATGTCGGCCCTGAGCATCCTGTAACATCACTGCATTTTGCTCGTTCACCTCAGCTGCGTCTGACGCAAACGCCGCATGGAATTTCCCCGGTTGATACTGGATTTGCGTCACCTGGCCGGAGATCGGGACACGATTCACGTGGACGTTGAGCGGAGACAGGAAAATACCTACGCGCGAGGACGGTTGCTCAGAGAGATATTTGCACTGCGCATGCTGTTCGATAGTGATGACGCGCCCATCCGCGGGTGACACAATAAAGCGTTCGTCATCAGGAATAGCGCGGTCAGGGTCGCGAAAGAAAAAGGCAACAAAGAGGGTTAGTCCGAAAACCAGCCACCCAAAGGGTTGCCACTCCAAGAGACCAAGTACGAGGGACAGCGCGCCCAATCCGAAGATCCCGACATATCCCTCACGTGCGAAATGCATTGCGAATACTACCAGCCCTTAGTCCCTATCCTTAACCCTTCGAGATTATCCGAATAACGGTTTCAAGGTGGGACGTTAAGCACATCGGGACATCCCACCTCCACGCCTAAGGAAGAGATTCTTCGCTTGGCTCAACATGACAAAACCGGGTGCCTATGGCTATTCACATAGGAGCTTAGCCCCTACCGCCTATTAATTCTTTGCTCGATCAACAAGGCGGCTTTGCTGGAGCCACGGCATCATGCTGCGCAAATTCTCTCCAACCACCTCCGCGGGGTGACTCTCGCCCGCTTTGCGCAGCTCACGAAAACGCGGCGAGCCAGCTCGATGCTCGCTGATCCATTCGTCGGCGAATTTTCCGGACTGGATATCTGCCAAAATACCTTTCATGGCCTGGCGGGTTTCATCGCCAATGACATGTTTGCCACGCGTCATATCCCCGTATTCAGCAGTATTACTGATGGAGTAGCGCATATTAGTGATCCCGCCTTCATAAATCAGATCGACAATAAGCTTCATTTCGTGCAGGCACTCGAAATAGGCCATTTCAGGTGCATAGCCGGCATCCACGAGCGTCTCGAATCCTGCCCGCATCAGTTCAGTAATGCCACCACACAGGACAGTCTGTTCGCCAAACAGATCAGTCTCCGTCTCTTCTTTGAACGAGGTCTCCAAAACAGCAGCGCGTCCACCACCTATAGCCGACGCATAGGCGAGAGACACCGGCTTGGTATCGCCGGACGGATCTTGGGCAATCGCTATCAGACACGGCACGCCCCGCCCCTTCTCGAATTCACCCCGGACTAAATGGCCCGGACCTTTTGGTGCAACCATAAACACATTGACATCTTCCGGTGGAATAATTTTCTCAAAGTGAATGTTGAAGCCGTGGGCACAGGCGAGATATTTCCCGGCCGTGAGACGCGCCTTTATATCAGACTCATACATCTCACTCGCAATTTCATCTGGAGTGAGAATCATAATGATATCGGCTTCCGTCGTCGCGGCACCCACCTCTTGTACCACGAAACCAGCATCCTCAGCCTTTTTCCACGAACCGCTGTCTTTACGCAGTCCAATCCGCACATCCATGCCGCTGTCGCGCAGATTGAGCGCATGCGCATGCCCCTGACTCCCGTAGCCAACAACAACGATTTTCTTTCCTTTCAGGAGCGACAGGTCCGCGTCTTTATCGTAATAAATATTCATGCTCATGCTACCTTCTCCTTGTGTCTTTGCCTCTTGAGTTCGACTGTCTTCTCGGGAGTCGTCGCCGACAGGGTATTCAACCCACGTTGCACAGCAACCTTGCCTGTTCGTACGATCTCCTTCACACCAAGCGGTTTAAGCAACTCGAGAATGGCGCTTATCTTCCCTTCGTCGCCTGTGACTTCAATCACAAAGGATCGTGCACCGGCATCAATCACCTTTGCTCGAAAGATATTCACAGTATTCCAGATCTCGTCCCGAGTCTGTTCTTCAACCGCAACCTTAATGAGCACCATCTCACGTTCAACATGGGCAACGTCCTGAAAATCGCTGACTTTTATGACACAGATGAGTTTATTAAGTTGCTTCGTAATCTGCTCGACGATCTGGTCATCGCCGTCTGTCACCAAAGTGATACGTGACAGTGAAGGGTCAAGCGTTTTCGCAACAGATAGGCTGTCAATATTAAAACCACGGCCACTAAAAAGACCAGCGATACGAGCAAGGACGCCGAATTCATTCTCAACCAGAATAGATATTGTATGGCGCATGGGTGCTGTCGTTCTAGATGAACCCCATCTGGCAGGAAGTGCGCTAGGACACAATCGGCAGACGGCGTCTGGACTCAGGATCTCAGGAAAGGCAGATGAAAGT
>CAZXFE010000021.1:0-24909 GCA_964639795.1 uncultured Enterobacteriaceae bacterium | reverse complement strand
TTCGTCAGGTCCCGGACCGCATAAAAGGCCCGATAGATGTACGACTGTCCATCGACGAGAAAAACTGATGTTTTGTGTTGTGTCACCACGCAACTGTCGCAGGAGAAAACGAGAGCGTCAAGGGAAACCCGTTCGCCATCAAATAGAGCAGTTTCTATAAAAATAAAAGGCCCGAATAGGGCCCGAAGGAAGCGGGTGACCGGAGTCGAACCGGCGACCTTGTGCTTGGCAAGCACACGCTCTAGCCAGCTGAGCTACACCCGCGTTGCGCCAGTAGAGCTTTGACTGTACCACACCCCAAAAAGGAGTCAACTACGATTTCCAGACTCAGGCTCGGAGCCGGAGTCTGTCCCAGTATGGCCGAATCCCCCCCGGCGTTGCGTCGTGTCCAACGTATCAACTTCAGCCCAATGAGCATGGGTAATCGGGGCGATAATAAGCTGGGCGATCCGATCACCCCGTCTAATCTCGACCGCTTGCTCCCCCAGATTGATGAGTAAGACATGCACCTCATCTCGATAATCAGCATCTATGGTCCCCGGCGTGTTTAATATGCTGAGCCCTTGACGAAGCGCCAGTCCACTCCGTGGGCGGATCTGGGCTTCATAGCCTTCAGGGATGGCCAGGGCGAAGCCGGTCGGAATTAAGGTTCTGTGGAGCGGCTCAAGAAGGATCTCTTGAGAGATGTCCGCGGCAAGGTCCATACCGGCGGAGCCTGGTGTCATATAACGTGGCAGGGGAAGCGAAGGAGTGCGATCGCGGATACGTGTAATCGAAACAACAATCTCTGCAGCCATGCTCCAGCACGCCTTCCTACGACTCCAAGCCGGTGCTGGGGCTGCCCGGTTCAGCACCGACTTGTCCTCTATATCCGTCAGAAAATGATGAATTAGGCGTTGTCTCCAGCAGTGCCTTGGTCTTCCGTTGCTTCTCGAAGGCTGAGCCGGATTTTCCCCTGCCGGTCGATCTCAAGGACTTTGACCTTAATCTCGTCACCCTCATTAACAACATCAGTGACCCGGTTGACACGTTGGGAGGCAAGCTGGGAAATATGGACCAGGCCATCTTTCCCAGGCAATATCTCGACAAAAGCGCCAAAGTCGACGACTTTCTTGACCGTTCCTGTGTAGATCTTGCCTATTTCCGCGTCAGCTGTCACTGCGTCGATCTTACTAATCGCCCGATTCATGGCGTCGCCGTCAGCAGAGGCAATAGAGACGGTGCCATCATCTTCGATGTCAATCTTCGCGCCTGTCTCTTCAACAATAGAGCGTATCATCTTCCCACCCGGGCCAATTAAATCACGAATTTTGTCGGGTTTAATCTTCAAAGTCAAAATACGTGGGGCATGCTTTGCGACTTCCTCTCGTGGCATCTGGAGAGCCTCGGCCATCTTGTCCAGAATATGTAGACGTCCGTCTCGCGCTTGATAGAGAGCCTGCTTCATAATATCACGCGTGACCCCGGCGATTTTGATATCCATTTGGAGCGCCGTGATGCCTTCAGCCGTTCCTGCAACCTTAAAGTCCATATCACCGATATGGTCCTCGTCGCCGAGGATATCGCTGAGAATCCGCACCTCTCCCTCTTCTTTAATTAGGCCCATCGCAATGCCCGCCACAGGAGCGCTGATCGGTACCCCGGCATCCATCAGCGAAAGCGCTCCACTACAGACGGTAGCCATGGAGGAAGAACCGTTTGATTCGAGGATCTCTGAAACGAGCCGGATGGTATACGGAAATTCCTTGTCTGATGGCAGGACGGCAAGCAGTGCCCGCTCGGCAAGCGCGCCGTGGCCAATCTCGCGTCGGCCAGGGTTACGCATCGGGCGTGCCTCGCCTACACTAAAAGGAGGGAAGTTGTAGTGCAGCATAAATTTCTTATACTGCTCGCCAATAAGCGAATCCACCCGTTGCTCGTCGCCCGATGTGCCTAAAGTCGCAACCGCCAGCGCTTGCGTCTCACCACGGGTGAAAACCGAAGAGCCGTGCGTTCGTGGCAATATACCCACCTCACAGGAAATAGGCCGGACATCCGTAATCCCTCGTCCATCTACGCGCCGACTTTCGTCAATGATCATTTTTCGCATGGCTCCGTCGGTCAGTCTTCCAAGCGCCTCGGAAACCTCCCCTGCCCGGCCTGCGAATTCTTCCCCTAACGCCTCAGTTGCCTCTCGCTTGGCAGCCTTGATAGCTGCCGCACGCTCTTGCTTAACAGCCACCGTTAAGGCGGAATTGAGCTTTTCTATAGCCACGGCCTGGACACGATCAGCCAGCGCTGTGTCAATCGAAGCCACCTCAAAAACCCGTTTCGGCTTCCCCGCAACCCGGACTAATTCATCTTGTACATCAAGTATGGGGGCGGCCGCTTCGTGAGCAAGGAAAAGTGCCTCAAGTATGTCTTCCTCGGACACGATACGTGCCCCGCCCTCGACCATAAGAATGGCATCCCGCCCAGCCGCAACAAAGATATTAATATCGCTATCCTGGAATTGGCTTTGCAACGGATTGACCACCAGCTCCCCATTCAAACGCCCAACCCGAATCCCAGCAATCGGTCCCTGGAATGGGACATCAGAAACTTGTAACGCAGCCGACGCACCAATAAGCGCAAGCGTATCGGCGTCGTTCTCGCGATCAACCGACAGTACGGAAGCCACGATCTGGGTTTCACACGCAAAACCTTTCGGAAACAGAGGCCGAATCGCTCGGTCTACAATGCGCGAGATAAGAATTTCTCGCTCCGCCGGCCGTCCTTCCCGCTTAAAAAATCCTCCAGGGATTTTGCCGGCCGCATACGTGCGCTCCTGGTAATCAACTGTGAGGGGGAAGAAGTCAATCCCTTCGCGTGGGGAATTTGACGCAACGGCGGTCACTAGGACAACCGTCTCTCCATATTGTACGAGGGCGGCGCCACTCGTCTGCTTGGCAAGACGCCCAGTCTCGATAGACAGCGGACGTCCGTAGAGTTCCATTTCAATCTTTTTATACATGTTTTCCTTCAGTTTCTCTGTATCGGACTTCCTTATAAGTAGACGCTTCTCTGCCTTCGGAATATGTACCCGAAAGGCGCACGGAGATTTCTTAGCGCCGGAGTCCTAGGCCTTGAATAAGGCTCTGATAACGCTGCGCATCCTTGCGACGCAGGTAGTCGAGCAAACGACGCCGGCGGCCTACCATTTTGAGCAGTCCACGCCGTGAAAGGTGATCTTTTTTGTGTATCTTAAAGTGCTCAGTGAGGTGCACAATCCGTTTGGTTAGAATAGCAACTTGCACTTCGGGCGATCCGGTATCCGTTTCATGCACCCGAAACTGGCTGATGGTCTCGCTTTTCTGTTCAACCTCCTGAATATCCATTCTTTCTCCTTCATTTTCCCTTTTTGCGGTTTTAACACGCTGTTTTCTTTATGTAAAGTTAAAAGACTCGAACGAGTCGCCAGAATCCTTCTTGTTGCCCGGCGAATGCAACCAGTTCTTTATTCGGACCAAGGATCCGAACCGTTTCCGTAGGATCAGACACTGGGGGTAACTCCTGCAAAACCGACTGTTGGCCTTGCTGGAGGAGGGCGACAGCCTGAGCAGACAATGAGAAGGTGCGATAGCACTGCGTCGCTTGGACTAACGACAGGAGGGGGAAGGACGGTTCTATCTCTGGATCTTCAACAAGAGAAAGGGGAACGGCCTGATCGATACTAAACGAACCAAAGGCCGTCCGTCGCAGTCGCGTCACATGGGCGACGCAATTCAGAGTCGCAGCCAAATCTGCAGCTAGCACACGAATATACGTCCCTTTTGAGCAGGAGACAGAAAAGTGGATGGTATCAGATGCGCCTTGTGTCAACGTGAGATGAGCAAGATGCACCTTACGCGGCTCACGTTTTATCTCAATGCCTCGCCGGGCCAATTTATACAAAGGGACACCATTACGCTTCAGCGCGGAATACATGGGGGGGGTTTGCCAATATTCTCCGTCAAACCGCCGCTCCATTTCCTGAAGTGTCATCGTCCAATCCGGAGGGACCGGAACGGTTCGAGTGATCGTTCCAGTACAGTCCAAGGTATCGGTTTCAACTCCGAGCTGCAGTGTCCCCTCATAGGATTTACGCGCTGCCATGAGGAATTGTGACAGCTTGGAGCCAGCTCCAATACAGATCGGCAAGAGACCGCTGGCAAATGGGTCAAGCGTACCCAGATGTCCGATCTTCTTAATATGCCGAGCCTTTTTGAGGACTCGGACGACTTCGGCAGACGAATATCCTTCGGGCTTATCGACAAGCAGGATTCCATCGAGCGCAGGCACTAGTACTCTTCCTGTTCGATTTTGTGAAAAAGATTTTCCAGGTGATTGACCTCGTCGAATGTATTGTCGTAGCAAAATTCAATCGTCGGCGTATAACGGAGTCGTAAACGTGCGGCAACCTGACGACGAATATAGTTCGTAGCGCTCTGGAGACCGTCAAGAGCCGCCGCGTGCTTCGCCTCTTGTAAGGTTCGAAAGAAAATTCGAGACGTTCGAAGATCTGGACTCATCCGTGCGGCTGTCACAGTTATCCCACTGACTCGGGGATCTTTTACTTCCCGCAACAAGATGTCGGCGATCGCATGAAGCAAGAGGCCGCTTACGCGTTCTGAACGTCGGGAAGGCATGACCTCACCACTTCATGACTGTTACTTTTCAAACACATACCTACTCTTTGGACGGCGAAAAGCCAACCTGCTCACCCGCGAGCCTGTTTCTCCATGCATTCAGCAATCATTTGACAAATGCTAGTCAGCATTAGAGACTGGCTTTAGAAAAAGGCTGTTCGACTCGCTCAACTAGGCAACTGATACGACGCTAGAAGTGCAGTACTTCCACTTCTTCCTCACCCATTTGCACTATATGGAGGCGATCAATAAAGTCCGCTACCGCCCGTAAAGTTCCTTCTATATAGGTGTGGTCAGAACCGACTTGGCAAATGCCAAGAACAATTTTTTGCCACAGATCTTGCGCTGCACATTCCGCGATCGAGACGTTGAATTCGTTCCGAACTCGACTTTTAATCTTTCGGATGACTCCCCGTTTCTCTTTGAGAGAGTGACTGTCCGGGATGTATAAAGTGAGCCGGAGTACACCCACAACCATCGTCTACAGCTCGATTCGGGAAAAAGACAGGAGAAATGTGGGGGAACAGATCTGCGGTCTGGCCTCGTCGCCCTTCTTCGCCCAAGAACTACGGTGCCCGTTGTTCGACTTCTTGGGAGCGTGGTTCAAGGCGACGCGCGATTTCTTCCAGCTCATAGACCTCCAGGACGTCGCCCGCTTTGACATCTTGGAAATTTTCGACACTCGCACCACATTCGGTTCCCGCAACAACCTCTCGAACATCATCCTTGAAGCGGCGCAGGGTCGAGAGGCGTCCGTCGTGCACAACCGCGTGATCCCGAACAACACGAACTTGTGCCCCACGATTGATCTTGCCCTCCACGACCATGCATCCAGCGACCAGTCCGATTTTCGAAACGGAAAATACCTCTCGCACCTCTGCCCGGCCCAGCGGGTTCTCTTTGTATGTTGGGGCAAGGAGCCCTTCCATAGCCGCACGGACTTCAGCGATGACCTCATAAATGATGCCGTAGAGCCGTAGGTCGATCCCTTCTCGATCAGCGAGTCGGGCAGCCTTTGTCTCAGGACGGACATTAAATCCAATAATTATGCCCTTCGAAGCAGAGGCCAGAAGTACGTCAGATTCAGAAATACCCCCGACAGATGCGTGTAAAACCGTTAACTTCACCTCATCTGCGGACAAACGAGTGAGCGCGTCTCTCACGGCTTCGGCTGAGCCATGGACATCAGCTTTGATGATAACGCGCAACTCCTTCACTTCCCCAGCCTGCGCCTGTTTGTAGAAATCTTCGAGTGACGTTCGACTACTTTTCGTCAGCTCAGTCTCCCGCCGCTTCACTCGCCGATGTTCCGCAATCTGTCGACCCTTCGCCTCATCAACGAGGGAAACAAACATATCTCCGGCCTCGGGGACCCCGGTGAGGCCAAGGATGGCCACCGGCATAGAAGGAGATGCAACCTCCACCTTCTCTCCTTGGCTATCGACCATTGCCCGGACGCGCCCATGTTCTGCCCCACACACAAAAGGATCGCCGATTTTCAGTGCGCCCTCCTGGACAAGGACGGTCGCAACAGGCCCACGTCCTTTATCAAGCTGCGCTTCAACAACGACTCCTCGAGCGGCTTTATCTGGATTAGCCCGCAACTCCATGACGTCGGTCTGAAGCAGAATCATCTCGAGGAGATGTTCAATGCCTTCTCCAGTAATGGCTGAAACCGGAACAAGAATGGCGTCTCCACCCATATCCTCGGCAATGAGCCCGTGCGACAACAACTCTCGTTTCACCCGGTCAACATCGGCCCCGGGCTTATCCATCTTATTGACTGCTACTATTAAGGGCACTTCGGCAGCTCGAGCATGATTGATGGCCTCAATAGTCTGAGGCATTACCCCATCATCCGCAGCAACAACGAGAATGACAATATCGGTTGCCTTTGCGCCACGCGCACGCATAGAGGTAAATGCCTCATGCCCAGGGGTATCTAAAAAAGTGATACTTCGGCCTGCGACTGGCACGCTATATGCGCCGATATGTTGCGTGATCCCCCCCTGCTCATGAGCAGTGACATTAGTTTCCCGGATCTTGTCTAACAGCGAGGTTTTCCCATGGTCGACATGCCCCATTACGGTCACAACCGGGGGGCGGGGGTCAAGTTTCCCATCATCCTCCAATGCTTCATGTTCATCTTCTAGAACCGAGTCGGCATCAAAAGCGACGTTCTCAACTGTGTACTCGAATTCTGCAGCCACGAGCGAAGCGGTGTCATGGTCTAGGACCTGATTAATCGTGGCCATGACGTCCAGGCCCATGAGCGTTTTTATGACCTCGCCGACCTTCACACCGAGACTGAGCGCTAACTCTCCAACCGTAATCACTTCGGAGATGCGAACGACGCGTTTGCTCGCTTTAGGGATAGTAATTTCGGTCTGTCGCTGCTCTTTCCCAGGAAGCGCACGTCTCTTTCGATTCCCTCCCCGAGCAACACGAGGTTCTCGTTCTCGGACATCGAGCGATTCAGCATTCCGGACAACCTTACGTTTCTTTCCTTTTCTTTTTCCTGCACCCGGTGCACCTTCCTCGGTCGCAGGCTCGCTAGTTCCGGCCTTGGCCGGAAACGGGGCAGGACGGCCTCTGTCGCCAGGCTTCGGGGTTCGAGTTTCTGCCAGCTTGCCAAGATCAATCCGTCCAAGCACACGCGCTGACTGTGGTCCACCGTCAACCCCATTTTCCGACGAAGAAGACTGTTCCGAACCTGGAGCCTCTTTAATCTGGGTATCCTGAATGGGGGCTTGCCCTGGTTTCGCTGGCTGTCTACCTCCCACTCCGTGTTTTTCTTGCTCCGTGCCCTCTTCTGACGCGGTCGGGTCCTCCGCTCCGGCTTCAACAAGCGAAGGAATTGCGGAGGACGATTCACGCTCCTCCCCCTCTCCTTTTAATACCATCGAGTCACCCGTTGACACCGGAGGAGTGTCAAAAGGGAACCGTTCTTCTTCGAGCGGTTCAGTGCTCACCGATATCGGCTCTAATGCCGGTAGATCAAACGCCGTCGGGGTAAAGGAGGGTAGAGGCGCTTCGACTGTAGGTGCGGAAAAGATTACAGGGGCCGATTCTGGCGAGACCGCAACGGCTTCGTCGGTAATGACCTCGACCCGTCTCCTGCGCCGAATCACGTTGGGACGAATCCGATTCTCGCGAACCTCTTCCCGGGCGGTGACAACCTGTTCACTTTGCTGATCGAGATCAGTCACCATACGCTCAGCAACAACCTTTTCTTCTCCTAACACGAGAGAAGGTACGGCTTCAGGCAAGAGGCCCCGATGCGCTGACTCTGCCTCTTGCTCCGAAAGCGTGCTCTGGGCTTTTTTCCCGTGAATCTTCAAAGACTCAAGCTGAGCAAGCACCTGCCGAGTTCCGACTCCCCACTCTTTAGCTAATTCGTGGACACGCTTTCGTGGCATATGACCTCATCACTGTCTCATCAGGGTTCTATACAGGGCACAATGAGAGCGGCATATCGCATCCGCGCCTCGCGGGAGAGTACCACCCGCAATGAACGGAAACTTTTCGTCCGCGCACTGGTAAAAACATTGACACAGTCCCGGCGCGGGTGAAGGTACCCACCTCTTCCCTGCCTCTGGTCAGGAATGACTCCTCCGTCAGCTCCTGTAGTCAATCGTAACAAATGGCTTTTCCTCTCTCGCCGTCCACATCCCAAACAAGTACGAATAGGCCCAACTCGCTTCATACATCCTCAGCCGCCGGTGCTGCCATCGAGTCTCCGCTTTCTTCCCCTCCATCCGTCACCGCAGAATCTTCTCCGGATTCTTCCGCAGCAGAATCTACAGCCTGGACCTCTTCTTCTTGCTGAGAAGCCGCCAGCAACTCAACATGTTCCTTTGTCGCCTGTAAAATTACGGCCGCGCGCTCCGGGCTAATCCCTTCGATGTCAAGGAGAGTCGCAAGGTCAGCTGTCGCAAGGTCTTGCACAGATTTAAATCCTTGCTGGTACAGGAGCTCCGCCGTAATATCAGCGTTTGCATCTCCTATCCCGGGTATGCCGTTCAACGACTCTAGGGCTTGTACATGCTCCAGTTCAACCTCAGAATCGGACCGGATATCAAGCTTCCAATTTGTTAGACGCGAGGCGAGGCGAACGTTTTGACCTTTCTTGCCAATGGCCAGTGAGAGTTGATCATCCGGAACGATAACTTCCATCGCATTTTCATCCTCATCGATAATAATCTTTGAGACTTTGGCGGGGAGAATTGCCCGACACACATATTCCGCCGGATCAGAGGTCCAGGGAACGATATCGATCCTCTCACCACGCAACTCTTGAACAACAGCCTGCACCCGCGTCCCTTTCATTCCGACACACGCACCAACTGGGTCAACATCAGGATCGGTCGAGTATACAGCTATCTTAGCTCTATTTCCCGGCTCTCGCGCCGCGCCTTTGATTTCAATAATCCCTTCATAGACCTCAGGTGCCTCTTGTTCAAAAAGTTTAATCAGAAATCCCGGGTGGGTTCGCGATAAAACAATCTGCGGGCCCTTCTGAGCCATATCCACATCGAGAATGTACGCCCGTATACGGTCCCCTTGACGATACCGTTCCCACGGAATTTGTTCTTTCTCCGGTAAGACCGCATCAGTTCTCCCGAGATTGACAATCATATTACGCCGCTCAATCCGCTGAACGATACCGGAAAAGAGCTCACCTTTCCGGTTCTTAAATTCGTTATAGATCAGCTCACGTTCTGCTTCACGGACTTTTTGGATCACGCTCTGTTTTGCAACCTGCGCCGCAATCCGTCCAAAGGCAGTGGCTGGCAATTTACTGAGCAGCTCATCGCCTAGCTGTGCTTCAGGATCTAAGGTCTCCTGCGCTTCAGCGACCCCAATCTCTATTTCCGGGCCTGTAACCGTTTCGACAACCGTCTTAATTTCAAAAAGCTCGATCTCACCTATTTCAGAATTGAATTTCGCCTCTATCTGTTTTTGGCCAAAGGTTCGACGCGCTGCCGCCAGCATAGCGCTCTCCAGAGCCTCAACGATGACACTCCGATCCATCCCCTTTTCTTTGCTGACTTGTTCGATCACGCGGTTCAAGTCTGGTTGCATAGTTTCTTCCTCATCTCACGTCACGCCGCAGACTCTTCCCTTTCCTCTTCTTTTGCCGGTCTTTGCTCGGAAGGGGAGACAGGAGGTCAACTCGTGCGCGTACAACATCTTCCCAAGCAATGTGAACATTCCCTACATCTTGGTCGACAATGCCAAAGTACTCTTCTTCTACCTGACACAGAGATCCAGCAAAGACTCGCCGACCATTTTTTCCGGTCCTTACTTGAAGCCGAATCGGCTGCCCCAAGGAACGTTGATAGTGGCGGGGGTACAGAAGCGGACGGTTGATCCCAGGAGAAGACACTTCAAGCGTGTAGCGCCATGGAATAAGGTCATGAACATCAAGTAAATCGCTGAGTTGGCGGTGGATTCGAGTGCAATCGTCAAGAGAGATTCCATTTTCACATTCAAGCGAGACCCGTAAAACCCGCCGTCCCGACTCTGTCAACAAGTCAACCCCCCACAACTCGACCCCCTCGTCCTCAACGAGAGGGGTTGTGAGTTCCTCAACTTGTCGAATGATCTCTTGGATCGGGGGCTTCATCTTGAAAAAAAAGTGGGCGTTGGCCCACTTTTCCTCACTTCCCTACGGCAGGCTAAAGGATCCTTATCAATCATGCAAGAGGTCCCACCCACTGCATTCATTTTCCCTCCCCCTCCTCTAGGTCATGGAGAGTCGTGAGATCCACAATGGTATAAAACTGTTTCCCTTGTGGCGCCACCACCTCAACTTCATCATCAAGTTCCTTGTGCAGAAGCGCTTGGCCAATTGGGGAATGGAGAGATATCTGTCCGGCTGCGGGGTCTACCTCTTCGGGAAAGACAATCTGATACTCGACAACTTCTCCAGAATCAACTTCTTCAAGCTTCACCCGGCTTCCATAAGCAATAGCGGCCTTCGGGATGCTCGAAAGGTTATACAGCGAGAGCTGACGCAGGCGTTCCTCAAGTTGCGCTATGCGCGCCCGGACATAATCCTGCCGTGCGCGAGCGGCATCATATTCCGCATTTTCACTCAAATCGCCGTGCGCTGCTGCCTCTTGTAGATCTTTCGGAATGCGTACGTTGAGCTCATGATATAACTGCTCGAGTTCTTGTTTAAACTTTTTTACAATGGGTAGTTTCATAACTTCCTCACCCCGTCCGCACAAAACCAACAGGGGTTGGTATGCCACAGCAACCAACCCCTGCGCAGAAAAGTCACAAAAGAATGGAGTTATACTGTCAGAATGTGAATCGTACAGGCTGATCCCAGGCCGATCACATGCGCAAGCCCTGCTTTTGCTCCCTCCACCTGCCGAGCCCCAGCCTGGCCGCGAAGCTGAGAGACGATTTCATAAATATTGGCGACACCGGTGGCTCCAAGTGGATGCCCCTTCGAGAGCAGGCCGCCGCTGACATTGACCGGAACCTCTCCACCCAGCTCAGTTCGCCCCTCATCAATCATCCGTCCGGCCTCGCCTTCGGCACACAGCCCTAAGTTTTCGTAATGCAGAAGCTCGGCCGTAGCAAAACAATCGTGCAGCTCAACCAGGTCAAGATCTTGGGGCCCAATACCCGCTTTTTCGTAGGCTTCTTTAGCCGCATTTTGAGTCAACGTATTAACATCAGGCATGGTCAAATCTCGGTCCGTATACGGATCGGACGTGAGTACCGAAGTCGCGACTTTCACTGGCCTGCTGGTGAACTGTTTCATTTTGTCTTCCGACATCAAGATCGCGGCAGCAGCACCGTCTCCGGTCGGACAACACATATATAACGTGTTGGGATACGCAACCATACGCGCATTCATCACATCGTCCAGAGAGACCTCAATCTGGTATTGCGACAAGGAGTTATGGACGGAGTGTTTATGATTCTTTACAGAGATT
Source organism: uncultured Enterobacteriaceae bacterium (assembly GCA_964639795.1). Taxonomy (GTDB): domain Bacteria; phylum Desulfobacterota; class Binatia; order Bin18; family Bin18; genus Bin18. Next base: position 13,307 of record CAZXFE010000021.1, on the reverse strand, counting down.
TTTGCAAAATGCTCAGCCTTCGTGCCATGTTTACGCATATGCTCTACGCCTGCTTGACCAAAAACCGCAGGCATGAGGCCACTGCCTAAGACCCCCTCGACACTTTCAGTCCCGCTACGCGCACCACCCCCAAGCAGGCCCATTTTCCCCATTTGCTCGACGCCGACGGCCATGGTGACATCGTACATGCCTGAAGCCACACCGATATACGCCTCGCGAAATGCCGTTGAGCCAGTGGCACAGGCATTTGCGACATTCAGCGCAGGAATACCCGTCTGGCCAATTTGTTGCAGAATCTTCTGCGCATTCATAGCATTGGCTTGAAACAGATTCCCACACACGAGTAGTTCAACGTCCTTGATAGACGCACCAGCATCTTTCAGCGCAAGGGTTGCAGCTTCCCCTCCCATTTGGGATACATCTTTGTCAGGATAGCGTCCAAACTTAATCATGCCCACACCGAGTACATATGCGTCTCTCATAATTGCACCCCTTTGCCGTCTTCGGGTTACCTCAATTCTGACTTGGCTTGAAAAAGAAAGCAATAATATCAATTGCTTCTTCAACCCCTTCAGCATTTTTCTCTTTTCGTTCCCGCACCTTCTGAGTGACCATTTCTACTGGTAGGCCAAATTCAATCTTTTTTGGATCAGGCTCAATATCTACTAAATTACAGCGGACACTCACGCCGTCAGGTAGGTCCACTATCGCCGACACATACGGCACTGGAATCCCTGGCGCAGACTGATACACGATCGAATACACGTACAGCGTGCCATGATCGCTCAGCTGCACTTCAGGCAAGTCTCCAATATAAGTACATTTGCTACATCCTACACGATGGCTGCCCAGATAGGTTGCATCGCAATCGGGACACCGATACCCGACAAGATAAGCTTTTTCGTCTGGAGAGTCTGGTAACCGTAGTATAGGCGCAATAGCACGTTGTTTATTGGCCATCAGCAGTCCTTTCTTCTCTCTGGTGCAAGCATTGCTCCCGACTCATGGCTCGTACCCGCTCCGGTTAGATCTTTGAAACAAGCTTGATTCATTCCTGGTTAATGGGCCGGGCTCACCATCGGGAGCTGTATCCTCAGACCATGGGTGCAGGACAGAAAGGAAGTCTGCGCTGTATTGCGGATACCAGTATACGAGCGCAATCCCCAAAACAAGTCCTTGAAACAAATGTTTCAGCTGCACCAGGATCGGCACGGAGAGTAAAAACCTTAGAGATCACAGATATCTGTTTGCGATACGATTTAGAAAGGTTGCGAACATTACAACAATACACACATGCCTCTTTATACCCTTCGTGGTGCCTGAGCTGCCGTATTCACCTCGATCCAGACCAGCCATTCTGCGCTGCATGCGAGCGCCGGATTCATCCTATTTGTTCTCCACTGCGCCAGTGTTGCGGCGTTCCTTTCTTCACACAAACTGGGCGCAATCATTTGTGTCGCCGCTGTTTGAAAACCCGTCCCGTATTTCGTCAAGCAGGTGCCTCGGCCTCCTATCAGACCGGTATCGATACTCCGCTACCGCTGCGCAACGCCCTGCTCCGTTTTAAGTACGCACGAGACCTGAGAGCCCGGAAATGTCTAGCCAGACTGAGCGCCGCTCACTTCTCGCTCAGCCACCAAGACTTCGATGCCATCCTTCCTTTTCCACTTCACATTGACCGCTTACGCCGGCGCTGCTTGAATCAGTCCCTCCTGCTAGCGCCTGCCATAGGGAAACGTTGGATGCTTCCGGTAGATCCTCTACTTCTGATACAAACACCCCCCACACCACCTCAGACGCAGCTTGATAAAGAAAGTCGCCGAGCGAATGTACGGAAAACTTTGCAGGTTGACACCCCGACTCAAGTGCAAGGGAAAAGGCTCCTCCTTGTTGATGATTTGTACAGCTCAGGCGCTACGGTTGAAGAGTGCGCCAGAACCCTGTATCAGAGTGGGGCCCGAGTCGTTGATGTGTTTACCCTGACACGAGCAGTCGACCTCTAGGAGTGCGGCCCAACATGTCCTCTCGGCTTCCCATTGGCGTTCTGATTTCTGGTGCCGGCACCAATCTACAAGCAATCATTGACGCCACTGAGGGTGGCGGCTTGCGGACAGAGATCCGCATCATCTTCAGTAATATAAACGACGCTTACGGCCTTGTCCGAGCAAAACGGCATAGTCTGCCGACAGCAGTCCTTTCGCACGAGGACTTTGAGACACGTGAGGCTTTCGATCAAGCGATCGTTGCCGTCCTGAAAGACAACGGCGTCGAGCTCGTTGTTCTGGCTGGATTTATGCGCCTCCTTTCCCCTTTTTTTATCCGCGCCTTTCCACAGCGCATTTTGAATATTCATCCCGCCTTACTGCCCGCTTTCCCCGGTCTACACGCGCAACGTCAGGCTCTCGCACGGGGCGTGCGCATTGCCGGGGCAACCGTCCATCTGGTTGATGAGCAGATGGACCACGGGCCCATCGTCATGCAGGCCGCCGTCCCTGTGTATCCGGATGATACACAGGACAGCCTGAGTGCGCGGATTCTTATTCAAGAACATCGGATTTACCCTGCAGCCATCAGGCTCTTTGCCGAAGGCCGAGTGAAGATCCAAGACGGCAAGGTCATGGTACGGGATGAGCAACATCTGCCCGCAACCGCCTTTCAATCTCCTGATTCAGTATGACAGCATCCTCCGACCCAGTTGGCGCCATCGGAATTGATGAGTCAGGCAAGGGCGATTACTTCGGCCCACTAGTCGTTGCCGGGGCCTATGTCACGCCCGATCAAGAAGAGGAGCTCCGAACTGTCGGCGTCCGTGACAGTAAAGCTCTGGCAGACAAGAAGGCGATAACGCTTTCGGGACGGATCCGCACCTTGTGTCCGACGACGCTCATCGTCATCGGTCCCGAGCGCTACAACGGTTTGTATGCGTCATTCAAGAATCTGAACAAGCTCTTAGCCTGGGGGCACGCACGGGCTATTGAAAACCTGTTGGAACAAGTCGCGTGCGAACGTGTCATTGCCGATCAGTTCGGTGCCGAGCGCTTTCTAAATAATGCTCTCATGGAAAAGGGCCGATCAATCAAGCTCATCCAAAAACATCGGGCAGAACGAGAAATAGCCGTGGCAGCAGCCTCAATTGTCGCGCGAGCAGAGTTCCTACGCCGCTTACAGGACTTAAGCAGCCGCTTCGCGGTCTCGTTGCCCAAAGGTGCTAGCGCTCAGGTCATCGCCGTAGGCAAAGCCTTTGTGAAGGCCCAGGGCTCGGATGCCCTTGGCCAAGTTGCAAAACTGCATTTCCGGACGACACAGAAAGTATTCAGTAGATAAGGGAGTATAATGCCGCACGAACAACATTCCGCGTTTGCTCACCTGGTTGAAATCATGGCGACTCTACGTAGTCCGAGCGGCTGTCCTTGGGACCGAGAGCAAACGCCACAGACGCTGAAGCCCTACTTAGTAGAAGAAACCTACGAGGTCCTTGAAGCGCTTGAAGCTGAAGACTGGTCCGAATTCAAAGAAGAACTAGGAGACTTACTCCTCCAGATTGTCTTTCATTCACAACTGATGGAAGAAGCAGGAGAATTCAACATTGACGATGTGGCCCAAGCTATCTCCGACAAAATGACCCGCCGCCATCCACATGTGTTTGGCAACCTGAAAGTTAATAGTGCGGCAGAGGTCAGCCAAAACTGGACCAAAATCAAGGCACAGGAAAAAAAAGATAAAGCAGAGCAGTCCCACCAGTCCGATCAACCCGATCATTCCATATTGGCGGGTGTTCCCAAGGACGCACCAGCGTTGATTCAGGCCCAACGGCTGGGAGAAAAGGCCGCCCGGGTTGGATTCGACTGGGCCTCCGCCACAGCCGTATTTGAAAAGGTCACAGAAGAGTACAAAGAGTTAGAAGAGACACTATCGGTCGGTGAAAAAGAGAACCAAGAACATGAGCTGGGGGATCTCTTGTTTTCCTTAACTAGCCTCGCCCGCCACCTCAATCTGGATGCCGAGTCTGCCCTGCGTAAGGCGAACGGCCGTTTTAATGCGAGGTTCCGCTATATCGAACAGAACCTGTTGAACAACCAAGAAGACTTGTATGAGACTTCACCGACTCGGTTGGAGGAATTGTGGCAGGAAGCCAAGCGCGCGCTCGGGTAACATGCCAATGAGGGCGCGTATCTCTGCCTTCCCTCCAGGCCAAACAAGCACGACGAAGCTGAGGAAACCTACCGCAGCAGCACCACTCAAACTGCTCACTCGTACGAGCAGAGAAATATTCTGCCCGAACCAGTCGATCTGACCAATCATCCACCACAACGGGATTGCTATCATGACAGAAGCGAGCCCACTCCAGAGCAGAGACACGATCCATCTCTGCCATGGAAATGAATGGAAATACCAAGAGAGGGCTACGGCCTGAAATATGGGATTTGCTAGGGCCGCAAGTGACGTGGAGATAGCGAGGCCAACCATACCCAAATTCCAAACGGCAAGGGTATGACTCAAGACGGCGACTGCTTGCGCTACCCGAGTTGTTTCATCTGCAAAACTCACGCTTCCCATAAGAACCAGGCTGAATCCAATCTTCACAAACACAGCGACTACTCCCCCCAAACTGGAGTCTTCGTATCGCCCAATGCATACAGACACGCAGTGATCTGCCGGGTTGCGGCAACTGCCCAGAGGCCGACTGCAAGCCCTTGCAGGGCTGCAGCAGTCACCACAATTTCCTATACAGAAAAGGCCCCTCGATAAAAGATGACGGTCGTTATGGGAACAGCGAGACCGGTCGCCGCCGGCAGCGTCACGAGATTTACCAAGCGCAGGGCAAAGCCCAGATTGTCTTGTACTGCCTTCATGTCGCGTTGCTGTGCCTGTGCCGCCAGACTGGGCAGGACTGCGGTACTGAGTGCGACGACAAAAATACCAACTGGAAATTCAAACAGCCGATTTGCATACCACATACAGGATACACTGCCCGGGGTAAGGAGTGAGGCCAAAAGCGTGCTGATGATTTGGTTGATCTGGAAGATACCAGTGCCAAAGACCAATGGTAATAACAAAACTCCAATACTGCGAAGAGCCGGATGTCTAGGTTGCCAGCGCAGACGGAGGGATATCCCTCTAAGCACGAGGGCGGGAATCTGCCACAACAGCTGAGACGCGCCACCAATGACCACGCCGTAAGCAAGGCTCGTGGCAGGCTCAGCCAGATGAGCCGAAAGCCCTAGACCTCAGGCAATCATCGCCACATTCAAAAGGACCGGAGCAAACGCCGGCGCAGCAAAGTGCCGATGTGCATGCAGCACCCCCATCGCTAGGGCGACCCCGCCGATACAAAACAAATAGACGAACATGATACGAGTCAGATCAATAGTGAGTGCAAGCTTTTCGCTTGCAAATCCAGGAGCAAACAAACAGGTAATGGGATCGGCGCAACATCCCGATACCGGTCAAAACCAGGAGAAGGCCAAGTCCGGTTCCCAGCAGGGCGCGGATCATATACAGCGCATCTGCTCGTGACCGATGGGTCAGATACTCGGCAATCACCGGAACAAAGGCGGCAGCAGTTGCACCTTCGCCTACGAGACGGCGAAGGAAATTCGGAATGCGAAAGGGGCATCGGCAGCCAACCCTGCGCCAAACACCTAGCCGATGACCACATCTCGTCCTAGGCCGGAGATGCGGCTGAGCAGGGTCAGACCTCCGATTTGCCCAACAGCACGGACGACCTGCGGCTCTTCGCCTCTTCCGTCCTGCTCAGTTCGCCGCCCAGTTTACCACATTGATCAGTCTCTCCGCGCATGGTAGGAATACTCTATAAGAGAGGAGTATTGCACGTGGCATCAGGAGAAAAGAAACGACATCGACAAAGCCTAGATCGGAACACCCGCAACCATTCGGAAAAGTCGCGGATCAAAACCCTTATGAAAAAAGTGGAGGGGGCCTTGGAAGGTGATGATACCGCAGCCGCCGAAAGCTTCCTGCGTACGGCTATCAGTGCGTTGCACAAAGCCGGCCAGAAACGCGTTATCCCTCACAACGCGGCTGCTCGCCATGTCGGCCAGCTCTCCAAGCTGGCTCACAGGAAAAAGGGCGCAGCCGCGTCCTCATAGACGAGGCGATGCGAGAAGGGGTGGGCCCTGTGCCCCTTTTCCCACTCTTATTAAAAATTCTCGCCTAAGCGAAAATATACTTCGCGAGCAGCTGTGGCGAAGAGCCGCTCGACTGCCAAGCGTCGTTGCGTCTCGGAAAACTGGGTATCCGTAAGACCGGGCAGGTCCTCAGGGTCCAAGGTCCCTTGAAGAAATTCCGGCGAAGTCGTCACCATCACTTGCGGGATTGCGCTGTAGTACTCCGTAACCTGGAGATTGTCGGCTTGCCATACAACCTGGCCACTCGCCCTATGAGTGAGTTGGATATTGAGTACGAGCGCCAGCTCGTACTCCAGCACCTGGGCGCGCCGATCAAAAGAAAAGGGGCGCAAGTTAAGTCGCTGGAGCGTCACATGGACCATGCCTTCTCCAGCCTCTGTCACCTGAATATTACCGTGGGTGCGGAACTCCCGTTCGATAGCCCATTGAAGCTCTTTCTCGACCCCTGCTTCGAGCGTATAATTCCCAAAATCAGCAAAGCTCACACTTTGTATTCCTTGCGGTAACGAGGTGGTTCCAGAGAACTGATAGCCACACGCGCTCCATACAAAGACAAAAGGTACAAGGTAAAAATGGAAAGCTAAGGAGAAAATTGTTCCTCTCTTTTTCATTTTTTCCTTTTGATCTTTGGTTTTTGCTTCTCAGTGCTACGATACGACAAAATTCACTAGTCGGCCGGGAACAACAATTTCGCGCCGAATCGTCTTGCCCTCTAAATACACGGCGACTTTCTCTTGACTCCGAGCTGCAGATAAGGCCGTCTCTTTATCCACATCAGCCGCAAGATCAATCGTTGCTCGGAGTTTTCCATTGACCTGCACGGCCATAGTGATGGTTTCATCACGAATGAGCTCGGGATCATACGTCGGCCATGCTTCATAGGCCAGAGTCTCCGCGTGCCCGAGACGCTGCCACAACTCCTCACCCAGGTGAGGGGCAAAGGGAGCCAATAAGAGGACAAAGCTCTCAGCCATCGTGCGCGGTAAGCGGTCAGTCTTTTGCGCTTCATTCAGAAAAACCATGAGAGCACTAAGCGCAGTATGAAAACGCATCCCGTCGATATCTTCAGTCACCTTCTTCACGGTTTTGTGGAAGACACGCGTCAGCCGATCAGTGGGACCAAGATTTTGGCGACCAGAATCTTGGTGACTAGGATCTTCATCCACAATCTCTGTTCGGAGACTTCCAGCATCAGAAAGAATCAATGACCAGGCCCGGTGTAAGAATCGGTATACGCCTGCGACCGAGCGGGTATTCCACGGCTTGACCTGCTCAAGCGGCCCCATAAACATTTCATAACAACGAAGCGCATCTGCTCCATACTCTGCAATAACCGTGTCCGGATTTACCACGTTGCCGCGCGACTTCGACATTTTGTCAGTCTGGGGCTCCAGCTCAAGTTCCGGGGCATCAGGGTGGTACGGCTTGTCTTCCCGCCATACCACTTGATCTACAGACACATATGCCACGGCCAGACGTTTGTCCGGATCTGCCTTTAGGAGAAAGCCCGACTCTTCATTGGACGTCATTTTCTGAACCGCCGGATAGCTATACCGGTTCCCTTGCTCATCCTGGTAATAGCGGTAGCTAAAGCCGAGAATCATGCCTTGATTGACCAGGCGTTGAAACGGTTCAGGCGTTGAGACAAGCCCGCAATCATACAGAACGTGATGCCAAAAACGTGCATACAGTAGGTGCAGCACGGCATGCTCAACTCCGCCCACATAGAGATCAACCGGCATCCAGTAACGCTCTTTTTCTGCGTCCCAGGGGTGCTCTGTATTCTTCGGGTCCAAAAAGCGCAGGAAGTACCAACAACTGCCCGCCCACTGGGGCATGGTGTTGGTCTCACGCAAAGCCAGTTTACCCGTCGCCGGGTCTACCGTTTCCACCCACGTCCGAGCCCCAGCCAAGGGAGGCTCACCCGTCCCCGTTGGTTGAAAACTCTCGACTTCAGGTAGGACAATGGGGAGGTCGTTCGGATCGACCGGCTGAGGTTTACCTTCGACGTGTACTACTGGGAACGGTTCTCCCCAATAGCGCTGACGACTAAATAACCAGTCCCTCAGCTTATAATTAATAGTCTCTTCCCCGTGCTCATGCTCCTCAAGCCAGGCCGCCATTTTCTTCTTAGCATCCGCTATATTCAAGCCATCCAGCAAGCCGGAATTCACATGCGGCCCATCCCCGGTGTAGGCTTCTTTTTCAATATCTCCGCCCTGGACAACCTCAATGATCGGGATATTGAACTGGCGGGCGAAATCCCAGTCTCGCTGATCCCCGCCAGGGACAGCCATAATCGCTCCTGTTCCGTAAGTAATCAGGACATAATCCGCGACCCAAATGGGAACGGGCTGACCATTCACCGGGTTGAGCGCGTAGCCACCCGTATTGACCCCAGTTTTTTCTTTGACCAAGTCGGTCCGGGTCAAGTCAGATTTCCGTGCGGCCTCCTGGGTATAGGCTGTCACCACATCCCGATTCTCTGCAGTCGTAATACGCCCAACCAACGGGTGTTCCGGCGCAAGGACACAATACGTGGCACCAAACAAAGTATCAGGCCGTGTCGTAAAGACATCGAAGAGCGCGTCTTCTTCAGGCAACAGCTCACCATCCGGTTGACACAAACGAAACCGAACCCGCGCACCTTCACTCCGCCCGATCCAGTTCCGCTGCATGTCTTTGACGCTGTCGGGCCAGTCAAGTTGATCCAGCCCGGCTAACAGCCGCTCGGCATAGGCTGTGATGCGCAGCATCCACTGGTGCATGGGCCTACGGATGACCTCATGTCCGCCACGCTCACTTTTGCCATCAATGACTTCTTCGTTTGCTAACACTGTACCGAGGGCTGGACACCAATTCACCGCCACGTCCGCCATATAGGCTAGACCTCGCTCATATAATTTGAGAAAGATCCACTGCGTCCAGCGGTAATACTCCGGGTCGCAGGTAGAAATCTCGCGATCCCAATCATAGGAAAATCCGAGCGCTTGAATCTGCCGCCGAAAAGTGTCGATATTCCGTGCGGTGGTTTCGCGAGGGTGGGTCCCGGTCTCTATTGCGTATTGTTCAGCAGGCAAGCCAAAAGCGTCCCACCCCATGGGATGCAAGACATTGAAGCCGCACATCCGTTTGTAGCGGGCAAGGATATCGGTTGCCGTATAGCCTTCAGGGTGTCCAACATGCAGCCCTGCACCGCTCGGATAGGGGAACATGTCAAGGATATAGTACTTTGGCCTGCTGTGATCGATTTCAGCTCTAAAGGTTCTGTTCTGCAGCCAGTAGCCTCGCCACTTCGGTTCGATCTCATCCGGCCGATAGCGTGCGCGGGACGCTAGGGAGAGCTCCGATGTATTCAGTTGTTTATTCGAGAGACTCATGCTGCTGCACTTTCTTCCCTACGGCACCGGCAATGCGGTCTAGCACCCCGTTCACAAAGGTAGGCGCGTCATCACCGCAATAGCGCCGCGCTATTTCGATGGCTTCGTTGATCGTCACCCCGGCAGAGAGATCCGGATAGGCCCCTAATTCATATGCCCCAAGACGCAAGAGGTTGAGCTCGACCTTAGGCAGGCGTCCGAGCCGCCAGTGGTCTGCGGCCTCAGAAATGAGGTTATCAAGCCGGCCATGATCACGCCACGCGCCTTCGACTAAATCGGTTGTAAACGCACCTAGCTCACTCGTCCGAGTAAAGCACTCCTGAAATAGGGCCAGCGCCTGGTGCGGCGCCACGCCGCTGACATCAATCTGATAGAGGATTTGCAGGGCAAACTCGCGCTCCTGACGCCGTGATCCCATCGTACTGCTACTCGGTTTCTTGTAGTCTTTCCTGCAATGCCTTTAATGCCTGTACCATCTCGATGGCAGACAGGGCAGCTTCCCAGCCTTTATTGCCCAACTTTGCTCCGGCCCGATCAAGCGCTTGCTCAACCGATCCTGTGGTCAGCACCCCAAAGGTGACAGGTACCCTGGAGGAGAGCATAATCTCTTTGATGCCTTGCGTCATGGCTGCGGAAATATAATCAAAATGCGGCGTCTCGCCCTTGATCACTGCTCCAACACACACAACAGCCTGGTAACGTCCACTGGTTGCCATCTCCTTGGCAAAAAGCGGAATATCAAATGCCCCGGGAACAAGGACAACGTCAATGTCTTCGTCCCGCGCTCCGTGGCGACAGAAGGCGTCAAGAGCGCCGGCTTGTAAACGTTCGGTGATCAAGCTATTGAACTGCGACGCTACAATGCCGAATCGCATTCCTGTTGCATCGAGTTTGCCTGTTATGATCCGGGCCATAATTTCTCCCCTCCTCTCCCATCCAATCCCGTCTTGAGTAAAGTTGGGGTCAAATTGGATACCGTTGATTCCACTAGAGCATTGGTTTGAGTTCTGAAAATAAATGCCCCAGTTTTTCTTTTTTCACCCGTAGGTAGTGAATATTGCCCTTATGCGGTGGCGTCTCAATCGGCTGCCTTGCGACGACCTTGACCCCATACTCTTCGAGACCGCTAATTTTTTGCGGATTGTTGGTGAGCAAACGAACCTGCGCCACACGCAGATCGCGCAGGATTTGGGCACCTATACCATAATCCCGGAGATCCTCTTCAAATCCAAGATGGAGGTTGGCCTCGACCGTATCCATCCCTTTATCCTGGAGTGCATAGGCCCGAATTTTATTTACCAGTCCGATACCGCGTCCTTCTTGCTGTAGATAAATGACAACACCGTGGCCTTCCTGGGCAATAAATTCCATGGCGTGCGTCAATTGTTCTCCGCAATCACACCGCTCCGATCCGAACACATCCCCAGTCAAACACTGCGAGTGGACCCGGACTGGGACAGTATCATGCGCATCGATACGTCCTTTGACGAGGGCGATGTGTTCATGATTATCGACCTCAGTTCGGTAGACAATGGCCAAAAACTTCCCCCCAAAGGGGCTGGTAATCTCGCCTTCCCCAACCCGATGAATGACCGATTCCGTCCGTAAACGATACGTCATCAGGCTTGCGATACTCACAATCGGCAACCCATGCTCGCACGCGAAATCTTCCACCTCTTGCCCTTGGGCGACATCACCATCGTCGCGGAGAATCGTACATAAGGTTGCGGCTGGTTTCAGACCGGCGAGCCGTGCCAGATCAACCCCGCCTTCAGATAAGCCACGCCGGGCCAGCACTCCACCTCGGTGGGTAAATAAGGGAAAGACATGTCCCGGCATAACAAGGTCGGCCGGTCCTGCATTATCTCGTACCGCAGCAACGATCGTGATTGCACGATCGTAGGCGGAGATACCCGTGGTCACGCCACGACGGGCTTCAATCGAAGCGCCAAAAACCCGCTGTCGGCTCCCATCATACCCCTGCCCCAGCATAGGAATTCCCAGCTCGCGGATTTTTTCTTCCGTTAATGCCAGACAGACCAGTCCCCGGCAATGGGTTGCCATAAAATTGACCCCAGCCGGCGTGGTCGCCTCGGCGCCAAGACACAGATCGGCTTCCCCGTCGCCGTTGTCGTTCTCAACCAGTACAACCATTTTGCCTTGGCTGAGATGCTCTAATGCCTCGTCTACGGGTGACAGCGCAATTGGCATAGCGACTCCTTATGGTGTCTCGACATATCCCGACACCATCACATCTTTTCCAATTTGGTCGAACTGCATTGTACGAAGTTTCAGCCCGTCGGCAACCCGTACGATACCCAACGGAGCTAGCATAGCCCGGCCATCCCCGCCAAGCAGGACCGGGCCATAGAAAAATAGGACCTTGTTCACAACGCCTTCTTGGAGGGCTGTTGCTGCCACCTGTCCCCCGCCTTCGATAAGCACATGCTTGGCTCCCCGGGTTGCTAAAGATTCCAGCACGGAAGACAACGAGATCCGCCCCCGCCGACCAGGAAAGGATGCGACTTCCACCCCGTTCTTCTTAAATGCAACCCCACGAAGACTGGCGGCTCTTTGTGTTGTTGCGATCAGTGTCGTGGCTTTCGACTGCTGCGTGCACACCTGTGCCCCCGGACTGACGCTGAGATGTCCATCAAGAATGACCCGGAGCGGATCCCGTCCACCACGAATCCGGCAAGTCAGCTGAGGATTATCGGCTTTCACCGTCTCTGCTCCAACGATGATCGCATCGACATAATTGCGCAGTTCGTGCACCACACGACGCGACGCAACTCCACTAATCCAACGCGCGTCACCACTTGCCGCGGCAATACGTCCATCTAAGGAGGCTGCCAACTTGAGAGTCACAAAAGGCTTGCCAGTCTGGATACAAACGGCGAAGTCCTCGTTGATGCGTTTGCACGTCTCTTTGAGCACTCCGGTTGTGACCGCAATTCCTGCGCGTCGGAGCCGCCGAATCCCACGTCCACGAACACGCGGGTTAGGGTCAGTCATACCAACAACAACGCGTTTAACGCCCGCTTCTATAAGCACGTCCACACACGGTGGGGTACGGCCATGGTGCGAGCAGGGTTCAAGATTGACGTATACCGTCGTGCGCCGCACGGGGTGCTGAGTTTTACGCAGCGCCTCAATCTCTGCATGCGGAAGACCCGCCTGGCGATGATAACCTTCACCGATAACACGGCGCCCGCGGACGACGACAGCTCCGACAACGGGGTTGGGACTCGTGCGTCCCTGCGCGCGCATCGCCAAATCCACGGCCCGTTGCATAAACACTTCATCAGCGTTCATGACGTCGGCTTTCCCTTATGCGCGCGGGAGCGTAATCGACGGCTTATCTGTTTGGTCTCTGAACCACTCCGCTCCTGGATCAGATCCTTGAGTTCGGACATAAATTCATCTAGATCTTGGAAAGAACGATACACAGAGGAAAAACGCACATACGCAACCTTGTCGAGGTCATACAGATGGCGCATGACCTCTTCACCTACAACGGCACCAGGGATTTCTTTCTCACCCCGCGCCTGGAGTGCACGTTCTATCTGGTCTGCAATATTTTCGATGGTTTCGATGCCGATCGGGCGTTTTTCACACGCTTTTTTAAGACCGGTGATGACTGTCATACGGTCATACGTCTCGCGCCGCCCGTCCTTTTTCACCACCAAGGGAAAAATTTCCTCGACCCGTTCGTAGGTCGTAAAACGGCGTTCACATTCTTCACATTCGCGCCGGCGTCGCGTGACATTGCCGTCTC
>CAZXFE010000020.1:0-24996 GCA_964639795.1 uncultured Enterobacteriaceae bacterium | reverse complement strand
GGTTCATGCGGGCACTGCGCGAGAACAACGGCAAAGTACCCGGCGAACTGCCAGATATGCCGACATTGATCATCACGACTATCGGCGCGAAGACGGGGCAAAAGCGCGCTGTGCCTTTGGGATACCAGATCGTAGACGGGCGGCTTCTCGTTATCGCGTCGATGGCTGGGGCAACGAGGAACCCGCCGTGGTTCAACAATCTGCTTAAAACCTCTGAGGTCTTAGTTGAAAAGGACGGTGAAAGCTTTTCAGCCAATGCTATCGTGACAGCCGGCAGCGATAGGAATTGTTTGTTCCAGAAAATCTGCAAGAGCGAACCCACGTTCGCAGCATATCAAGCGCGCACAGATCGCGTCATTCCTGTCGTGGAGTTGCGACGGAAATAACAAGAACGATACTATCAAGTTTTCGGTCCCTAAGATGGATACAATGAGGCGTATCGGCATGATGATTGGTGGCGGCGGGGCTGGCGAGAGCCCGCATGCGGAAGAGGTGATCCGCCACGCCCAACGTGTAGAGCCAGCGGGACTCCACTCAGCCTGGCTTACTCATTTTTCTTCACATGACGCGATTTGTCTTTTCGAACTCACAGCCTAGAGTTACCGTTCCTTTCGTTTCGATCTGAGTGAGAATAGAATTTTCATTTGAGGACCATGATGCAGCGAGGGCACAGAAGCGTAACGGCGGAATTTTCTGCCGTGTTACGTGCCATCCATATGGCGCTGGATCCGAAGCCCAGTATCTTCGTCGATCGTGTCGCGCAGCAGCTACTAAAGCTCAAGCGGCAGGCCTTAGAGACAGCTCTTTTGGACCAGCAGGCAACAGCGGCGAAATATGGCGACCCGCAGTACGCCGTGCGGGTCGCTGCAAGTCTGCGAATGTTCACCGTACTGCGCTCGCGCTTCACCAGAGATACTTTTTTCGAGAGCGGCCTTGAGCAGCTTGCTTTGCTCGGGGCCGGCTTGGATCTTTCACTCGCCTCCGAGACAGATTTTCCGGTTTTTGCCGCAGATCATCCAGACACGTCGCGATGGATCCGCAGCCTTTTTGCCGATACTGGTGTACCGATTGTCAACAACCTGCAGTTTGTCGAGATGGATTTTAGCGATGGTCCAGATGTGTTGTTACCCACCCTTGCGGCGCAGGGATTTCAGCGAGAAAAACCTACTTTCTTTGTCTGGCTTGGTGTCCAGCCCTATCTCACCGTTGAACAAGTACTTGAGACAGCCCGCGTCATGGGGAGCTGTCCAGCTGGGTCACAACTCGTTAGCGACTTTCTGACACCTGATACGAGCTGGAGTGGCATCGGCGAGCGGGCCGGGAAATTTCTGCAGGACTTGCCGCACCGCCACCTGGAACCGTTCAAGAGCTATTCGGATCCAGCACGACTTGTGAAACAGTTGTTGGCATGTGGCTTTAAGACAGCTCGAAGCATCGAGGCAGAAGAGGTAAACGCGCTCTACTGTGGAGGACAGACTGATGCACTGAGTTACCCGAATTGCGCAGCGATGATTACTGCTAGCGTGTGATGACCGACCTTAGATCAATCAGGTCTGGGAAATCCAGCTCGACTCAATGACCGGAGCGACACGAAGTTCGGGCGGAATATTATCGATCCCGATGATCTCATCGACAGACTGATGCCAGTGATACAGACGTGCTTCTTGGTAGTTGAGCGGTACCCCACTAAAGGCGTAGGACTCGACTCCCTTTTGAATGCGGTTACCGAACTGCTGGTCCTCTCCGACAATATAATTGAAATAGTCGATGTAGGTGTCCCATGTGCTCGGCTTCGGTGCGTCGCCCCAATCCTCTCCAAACCACGAAAGCTCAAGCGTGGTGGTGTTGATACTCGTGGGCCAGAAGGCAAAAATCGGCAGCCCCTTTTCGTTCATTGGCGAAACAAGGTTGGGTACGATATTAAAAGACACCACGCAGGTCCGTGGGAGCTCACCAACAGTTTCAATATCCGGGCGATCCTCAATGATCTCGGCAGTTTCCGTATGGTTTTGTGCTTTGAGGGGCGCGATCATACGCCCGTGCCCACCTGGGTAGAGCGTATTCACGTTACCGCGGTGATCCAGCAGAGGCGAGACGGTCTCTGGGTGAATCGACCGGACATGATAGACCTCCATGTTGGACTCCATGGCGATCTTCCAGTTGCAGTTCAGGGTAAACGTATCTTTTTGCACGAAACGCAAGCGCTCAAACTGAAACTGCTCCCACTGCGGGAGCAGTGGCGCCAGCGCGTCTGTCAGAGGGGGAGCGTCTAGGTCAAAGTTGGCAAACAGAAACTTGCCCAGCCGTTCGAGACGGACGGAATACAGCGAACGACAGGAAAAATCGAGATCCACAAAATCACGCTTATCACGGAGATTCATCAGTTCGCCGTCATGATTATAGGTCCAGCCGTGATACCCACAGGTGAAGCGATCGGCTTTGCCTGCGGCCTCACGTACAAGCGGTGCACCCCGGTGGCGACAAGTGTTGTAATACGCACGCACGTCACCAGTCCGAGTATGGACAATGACAACCGGCTGTCCGGCCGTTTCCCCCAGCTTAAAACAGCCAGGCTCTGGTATTTCATCCATATGCCCGGCGAACAGCCACGATTTTCGCCACAGATGCTGCTTTTCCAGGTCATAAAAACGCGGATCGGTATAGCGTTTGCCGGGCAGGTCTGGAAACTGGGGGAAGCCCTCCGGTGGATCTTTCCGGTCAGTTTCATAACTGATCTGAGCACGGATTGACTGGGTATCTTCCATGTTACCTCTCTGTAGGTGCTATTCCTGCGAGTGCCGAATGGGAGTCGTCTTACCCAGGAACTGCCTCGGCCAGCGCATCCAGTTCGCCTAAGACAGCCGATTCTCCATTATCACATTCCTAAAGCCACATGGTGGCGTGATCAACCGCCGGGTCCTGCGGAACGCGGCCGTCCTCTGTGTGTTGGATACGGCTGCGAGGTCTGGATGGGAATAATCGGATGCTCGGGCACCCCGTACGGCGCAAAGCCAAGCTTTTCCGATCGCATGGCTACAATGGACGGGGCAACCGATTCATCGATCGCAAATTCAAAAATCCCTATCTTCATCCGGGCCTCCTTTTTACCGCTGCCTCTCCTGCCAGGACTCCGTATCTCATTGTAGGTAAGCACGTCATAGCCGACTACGCCCTCTTCCCCCTAGCGCGAGACCAGGCCCGTCAAGGTATCGATCTCTTGTGGATCGTCGCGAGGTACACCACACATTATGGGTGCTATTTCTGGGGGCAGATCAGGTATTTTTCGCCCGTCGCCTTTTTGCCGAAAGCGGTAATCGCAGCAGGATCCAAGACCTCACTAAGGGAGACTTCGTTCGAATACACGCTAGCAAATGTCGTAGTGATCTCGACAGCAACTTTTTCACGCAGTTTCTGCGCGGCTTCAGGACCAATCTTCGCCATGAACGCAGGCATCAGCCATCCACCCATGCCCCAGGCCAAGCCAAAATCCCGATCAATTTGCGTGGACGAGCGATCCAGGCCACCATAAATGTAGGCCTGCTTGTGGGTGGTCGATCCATACGGTCCGACCGCATTGCCGGATCGCGCCTGGGCGGTCTCCATTGCCGCAATGATTTGGCTGGCCAGACTGCCGCCACCAATCGCATCGAAGGCAAGCGTGGCCTTCGTTGCCATGAATGCTTCAATCAGGTCATCCGTAAAAGACTCGCAGCTCGAATCGCACACGTACCTAGCGCCGAGAGATTTGAGCAAATCGACATGTTCGGGACGCCGTACGATATTGACCAAGTCGACGCCTTCATCGGCGCAGAGTTTGATCAGCATCAGTCCGAGGTTGGATGCCGCAGCGGTGTGCACGAGTGCGGTATGCCCTTCCATGCGCATGGTTTCTATCATCCCCAGTACAGTCAACGGATTCACGAAACACGATGCCGCGTCGGCCGGCGTCGTCCCATCCGGCATAACCAGGCATTGATGGGCCTTTGCGGCCCGGTACTCGGCATACATCGCTCCCCCCATGAGCGCGACGGTCTTGCCGACCAAAGCCTGGGCGGCTGCGCTTGTGCCCGCCTTTTCTACGATACCGGCTCCCTCAATGCCAACCGTCACAGGCTTGCCCACTCTGGCGGCGGCCGCCGGCATCAGGTGCGCCGGCACCGTAGCGATCACTATCGGATTGTCCGGGCTGCCTACGGCCTCCGCCGTCGCCATATCGGCAGGGCCGAACATCGCACCCAGATCAGACGGGTTGATGGGAGAGGCCTCCACCCGGATGAGAACCTCATCATCCGTCGGTTCCGGCCGGTCCACGCTCACAATCGATAGTTCAAGCTTCCCCTCACGGGTTAAGGTCGATACCAGTTGTCGCATTGTTCCACTCATAGCCGTCTCCTATATTTCGCTATCTGGTAAAGGTACGGTCGGGTTATCGGTTGCTTGTGAAGCACTATGGTCCTGTGCCGTAACCAGCGGATGTCCATACGTACCACAAGTCTCTATAGAAAACATCGGAACGCGGCGTCGCCGCGAGCTCTGAAGCCATTAAGAAATGAAAGATGAAAGACAGAATTCAAATACGACAAGAGCAAGACAGCGGCGTGACGACCCTCCAGATGCAGCACGGTAAAGTAAACGCGCTCGACACAGAGTTCTGTCACGCGCTCACCGCGCGTTTCAAAGAGCTGCGGGCCTCAGACACGAGGGCTAGCATTATTACGAGAACTGGCACCACGTTTTCAGCCGGCGTAGATTTGCTGCGGATACTGGATGGAGGAGTCGATTACGCCAGGGCTTTTGCTCCGGCGGTCACCAAACTTTTTGAAGTGGTCTTTGATTTTCCCAAGCCGGTTATCGCCGCGGTCAACGGACACGCGATTGCTGGGGGCTGTGTCCTAGCGTGTGCAGCCGATAATCGCATTATGGTGAGTGGTTCCTGGCGTATGGATCTTCCTGAACTGCTTGTTGGCGTACCCTACCCCACGGTAGCGGTCGAGATACTACAACTTATTATCCCACCACAGTATCTCCAGGAGCTGATTTATAGTGGGGCAACCATGCGCTCTGAGGAGATCCTTAAGAAGGGGCTAGTCAACGAGTTGGTTAAGCCGGTACAGCTGATGGACCGTGCACGTTCTATCGCGCAGCGGTTTGCTGATATCCCAGCTCCACTTTTTGCTCAGACCGAACGCCAGATCCGCCAACCTAGCCATGAACGCGATCCGGGTGTGCTCAAAAATTTCGCGGCGAGATTCGCACAATTGTGGGCTGACCCAGCAACGCACACCGCCATGCGAGCGTATGCTGGGCAGACATTTAAGCAGCCATAGGGCGCTTTCTCGGAACAATGGATTCCGAGTAGTAAGGCTGCGTTTTCGACCCGAAGACTTCCAAGATGGTCCTAGACCTTCGGCAGAATGTCGTGCACGAGCCGCCGCATATCCGTGATGGTCTTCGCGGTCGGAGTCCCGCTGAACGGCGGCCACAGCAAGGGCAGCGTCAGCCCGGCATCCCGATACCGTTTGAGATTGTCCGTAATCTGGTCGGCGGTGCCCACCATTGTTGGCGTCAGCTTGCCGCGGGGCGTCTGATCCGTTCTGTCCCGCGTGATATCAAACGGTAGCATACTCGAAATTTCAATCTCATCGATGGCCTGCTCGTTCCCTATTTTCGCCAGCTCGTCCTTGATAGCTGCCCGCCAGGTAGCAATCGCCTCCGGCGTGTCCATGATCCCGATCCAGCCTTCGAGGCCATATTTGGAGACACGCGCCGCCGCGATCTTAGGGTCGCCCAAGCCCCCGAAAAACATGGGTGGGCGTGGCTTCTGGACCGGCTTCACCCCGAAGCCACAGGGTGGAAAGTCGGCGAATTCCCCGTGGTACTCGAATACCTCGTTCGTCCAGATCCCTTGCATCACCTCGATCGTTTCTCTGACATGCTTATTGCGTTTCTTGTAGGTGTGAGAAGCGCTTGACGCAGCAAATTCTTCCGGCATCCAGCCTGACCCCACGCCCACATTGATACGCCCGCCCGAGAGGTGATCCCACGTGGCGATTTCGGCGGCTAGCACACCGGGAGCACGATAGGGCGTGACAATAATGCTGACCCCCAACCGCAAGCGCTGCGTAAGAGCCGCCAGATACGGAATGAGCGGCAAGCCATGCAGGAACTCCGCACGGGCGCTGACGGGAAGCGCTTTCGGAAACTCTTTCATAAAGCCAAAAGATTTCTCGAGTTCCTGTCGGTCTGATGCTTCGGGGACTACGATACGGTCGAGCGACCACACCGAGTCGAACGCGAGCGCTTCCGCTTCCCGGGCCAGGTCAACGATTTCGCTGACGGTAATTTTGTCGCGAAGATTCGGCAGATACAGTGCGAGTTTCATGGCAAGTTTCCCTCTGTCAGTCTTGGTCTAGGTTGTTCTCTCATTTATTTCTATCTCCTCTAGGAGCCCCATACTCTGGATATCCAACTGGTGCGAAAATATCCAGGGAGGTCGGCACCGTGGACGTCCGCTTTTTATTCGAGAAAACCCGTCTGTATCTTTCTAACCGTACTCGGTCTGTTCAGCTTGGAGGCCTGTTTCACTCTTCATTTTCTCACTCTCTGATCGTACTTCCCCGCCACGCAGCTACTGGATTTCAACGCCGACTCCAGGCATGCCTTATCGCGGGCGCAAATCGAAGTGGTGGCGTCCAAGGTATCGGACCGTAACCAGTGTTTTTACTGGACCACCTGGCACACCTACCTGCTCCGTGAGAGCAGTAAGGCGGCCAAGATCGACTACATACTAGCCGGCGCAATTGACCCGAGCATATACAGTGGCGTTGAACACGGATGCGAACTGGTGACATTCGCCAGCGCTGTGGCGGGATCCGACCGAGCCACACTCTACGCGGCACGGCGTGTACTCCGTGAACGTATAGGTGCACCCGTGGCGGTCACTGCGTCGTTGATCGCCGCCAACTTCAGCATGCTTGACCGAGTCGCGAATGCGATTTGTATCAGTGTCGACGCGATGATTATAAAACCAAGTGCGGAGTTCCGCGCACAATTGGGCATTAACAACTATCCGTCGGCGGTGAACACCCTGCGCTGAAAATGATTATACTCCGTTATTTTTGCATACCAGCGAGGAAATGGTCTACCAGGGGAATTCCGACCGCGACAAGAGCGTGGAAGTGGCCGCCGAGAACGCCTATATCGAGGGTTGAATACTCGCAAACCCAGCGCTATGACTACGATCTGGCAATTAGCCTGACGAATAAACACAAAGGAGATACGAAATGGATATTGGCATTTCAATGTTCGCTACCGACTATGCGATGCGGCCCGATGATCTCGCGGCGGCGTGTGAAGCGCGTGGCTTTGAATCGATCTGGTTCCCTGAGCATACACACATTCCGGCCAACCGTCTGTCACCGTGGCCAGGTGGAAGCGAGCTACCGAAGGAGTATTGGCACACCCATGACCTCTTTATTGCGCTCATGGCTGCCGCAGGCGCAACCAAAAAAATTAAGATCGGGAGTGGCATTTGCTTGGTGATCGAACGGGATCCGATTGTCATGGCCAAAGAAGTCGCGACGGTTGACCAGCTATCAAACGGGCGCCTCATTTTTGGTATTGGGGGCGGCTGGAACGCCGAAGAGATGGAAAACCATGGCACGCCATTCAAAAAGCGCTGGAAGGTGCTCCGTGAGCGCATCGAAGCCATGAAAGAAATCTGGGCCAACGAAGAGGCCGAGTATCATGGCGAGTTCACTAACTTCGATAAGATTTGGTCCTACCCCAAGCCGGTTCAGAAGCCGCATCCGCCTATTCTATTAGGCACCTTCAACGGTGGCCTGAAGCGGGTCGTGAACTATTGCGATGGCTGGATTCCGACAGGCTTCAATCCTGGGATGCTGCCTGACTCGATTAAAGAACTGCAGGCACTGGCCGCCCAGGCTGGCCGTCCGCCGGTACCTGTCTCAGTTTTTGGCTCTTCGCCCAAAGAAAAAGATCTGGCCAAACACCAAGAACTCGGTATCGAGCGTGCCGTTCTGATGCTGCCGTCAGCCGATAAAGATACCCTCGTGCCGATGCTCGATGACTACGCAACACTGATTCCGAAGTTTGCATCCTAGTCTGTCTTTTTGTAAGAGAGAAGAAGGATGTCGGACGGGGCCAAGCGTCCACGAGCGAGGCTCCGGCCGATTCACACACGAACGGCAGAATAAAGCAGACTGCCGTCCGCCATATCATTGAGATTAAGCGGCGAAACGTGGAATTAACCGAGCCATTCAATGACTAATAGCGCATCGCCACACGAAAATGCAGATTACCGCTTGGAGCCAGGCTTTCAATATCCGGAGAGGCGCATCTCTATTAGCTCCGCCGAACAACACCGCCTGCACGGCTGGTGTGATATGGCACCCGAGGTGTTTGGGGACATCGCCGATCCCTCGCTCGTTGGACGCCTGCCGATGGTCATAATTGCGAATACCATAGCGGCTGGCCGGCCAGGGTGGGGGCAAGTCCACACTATTCACCGCATTACCCAGCGCCGCCCGATCAAACTCGGAGAATCTCTGACTTTGCAAGGTGTGATCGACGGATTCGAGCCCCATCCGCGCGGCCAAGTGTTAAAAAGCACATGGCGCTACATAGATCGCGACGGAGAGACGCCGTTCGAGGTCAACCCCGATGGGTTACTGATCGACCCCGCTTTCGAATCGAAACGCCCACAACGAAAACCAAAGACCGAGAGTACGGACCTGGGAGCAGAACGGGGATACCAACCATTACTCACAAAACGCTGTACACCAGAGGCGACCGTCGGTTATTGCCAAGGCTCGAACAATCCCATCCATTCGGACATCGAGATTGCGCAGCAGTTCGGCTTCCGCGTCCCCATTCTCGCCGGCACACAGACGATGAGCTTTCTCCTGGAACCGCTCTATAGGAATTATTCTCCGCAAGAATTCTTCCTGACGATCGGCTTCATGCGGCCAGTTTTCTGGGATGACGACCTCGAAATTGAAGCCACAAAGAAAAACGTGTACTTCGATCATATCAAGGCGATCAACGCCGACAAGAAATGCGTTGCCGACTGTGTCGTCCAAAATCTTCGCGAATAGTTAGAAAAGATAGTGTTAGGTTACGGCCTTTGAATCAATAACTAGATAAAGGCTTCTTGATTTTTAGTAATGGACCCGCCCGCCATCCACGTTGAGCGTTTGCCCGCTCATAAAGTCACTCGCATCAGACGCCAAAAAGATGACCGTCCCCGCTACATCAGCAGCCTCTTCGCTCCGCTTGATAATCTGCCGCTTGACCGATTGCCGCCGGAACCGCTCGAAGGTTTCGGGATCGAGCAACTCCTTGCTGGCTTCCGTCATCGTGTAGCCGGGAGTGACAGCGTTTACATTAATCCCAGTCCCCGCCAGCTCCCGCGCCAGCGCGCGGGTGAGAGAAAACACTGCGCCCTTCGATGCCACATAATGGAGAACAAACGGGTCGCCGGCCCAGATGGTACTCGACGAAATATTAATGATTTTGCCTTTGCCCTGTGTCTTCATCGTCCGCACGACCGCCTTACAGCACTGCCAGATGCCTTTAACATTCACCTCCATCATCCGGTCCCACTCGGTTTCCGAAATCTGTTCAAACGGGCCGGCTGACATGCCCCCGTACAACGCCGCATTATTGACCAGGATATCGATTCGGCCAAAACGCTCGAGCGCCTGGGCGGCCATGGCTTCGGTGCTCTGGGCGCTAGTGACATCCGTGGTCACCCCCACCACCTCTCCCCCGGCGCCCTGAACTTTGGTGACCGTCTGCTCACACGACAGGATGTCGGCAGCCACCACCCGCGCGCCCTCACGCGCGAAGGCGCAGCAGTATTCCTGTCCGATCCCGCGCGCCGCCCCGGTCACAATGGCCACTCTCCCGGTCAGTGATACCATACTCATCCCTCCTTTCGCTTCACTTGCCATAGCACCCCGGCCAGACGAGACAAGGGGTCGCTCACACAAAGGCAGCCATACGTTTCTTTTTCGCAAATTCTTGAAGGGCTTACGCTAGGTCCCCGAGCGACTCGTAATGAGTGACGTTTCGCAATCTACGGGACATCCAACTCAACGCAATGGCACCACGCGCGTTATCGGTGCTATTTCTGCGGACAGATCAGGCATTTTTCGCCCGTCGTCTTTCTGCCGAAAGCGGCGATCGCATCAGGATCTAAGACCTCACTGAGATGGACTCCGTTTGAATGCACGCTGGCGGCTGCCGAGGATAATGTCAAATCATCGAGAGATTAGTCAGGCAACGGCTCCCACCTGAGATTATCGACGGTTTGGAGAGCCAGCATCTGCGCCCTACAGCGGTTTATCTTCGGGTTGCGGGGAGGTAAACCGCTGTAGTGAAACCTGACGAGAGGGCAAGCCGCAGCGTGAGGGAAATCTCATTCTAAGTCACACTGAGTGATATTCATATTCGCCCCCAGCAATTGACACGCCCCCTGGTTCAGGCAATGGTACAAGGGGGTGGCGTTCTAATGAAGAACCCAGCCCGTTTGTTCAGAGGGAGGGGCGGGTATGGAACGAATGACTCCCGAAGAATGTCGAAGTTTCCTGCGCAGTCCGGTGCGGACCGGCAAGGTTGCCACAGTGCGGAAAGATGGCCGACCCCTCATCGTGCCGGTGTGGTACGACCTTGAGGAGGAAACGCTTGTCTTTATGACTGGGCGAGACTCGATCAAGGCAACGAATATGCGCCGCGATCCCCGTGTCAGTATATGTGTAGACGATGAGGTGACACCGTTCACGTATGTCGAACTCGCAGGCACAGTCGTCCTGTCCAACGATGCAGATCAAATGCGCTATTGGGCGACGCGGATTGGGGGGCGCTATATGGGGCAGGATTTAGCCGAGACCTATGGGGATATAAACAGCGGTGCAGGAGAACTGATCGTGCACGTCACGCCGACACACCTGTATGGGTATAGAGACCTGACAGGACGGTACCCACAGCCAGCACGGCTGCAAGGGAAGGAGGTCCTGTGACTCACTCACGGACATTGCGACTCGGCGCGTTCATGCGGCCCGTCAGTCTCCATACCGCAGCCTGGCGCTATCCGGGTGCGTGGCCGGATGCGAATTTCAATTTTCAACACCTGAAATATTTCGCCCGGACGCTGGAGCGCGGCCGGTTCGATGCGTTCTTCATGGCCGATCATCTGGCCGTGCTCAACATGCCCATGGAGGGCCTCAAGCGCAGCGCGACCGCCACCTCCTTTGATCCTCTCACGCTACTGCCTGCCCTCGCCGTCGTGACAGAACATCTAGGGCTCATCGCCACCGCCTCCACGACCTACAACGAGCCGTATCATGTCGCGCGTAAATTTGCCTCGCTGGATCACATCAGTGGCGGGCGGGCTGGCTGGAACGTGGTGACCTCGGGCAATCCCGATGAGGCCATGAATTTTGGTCGTGAGGAACATGTCGAACATACTACCCGTTATCGCCGTGCGCGGGAATTCTTTGACGTGGTGACGGGCCTATGGGACAGCTGGGCAGACGATGCGTTCATTCGCGATGTAGAGACAGGGGTCTATTTTGATCCAGACAAACTCCACGTGTTAGAGCACAAGGGCGAGTTCCTCAAAGTGCGCGGCCCACTCAACATCGGACGGCCTGTTCAGGGCTGGCCGGTCATTGTCCAGGCTGGCGCCTCGGAAGCCGGCCGCCAACTCGCGGCGGAGACTGCTG
This sequence comes from uncultured Enterobacteriaceae bacterium, assembly GCA_964639795.1. Lineage (GTDB taxonomy): Bacteria > Desulfobacterota > Binatia > Bin18 > Bin18 > Bin18. The sequence goes on along the minus strand of CAZXFE010000020.1, from coordinate 13,249 downwards.
AGGCAATCTTTGCAGCCGGCAATAACATCGCCGCCGCCCGTGCTTTCTACGCGGATGTCAAAGGCCGCATGGAGAAGCTCGGTCGGGCGCGTGACCATATGAAGGTGTTGCCCGCCGCATTTGTCGTCGTTGGTGAGACCGCGAGCGAAGCTCTGGAGAAGCGAGCGCAGCTCGACAGCCTCGTGCACTACGATAGCGCGATCGCCTCCCTGTCGATCGCGCTTGGCCACGATGCGTCGGGCTTCGACCCAGATGGCCCCCTGCCCGAGATCCCGGAAAGCAATGCGAGTAAGAGCTCACGGGAGCGGATCGTGGCCCTCGCCCAGCGGGAGCATCTGACCGTGCGACAATTGGCGCAGCGTGTCGGCGGCTATAGCGGTTTGGCGTTTGTTGGCACGCCGGCCATGATCGCCGATCAAATGGAAGAGTGGCTGCTGACAGAGGCCAGTGACGGCTTTAATATCACGTTTCCCTATCTGCCAGCTGGGCTCGACGACTTCGTTGATCGCGTTGTCCCGGAACTGCAGCGGCGCGAAATCTTTCGGCGCGAATATGAAGGGACGACCTTGCGCGAGAATCTAGGCTTGCCACGTCCACCGAATCGCTTCTTCTGAGACGCGCAGGGCGCGCTCCGTGTTGCTTCTACTCGTTTTTTCGTAAAAGAACACATTTCTGCGAAAAATGGACTTCCAACGTATCATTCACCAACATAGCAGTCCCGATCAACGCTTATTGTGTTATGGAGCCAGTCCGATCCCACCACCATTTTCGTGAACTCTTCCACCAACAGCAGGATGCCATCCGTTTTGCTGGCGACTTCCGCCATGAGAGCCGGCGGTAGCTGTTTGCCTGCCGTCACCGTTGCGACCTTCGCTTCCATCTAAGGTTCGCCCAAACGGGCTACGGTGAACTGCGTCATATGCAAGCGTACCGGCCAGGGCGGACTAAACTCAGCACGATACGTCAGTACGGCCAATATCCGCGCCGTCGGTAGCTGGTCGATCCGCTTGGCCTTGCACCCGGGCCGCGATGCGCGGCGTTTCGCCGAGAGCGAGTTGCTCACATCGTTCCCCACCGCCCATCTGACCAACCACGCTCGGTCCCGGGGAAATGCCAATCCGGACCAGTGCGGGCTGCGGGAATTGACTGTGGACCTCGTGTAACGCGCTGACAATCTCCAACTCAACCCGAATGGCACGAGCGGCATCATCTTTATGCGCAGCGGGGCAGCCAAAGTAGACGAGTCAGCCGTCACCCAGATACTGCGCAATATAGCCCTCATAGCGTTCGATGACTTGAGCGCTCACCTCTTGGTAGGTCGGCACGACCATTTGCAGTTCTTCGGGGTCAAGTCGCTCTGAGAGCGCACTGGAGCCAACCAGATCAAAGAACATGACGGTCAATTGGCGGCGTTCGCCTACGGATGTTTCTGGCTCAGGCTGGACTGAGGAGGATGAAGGAGGCCCTCTTCCGATGCCTCGCCTCCCGTCCAGACCAGCATCTTGCCGTCTTTGTCGACGGCGACTTCTTGGCCTTCCATCAGTTCATCTTTGAGGTCTGCCAGCGTCTCATCGTCTAAACCGTACTCACACTGGAGGGAGCGGTTACGCAGGCGCCCCCGTTGCAGCCACACGTTCGCTTCTGTCAGGATTTCCGAGAACTTCACCGACAAATCTCTCTTGCTGAACCTAGAGACACAAGAGCAGGAAGTGGACAAGAGGACAACTCAACGCGCGGCACCTCCATTCTGTTGACCTTGACCCTTCGCCTCGCCATACTCAGTGCTGTACGCAGCCTGACGGCTGATCGTCTTTTAAACGGTGTGCTCGCTTGTATAAGATAATTGACCGACTATGAGAGGAGAAGGTTGGCTATGAAACCTGTGTGCTTAGTGATTGGTGCGGGTGCGGGTATCGGGGGACATGTTGGCAAACGCTTCGCTATGGAAGGCTATCATGCCTGCCTGTGCCGCCGTACTGATACAGATGGACTCGACACAATCGTGAAAGACATAGAGACCGCAGGCGGTTCAGCAACCGGCTTCATGCTGAATGCTATTGAAGAGAACAGCATCGAAGATCTTGTTACCAACATCGAATCTAACGTTGGACCGATCGAAGTCGCCGTCTACAACCTCGGCGCACAAATTGGCGATCGTACGCTGAAGGAAACGAGTTATAAGGCATTTGAGAGGGGGTGGCGAATGGCTACTTTTGGACTGTTTCGACTGGCTTCAGCCTTGTGTCCACGCATGGTACAACGCGGTCAGGGGACGCTTCTTGTCACCTCTGCTACCGCAGCCGTCCGTGGCAATGCAGGCCAACACTCTCACGCGGCCGCCATGGGGGGACGACGCATGCTGTGTCAATCGCTCAACGCCGAGTTTGGGCCAAAGGGTATCCACGTCGCACACATACTTGTCGATGGAGCCGTGGATGCACCGGATACGCTCGGCAAGATGCTTGGCCCGGAGAAGTTCCAAGCACTGCGAGAGAACAAAGGCTTGACGCACGATGGACTCATCCTGCCGGCTGAGATTGCGAACACCTATTTCCATGTTGCTACGCAGCATCGCTCAACCTGGACACACGAAATCGATGTGCGGGCCTATTCTGATCGCCCCTGGTGGAATCATTAAATTGTAAAATTACAAGTGGACGGACTTATTCTTATGGCCCGCCTACTTCGGCAGATCATCGGCCCTATCCATTCCCCACAACCCATAGAAAATATGACACCTGGGTTTGAAACTCACTGGAAACTGGAGCGGATGCCCAAAGTCAAATAGTGAGGGAACGCCAGGCATATCTTGCGGCCTTCATCCGCAATCAGTGTTCCACATCCGGCACAGCTAACTTTGCAACGCAAAATGCGCTCATGCTGATTCAATTCGCTATTATAGAAAGGGCGCTAATCGAGGCCTTGCACGATGCGAACGTGGCGTCTGTGGAAGATGTCGTCCCACGGCATAGGCGCGCCGTGCAGCTTCTGGAAAACCGCGCAGTGACAGATTTTCGTGTCAACCGGAACTGAGACTACTTCATATTGGACGGCCTGACAGTGGCACCCGACACGATATTTTGCCGTTAACGTCTCATCCCCAATCGGTGGTAATGCTTCTCCAAATTCTTTCTGTATGCGGTTAATCCATGGCGAAGGCCTCGCAGCGACTTTCCTTCACCACGTCGCAGAACTGGCGGTAGTCGCCCATCCCGCCGATGTATGACAGCAGGCGCCGTAGTTTGCCGTCGACATTCGAACCCATATACCAAGAGTGCGTCTTAACGACGAGGGTAGTGTTGGCAGTGTCATCGTGGTGCTTCACCCACTCTGCTTCCCTTTCCGCATTCAGTTCGATGCCAGTGTAGCCATGTTCGCTTACATAGTGGATATAGTCGGTGACCCAGTCGACCTGCTGCTGCAGGGTGGTCGTCATACTGCACAAAGCGGTAGCCGGGAGCAGTGGGCCTGCCGCCGTGAACAGGTTTGGTTAGCCGTGCGCCTGCAGCCCGAGAGTTGACCGACTGTCCTTCTGCCACTGCTCAGTGAGCGAGCAACCATCGCATCCGGGAATATTCATGCGCGCCAGTGCCCCGCTACCGACATCGAAGCCGGTCGGAAGGATGATTACGTCGAAGTCGTACTCATCCTCTTCCGTCTTGAGCACGGTCTCGGTAAAGTTCACAATCCGAGCGGTGTCAACGTCGACGAACCCGACATCGTCTCGGTTGTGGGCTTCGCGGTACTTGGTTTCCGGCGGCACGCGATCCAAGCTGAAACCGTGAGTTGTCGGCATCAACTTGTCGGCGATCTCCGTGTCCTTTACGGGCACGCGGATCTTCTCGCGCACGAACTAGGAGATTTCCTCGTTGACGTCCCCTCCCAAGAATAATTCCTCGAAACTGCCATCCGAGAAACGGAGAGAAGCGTCTGTCCAGATCTCTTTAAACGCCTTGGTACACTGCTCAGGCCGGAAGTCACGGTACACCCTGCGGTGGAAGTCGTGATCGAATCCACCAAACGCATGGTGCCCATGCTTCTTGAGTTCCGGGAACCGAGCGCGGTTGGCATCAGTGACCACGAGGTGGCGCATGGGAATCGCATACTTATCTGAGCGTTGAAAGACCGTCAGCTGGCTGACTACCCGGCGATTGCCTGTATCACTTGTATGCCGGCAGCACCAGTGCCGATGACGCCAAGTTTTGTTCTGGCCTTTGTCGGATTTCGCACCAGCATTTTGTGAAACGACATTACTCATTGCTATCTCCTTAACAGCGCTGGTGGTTCTCCGGGGTCACATTAATCGCGCTGATTAAGACCCCAGAGGGATCACGACCCGCATGGCACGGACACCTTGCTTGTCTTTCACTACCCAAAAGACTTTAACGCTTCTTCTGCCACGGTTTGGCCCCATTCCTGAACGAAATGACTAGCCTGTTCCAATTAGGGCGGCGGACAACCACGAATGACAGTATGCAGCTCGTCCTTAACGGGCATGCCTAAGACAGGGTCTTTCAGCCCCACGGCCATGAAACCTTTACCGGCCCATTCCTGCAACCAGAACTGTCTCGCTCGTTGGCATTCTTCAATGACTTGCATCTCCGGCTCCACTGGGACGAACTGAGGGAAGCGACGTACACCGGCCTGATAGCTCGCGTCAGGGAAGGGAGCGGCATACGAAGCGATGTCCATCAAGTCGAGAGTGCATCCGGAGAACTCAAACCCAACCGGCCGGAAACAGGAATGTCGTTGAACTGAGCGGCGTAGGCTTTCCATTGGACAAACCGTTCTTCCGGCGTTCATTTGCACGCAATACTCATAACGCAGCCTCCCAATGAGACGATGAGCGTTTCCTAGTGGTGCGTCACCCGGATTTTGCGGACTTGTCATACTCAGGAGCGAAGCAACAAAGAATCTCACCAGTGCTTCTGGCAGAGAGATTCTTCACCTGCGCGGAGCCTATCCTGAACGTAGTCGAAGCCGGTCCTGAGCAAGGCCGACGGGGGCTTCGGTTCAGAATGACACCCAGCATTTTCACTGCGGTTAAGCATTCTACACACATCTGCTTAGCTGGATGGTAGATCGAAATCGCTGGCGCTATGTCGCTCGATGAGCCGCTCTTCCTCGGGGCCCCAGCTCTTGTTCACCCGTTGGCCGCGTTGTACCGCGGGCCGAGCTTCAATGTCCTTTACCCACCGGAGCACATGCGTGTACGTGCCCACGTCTAAAAACTCCGCCGCTTCATATCCATTGTGGGCAACTAACATTCCGTACCAAGCGTAGTTCGCGATGTCGGCGATGGTGTACTCGTCCCCACATAAATACTGATGGTCACTGAGATGGCGATCCAACACATCTAACAAGCGTTTCACCTCCATGGTGAAGCGATTGATGGGGTACTCAATCTTTTCCGGGGCGTAGGCATAAAAATGCCCAAACCCGCCGCCGAGGTACGGGGCGCTGCCCATCTGCCAGAACAACCACGACATGCATTCCGCGCGGGCGGATGGCTCGGTCGGTAGAAAGGCGCCAAATTTTTCCGCCAGATATACGAGCATGGCGCCGGACTCAAAGACGCGGGTTGCGGGAGTGGTACTCCGGTCCAGGAGCGCAGGGATTTTGGAATTCGGGTTAATGGCCACAAAGCCACTGCCGAACTGATCACCTTCGCTGATGTCGATCAGGTAGGCATCATACTCGGCCTCTTTGATGCCGAGTTCAAGGAATTCTTCCAGCAGGACGGTGACCTTGACGCCATTGGGCGTAGCGAGTGAATAGAGCTGCAGAGCGTGCTCACCGACTGGGAGTTCTTTTTCGTGGGTTGCACCCGCAATGGGCCTGTTGATTTTTGCAAAGCGACCACCACTTTCTTTGTCCCACCGCCAGACTTTCGGGGGTGTGAACGTATTGTTGTCTGCCATGTCTTCTCCTTGTTCTTCTCGATTCTTCTCCATCTCGGTCTCATCTGTAACTCACGTGGATGCTCTCTCACCGCTCAAGGGCTCATCCGTAGTTGCTGAACATCTTTACGGCCGCCCCAATCTGTAAAGTCTGCGTTTAGGTACGGTCCAGGACAATTTTGCCGGCGCGCATGGTCAACACGGCAATGAACGGGATCGACCGGTATCACCCTCACGGGGAATCTCCTGTATGGAACAGACATCCTCTCGGTCCTGTCACGTTGATGCGTCGGGCCAAAAAAGCCCAACTCATCTTGGAAGCCCTCACTCAGCATATTCCGCCATCCAACTCGGCGCGCTCTGCGTGTTAAATAACAGCGGCATCAAAAAAGTCTTACAAATTATATAACCGCTTAGCATTCTCGCTGAGAATTTGTTGTTGTGCTTGCGCCGGGAGTTTGGCACACGACTCTTTCACCTCGTCAACAACACCCGGAAACGTGCAATCAAAATGCGGGTAGTCCGACCCCCAAATCACACGCTCTTCAAGAGCCCACTCCACGATACCACTCATACTTTTCTCGTCCGTTTCCATGCCTATATAGCATTGGTCGCGAAAGTACTCGCTGGGTTTCTTTTTGAGCCATGGTACGTAGTGGCCCATACTCTCAAAGTGACTGTCCATCCGCTCCAGCCAATAACCGAGCCAGCCCACACCCGACTCCAGAAACGCCACTTTGAGTTTGGGAAATTTCGACAATACGCCGCCACAAATAATATCCATACACGCACCCTGCTGTTCCCAGGGGTGACACACCATGTGGAAAAAGAACGGGTCTTTATAGCGATCTTGCCCCAGCGTCGGCATCTTCGTGCCAAAGCTCCCATGAATGGCTACTGGAACATTGAGCTCTTGTGCTTCTTGCCATAAAAGATCATAAGCCGGGTCGTTAAGGCGGCGACCATTAAACGGATTTGGCCGCACGAACACAGCCCGCATGCCCAAAACTCTAACGACGCGTCGCAGCTCGGTGACCGCTTCATCAACGCCCTGCAAAGGAAGCGGCGCTACGCCGTAAAAGCGATCGGGATAGGCTTTGCAGAAGTCAGCTAACCAATTGTTATACGCCCGGCACGCCGCCGCTGCGACTTGAGGGTCGGCAATATCGCCGTAGAGGAGCCACAAGGTCGGAAAGAAAAAGGCCACCTCGATGCCTTCCAGATCCATGTCTTTGATTCGTTGGTGCGGTTCGTAACCGCCAAGGACAATCGAATCCCAGGACATAGTGCGGGCTTTATGGGCATCGGACAGACCACCAGGCGTACAGGCGGCAGCAATCGCCATATTGCGATCACGCCGCAGCTCCCCATTTATTTTGAGACAGTCGATGCCTTCCGCATCTTTGGCGATCTGGATCATCTGAGCACGATAGGTTGGCTCGGTATACTCTTCCCAAACACTCGGCGGCTCCAACAGATGGCCATCTGCATCAATGATGCTTGCCATGACTCCCTCCTCTCTTGTTACGTAATCGCTCCTTCATTATCTGGCCGGCTGATGGCGGCGTCAGTATCGAACTGTCCTAGCGTGACCTGCGCCTAAATTTACGATCTCGAGTGTAAAACAGTCAATCCCCTAACAAAGGACTGTCAGAGTAAGATGTTCGCAGCCATCATTGGTCAAGGGGTTGCAGATGGGTCCTTGCGTAAGGCTCCGGATCTCGAGGCCGGGGCACATTAAATTAAAACCCTACTGAGGGAACACCAAGTCCGGGGTAGGCTCGCGCTCATCAAGCAGCCGGCCAACGAAACGGTTGCGATGACAGTTTAAACGCGTGGTTGAGTCACCCTGTCACTCAACCACGCGTAAGTATCGTGCAGCGTCACCGCTGGCCCATATTCGCCTAACGCACACAACCCAGCGTTCGTTCACCCCCTGTTGGCGAACGTCGCGAGGCCGGGCCAGTTGGTATCGTCGGCGTAGGTGCGATCAATGGAAATTTTGCCGTCGCGCATGACCAATACAGCCACGAATGGCATCGCCCAGTCCTCACCCATTTCTGGGTCGAGAAGCGTGAATTCCATAGTCGCCACATCAACCCCGACGGCCTGCATGTCTTCGAGTCGCATGCGGCGTTTTGGGGCAGGGGCAGGGACGGCGCCCTCGACGACAGAAACTGCTCTGGGCCTTCAATCACGCCGGCCCCGTCGCATATACTTTGCAATCCGGTGTGTAACATTCCGGCACGAAGCGCTCGAGGCAGCGCTTGGCGGTTTCGATGTTGCGTCGTTCCTGTTCCGTCATGGGGCGTCTCCTCTCGGGCCAACCAAAGCCGTTACAATAGGCCAGCGAGCACGAACTGTGGCAAACCTAGCACTTCCCTCGGTTGAGCGGATGGGTTACGCAGACGAACAGGTCTGGAACGAGCGCCAGCTCGGTACTGTCACGTTACAGAACAAGGGTTTTCTATGTTTCCGCTTTCTGCCAGATTCAGGACACACTATTGACTATGCCTGCTACTAGAGACAGTGAACCGCTTATAAGCGAGTGTTTCTCCAACTCCTTGCGATAACACGTGCCAGTCCCTTTTTGAGCGCGGTTAGACATCCACTCGTTCAAAATAGCGAATGCTGGGCGGGGCTTTCACCATGGTTCCCATGCGATCCATCGTGCCTGTTTCGGTACGCCAGGCGAGGTATTTTTCATACTGCGGGCGTGAGTCCCAGCGCTCATAGATCACGAGGTTCCCGGTCTCGTCCATGTTGTCATAGACATCCAATCCTTGGCACCCATCATACCCTCTGGTATCGGGTAAATTTTCTTTCATAAAAGCCTTCACATCATTCACGGCCTCAGGTTTGACCTTGAGTTCCAGAAGTACGACAACGCTCATAGTGGTTCCCTCCATACTATGGGTTAGTGGGTTAATGTAAGTGATCCGCCACTAGGCGGGACACCGTGCGAGAAGCTACGGGCAAACCTACTCCGCCCGAGACGGGTTTACAACAGTTCCTGAGGGTCTCAGTACATTTCCTGCAGAGAATGTCCCTGTCTTAAACAATTCAAGCCGGGCGTATTAATCTGGCTCTGGTTTAGGCATCTCCATCACCGTTACCCACGAATTGATCTCGTACACGATAAACTGGACGACTTTCTTCACGGTAACAGGATCTTCACCGAGCCGCAGCGTCACTTGCAGGCCTTGAAGGGCGACGATCAAATAGCGTGCACCGTCCGCAAATTCGGTTTTCCTTTGATCTCTCCACTTTTACGGGCGTTTTGAAGAGCGGTGTGAAAGGCCTCTTCGAGTCGGTTAACCTGGCCTCGGACACGTCCACCGATTTCAGGATTAACCAACGAACGCTCAACCGTGGAGTTGCACATAAAACATGACATCCGGTTGCCTTGGTCGGCCTGCGTCGTCCGGCTATCACAAAACAGCTTCAGGGTTAGCAGCCCGGCCTCAGCAGCCGTGAGGCTCGCGAGCACCTTGTCTCCGCAACGCTCGTCATAGAGATCCGGGGCCGTCAGAAACAACTGCTGCTTCGATTGGAACGTGCTGGAAATGCTGCGGTCCGCGATGGCAATTGATAAGCTCTCTGACATGATGAGCAGTCTACCGGATAAACGGGATTTTGCGAATGACCGCGACGTCAACTTGGCCAACGGGCGCACGGACGCGACCTCGCGGTCGCTGGCCGACACCCGGAAAGGCCAACGAGAGTGGCGCAGTGACTATTTCGTTGGGGACTCGCAGACTGCGGTAAATTTCTAACGGACAGCCATGACTAAGTTGGTCAATCTGGTGACGCGAGACGGTAGTGCAGTATCGGACCGTTCGGAAGGGCCAACGCGGGCCCCTCGTTGAGCTAGTAGTTCAGCAACACAATGAATCTGGAAAGGGGTCGCTCCCGTCTGAGACGAAGCCGCCCAGGCCGCTACTGTTGCATGAAATCGTTTACCAACTGTTTCACATTATCCAACTGCTCCAGATGGGGAAGATGGGCGGCGTCTGAAATCATCTCGACCCGAGAATCATGAATCCTCTTGTGAAACTCTTCCGCGTAGACGGGGGGCACCAATTTGTCTTCTGTTCCCCACACGACTAGCGTAGGGGCAGTTATCCGGTGGATCCTCTTTTTTAATCCCTTGTCTGGTATCGGCCAAATAAATTTGCCCGTGCAAGCCAGTGACCAGGTTACTCTGATTTGCAGGTCTTGGGCGGCAGATATGTCATCGGGAACGGCCAACATACCACGCGCTAGAGGGCTATCCTGGTCAAAAATTGCTGCCTTTACAACCTCTTCGAGTGGCAAAATCATCCAATTTTTAACGGGATCATCATCCAGCCAAAAACCAATGGCACTAACCAGAACCAGTTTCCTCACCCGGTCAGGGTAACTCGCCGCCAACTCGGACGCCACCATTCCACCGAAAGAGTGTCCGACAAGAAAAGGTTTCTCAAGATTCAAATGATCGAACAATTCGTCGTAATACAGGACGAGGTCCCAGAGATCATCTAGCGCCTTTATGCCATCAGGATCACCGAGGGTCGTGCCGGGGTGTTCGGGCGCATACACCGTGTAACGCTCTGCGAGCGCCTCCAGGAATGGGTCCCAAGTGAGCCCGTAGGCTCCATGCAAGAACACAAGTGGGGGACCATCCCCCGCGATGTGTATTTTTGTCGTGATACTGTCTTTCCAGACCTTCACAATTTGTTCGTGTACCGCTACCATTCAAATGTCTCCTTACAGAGCGGCGATCGAGGCCTCCCGTTTTGTCCGGAGCTTTTCCGGCCACCAATGGTTCTCCCACTGGTTATCCCACATGTCGTGCAAGTGCGGCATGACCTCGCTTGAGAATAGGTCGATATTTTGGAGAGTCAGGTCGTGAGGCATGGAACCAATATGCAGCAAGACCATTAGGTTTCCCACTCGCAGGTCCTTGACGGCGTCCGTGAGCATGTCGCGGCAGGTTTGCGGACTACCTGAAATTACGAATCCCTCGTCCACAAAGTCTTTAAATTTCCAGTTTGGTATTTTGTCGAGCTTGTCAAAATAGCTTTGAAAAATCCCTTTGCGCACGTTGTTTTCCAGGCTCCGATAATCTTGGTGGCCGGGGGGGAAGAAATACTCCGGAGGGATGTGCAACGACTTATTGTAAAAATACTGTATGTGTTTTTCGTATAGTTTTTCGGCCTGCGCATCGGTTTCTGCAACCGCAACCAGTTGAAGAAACCCGGCACGATAAGGGTTTGGTTCGATGCCGCGTTCGTTGATGAACTGCCAGAATCCGTCCATCACACTCTTTCCCGCTTTCGGGCCGTAGTAACTCAAGAAGCAGTAACAGTGGTTGTGTTGGGCCGCAAACTCCCACGTGCTGAGACTACCTAGGCCTGGAATCCATATGGGAGGATACGGCTGCTGTATCGGTCGAGGCCACACATTCACTTTTGGCAGTTGATAATATTTACCGTTCCAAGCGAACACATCCTCCGCTGTCCACGACTTGAGTATAAGATCGTGAGCTTCGTAGTAGCGCTCCCGCTGTTCTATTGGGGTTATACCGGCGCAAAGAGTCGCATCCATTGCCGTCCCTAGGGGCATCCCTGCTACAAGGCGACCACCACTAATGGTATCGAGCATCCCGTACTCTTCCGCTACGCGAGTGGGGGGGTTGGTGGTCGGCAGGGTGGCTCCCATCTGTACTATGGCAACGTTCATATCATTCGTTGCTCGCGCGAGGACCGATCCCATCAAGTTAGGGTTTGGCATAAAGCCATAAGCATTTTGATGGTGCTCGTTCACACAGATGCCATCCATCCCGGATTTGGCCGCATGTATTAGCTCGTCCAGTGTCCAGTTGTAGTATTGTCCCACACGTTCGGGGTCGCCGAGTTCTTTCCAGGGCGGGTCTACCCACACCGACTTGTAACGTTTTTCAAAGTCTTCCGGGAGGTCCCGGTAGGGCATCAGATGGAACATAGACACTTTCATGTCCGGCCTCCTTCACGCTCGCGCTAGAGTGTTACAAAACTACCAACTATTAGAGACTTTGGCTACGAGGAAATGGATAATTGCCGTATGACCTGTTACTTTCGTCGTGGAAGGTACTACAGCGACCAAATCCGCCCCCACACCGTCCCGATTTGCCCCACGAACGATTAACTCGAGAGAGAGCCGATTGCCAGACGACCTCACTCCAGCCTCTGCCTGTTTGGTCCGGTGGCACAGCGTACGTTATCGTCAAACACCACAACTTTTGAGGTTTCGGTCACGTATTTGACCCACTGGGCGGCTTCTGGATAGTAGGCTTACTTGACTTTCTCGAGATCATAAAAATTGGAGAAGTGGATCTCGCGTTTGCCTAACGTGAGGCCATGCACGTCCGTCGACCGTTGATCCTCGAGATCTAGACCATTGTAGAATGGTATAGAGTGTTGGCCTTCGACAGCGCGCCCCGGGGGTTTACTCCGATCTAGATTGACATAGTAGGCGGGCGGCTGAGTAGAATCTCCTCAATAATTGAAAACGCGATCAATACGGATGAAACTGGCCATTGGCATTGCATTCGCTATCGCGCGCCTCCTGTTCAGTCTTATCTGTGCGGGGTACTCCCGACCTGCATAAGTTGTGAGGCCGCTCGTCACGGTACAGAATCGTGTTTTGTGTAGCAATACAGAAAAGATCAAGAAAGATAAAGAAAGCAGCTGGTTGGGCAAAAATACACGCATACGCGCGGCAATATATGAGAAAACCCCTAGAAACCGGTAGGGCTTCTGGGGGTTTTCTCATGTCTACAGCCGCTTCTGAGCAAGCAAGGCACTCAGAAAGCTATAAAAAGACTCTTGAGGCCGACGCTTGGCCGGCCTAGCTCACCTTCACTACCAGCGTCGCCCACCACCACCACCACCACCACCACCACCACGGGGCTCGCGAGGTTTCGCCTCATTGACCTTTAAGGCCCGGCCCTGGAGCTCATAACCATCGAACTGCTCAATGGCCGCTTGGGCTTCGCTATCGGCCCCCATCTCCACAAACCCAAACCCGCGGGAGCGGCCGGTGTCTCTGTCCATGATGATATTGACAGACGAGACGGTCCCGACCTGACCGAACAAGCCTTCAAGGTCGCTGTTCGTTGTCTCAAAAGAGATATTTCCGATATACAAATTCGTCGCCATAACAACCTCCGTGCAGATACAAAACGGCCCCAAGAACCACGAGTACAGTTCCAGGGGCCTTAGCAATCTCGAACTAAACTCAGTCACCGGACGGAATGAACCAGTTCTGTACGTGTAGCAGACTCTTACTCTAGAAACAAGGTGCGCAGGAGAGCGGCAAGGTCGGAG
>CAZXFE010000019.1:13540-25507 GCA_964639795.1 uncultured Enterobacteriaceae bacterium | reverse complement strand
AAAATAGGTACATCCTATGACAAGAAAAAAGAAGAGAAGGAGAAACATTGATGTCAGACCCTGGCCAGCCTGTATCAGTCTCGGACACGCAGGAAGATTGCCCTGCCGAACGGTTGGCCCAACACTTACTGCGCCAGCGGCATGACCCGGTAGACGCAAGACGCTTGTTCCAACGCTTTCAGGTCACTACACTCGAATTTCAGCGAGCCCTTACCCGCTTAGAGGATCTGCGCCTCAGAGGAAACGTGCAGCCTCACTCCGCGTAGCCCGTAAGTCTTGGGCATCCGCTTCCTCGCTCGGCCGCGCTGGAGGCTGCGGCGAGATAGGAAGAAACCGATGCCCAAATTTAACCTCGGGTTTAAATATCCGATCGGTCTACACGTCACTCACACAGCCGATGCGCAGCCTGTACGAGAGCCGATAATGCCTCGCTATACCGTGGTGTTCCGGCTTTTGGAAACAGGGCCACGTGGCCCGGAACATTTCTATTATCTCCGTCGCGACGAGCAGCACCCACGAACTACGTATGAACAAATCCGTGCCTCAGAAAAACCCATTTGACCCCTGTGCCGCGTGATAATGAATAGGAGACCAGAATGATTGAAGTGAACGGTATCGCGCATATAATTCTGACCGTCAGTCATTTCGAAAAATGCCAGCTGTTCTATAAGAAGCTGCTGCCGTTTCTGGGCTTGAAGCTGGTCTTTGACGGTAAAGACATGTGCTATCACGTTGGTGCCCGCACGGCTGTTGGCATACAACGCTGCGCCCCCGAGCATCAAGACGAGCGGTTCGTCCAAACTCGCGTCGGGCTGCATCATTTCTGCTTTCGCGGGCGTTCCACAACAGATATAGATGAGGTCTATAGCCTGCTCCAAGAGATAGACGCAAAAATCGTCACCCCGCCCAAAGAAGGTCCATGGGCGCCGGGATACTATTCTGTCTTGTTTGAAGACCCGGACGGCAGCCGGATCGAGGTGAATTACGTTCCAGGTAAAGGTGTACTTGCCAAAGATGCCGGTTTTAATCCTGGGGCGGATTTTCAGTAGTCAAGAATTTATGCACGGGTTTCTCCAACAACAGATCGCAGCAAATCGAGACGCTTGATGCGGGCAAAGGCGAGAATCGTCCCGGCATCCGCAACGATCAAGCCTGATCTCCAGGCGTCATATTAGTCGCAAGTTCCTGCTTCAGCTCGTCTGGCTCCATCCGAACAGCTGGGATTTGGCAGCTGCCCATAGTCTCAAGAAGTTTCCACCTACCGAATTCCAAAAAGTCCGCGGGCTACGTCTCGGAGATTCTGTCAAGCCGAACGAGTTCCATGACAAAAGCTTCACGGACGCGAGAGGGAGCCTCTGCTTCATTCCAGCCGAACCCTGAGAGGACTTCCTCTGGAAGTTCAACTTCGAACTGTTTTTTAGACACGCTATGGACCTCCTTAAATCGCGACTCAGCTCAGCTTAAAGCGCTGTTGGGAAATCTGTCAAATGGTGAAACTATTATTTATATTCCTCTCGTAGCCTCTCTTCCTGCTACCCGCCCAAATACCGCCCCACGCAACACCGATGTCGCGCCCATGTAATTATAGTAGTACAACTCGCCCATAGGCTCACCAGCGACATACAGACCGGGAATGATACGGCCGGTGGAATGAAGGACTTGGGCTTTCGGAGTGGATTTGAGTCCGCCAAAGGTGAAGGTAATCCCGCCTGTTACGGGATAAGCAAGAAACGGCGGCGTGTCGAGTGGTCGGGCCCAGTTAGTCTTGTTCAGAGCCAGACCTTTGGTTGAAAGACCGTCGAGCTTGAGCGGATCAAATGCGCCGGATTGGCAAGCAGTATTGTACCGTTCTATCGTTCGCTCCATGCGGTCACCAGGGATTTCGAGACGTTCGGATAGCTCCCTAATGCTCGGGGCTTCAAAGGCTTCCTCTTCCGTTCGAATTGCCCGTTTCCATGCCTCTGGATCTTCGGAGCGTGGCGTATTGTCAAAGACGTTAAACGCGACACCGCCTTTATGGGCCATGATGGCTTTACTGAATTTGACATACGTCTGATCACGGAAATCTTCGCCTTCGTCAATAAAGCGCTCGCCGTCTTCATCAATGAAGAGGCCGAGCTGGAAGATGTAAATCGCCGTTACTCCGCATTCAAAAGGCGTTGATCGCGCATCAAGGACTGCTGAGTGAAAATCACCCCACTGACCCGCAGGCATGGCGCCAATATCTAATGCCATCCGCAGACCATCTCCTGTATTGTACCGGCTGCCTCGAAGAATGAGTCCGTCCATATGGCAGCCTAGATAACGCACGCGCATTTCCGGGTTGGCTTCGAAGCCGCCGCAGGCAATCACCACGCCGCCTCGGGCCTTAATGTCCGTGTAGCCCTCGGGTTCGAGTCCACGTACCCCGATGACCCGTCCACTCTGGTCGGTTAACAGCTTTTCAGCAGCCGTCTCATAGGCAACATGCGCCCCACCCCGCTCGATATGCTTATAGAGCGTATCAACCAACTGCCAGCCGCCGCCAACTGGCTGACGGCGGTAGCCCGCCACATTGGGATAGCCCTTTTCCCATTTGATGCCCATAGACGTGAGCCAATCGACCGCGTCAGCCGCGTTATCAACAACGACTTGAATCAGCTCTTTGTTCGCCCGCCCGCGCGAGACACTCATAAACGAGTTGAAGAAGTCTTCTTTTGTCTGTCCTGTAGGGCAATACTCATCGGGTTCGTGCGGATAACGTATTTGAGCATCGGCAATGGCCGAGTTGCCGCCCCGTTGGAGCTTCGGGGATTTTTCGAGCAAGATGACTTCAGCGCCTTCGTTCAGTGCGCTGACCGCCGTCGAGAGACCTGCAATACCGCCACCAATGATAACAACGTCACAATCTATTTCGGGGATGGATTCGGACATGTTCTTTTACACTCTTTTCATACGGCACAAAAAATATAGGGGCGCAACATACTGCGCCCCTACACATCCCAAACCAGACAGGTGCCCCTCCTGAGAAGTCGTCGTCTAGCCCCCGGCAATGCCGACCATGAAAGAGACGGTTTCTCCATCCGCCAGGCTATCCTCAATAAACAAACGACGCCCGGTTGAATCCATAAACAAGGTGCCGTTAGTGTTCAGATCTTTCGTATTCGGATCGATCAACAACGCCTCCATCACCGAACCATATTTGGTCGTCAGGATCTGCGCCAGCTCGGCCATGTTCGGCTGTTCCAATTGGATGCTCTCGCTCGTAACCTGCGTAATCTCTTTAAAACGAGCCATATACTCAGCCTGGACTGTAATCACGTTGGTGTCCTTTCCTTAATCTGGAATACCGACCTCAGTCTGGCATACTGACATCGGAGGCCTTGACCTCAACATGCACCGCCCGACTATCGCGGCTTTCGCCTGCCATGGCATTGTCTGCTGCCAGCACATCGGCGACATCTTCGAGACCTAGCTCTTGCATTTTTTTACGAGTTTGGAGACCAGTGTCCTTATCCCATCCACGCCACTCATAATATTCTTCGAGTACTTGTTCAAACATGTCGCCGGCCACACGGCCTTTGTTGGGGCCTTCAGGGCACGGTTCATGCATCCAGCGCTCGCAGATCGTATCGTGCTCACGCCGCATCCCAATGCGCGAGTTAAATGCCTTTTCGAGGTTGCAAATACGCTCCCCATCGAGCATGCGTTCTTCCTTGGTCCGATCAATACCGGTCACTGCCGTATACACCTCGCCGTAATAGCTCTCAGGAGCATAGCCGAGGGGGTCAAGCATCCAGTGGAACATACACACTCCATACGAATTAATGAGGGCAACCTGGTTCTCAATAAGGGCCGTACTCGCTCCTTTGAGATCCGGAATCGTTGGATCAGCAGCTTCCGTCCTGCCGTTAAAGTAGGCCTTAGACAAGTCTCTACGCTGGAATTTCTCGATCAGGCCAATGCCCTTCAGATGGTCGGCACCACGCGAAGCCACAGCCATGTTGTTCATCCAGGTCGGGAAGGCCCGCATCTCTTCGGTGAAACTCGCGCCACCTTTGCCATAGGTGGCATACTTCATAAAATTCTGACCCTTTTGTTCGGAATAGCGTAGGGCGCCGTGATAGGCCCCATCCCGAAACAGCCAGCCAAAGGGATTTTTCTGGTAGACCACATCTTCAACCAGTGCTTCGATGTCATCCATATTGCCCCATTCCAAACTTTGCGGTTTCCCGAACAGCTCTTCCACGTCACGATCAGAAATTATCTCGCGCTGTTTGAGCTCCATAAGAAAACTAATCGAGCAAGATAAATCTTGATTATCGATACCATATTCGTTGGTAATCTTGCCCCAGTGAGCAACCTCTGCCCAGTCGCGGACATCCAAAGCACCAGCGCTACTCCCCGTCGTCAGATATTCCGGATGGCGAAAAGACTCACCAACATACTTTTGAGCCTTTTCTGACTCGTGACCTTCGATCTTATAACGGCCATCACAGGCAATATAGCAGTCGGACGAACACACCTCAGAGTATTTATGATATTTTTTGACCCAGTTGTCGGAACGCACTTCGTCACCGCGAAACATCGTGCCTTGGTTATTGCGCCAAAAATTGCCGCCTATCTTTTGGTACATCTCGACTGCACCCAAGGTGCCACGACGTTTGAAACCATAGGCGGCTTCATTCGTGTCGAGCTTCTGGCGAAAACCATCCGACCATTCGAGCAAACTCGATGGATCATCAATTTTGATGCCCTGCGTGCCTTGGGCAACAATAGCTTTCAGGTTCTTTGATCCCATGACCGCGCCGCCGCCGCAGCGGGCGTGAATGCGCCAGCCGTCCGCAATCACACCAGCGATACCAACCTGATTTTCGCCAGCCTGACCAATCGAAAGTGTGTAGGCTTCTGAGGGATAATCTCCCAACTCCTTTTGCAAGGTTTCGTGCGTTTCGGTGCTGTCCTTTCCCCACAGATGAGTCGCATCACAGATAGTCACTTCCGCATTGCTAATGTGAATATAAACGGGGCGAGGCGCCTTGCCAGTCACAACAATATAGTCATAGCCGCTAAAGCGGACGACATATGGAAACTTGCCTCCACCGGTTGAGTCGCCAAAAGACCCATAACACGGGCTTTTGAACGTCAGGCGGCCTTTGACTCCGATTCCTGACCCCACGCCAGCCAGGGGGCCCACACCAAAGATGAGCACGTTGTCCGGGCTGCGCGCATCGCACGTGACGTCATGCTTGAGAAAATGCTCCCACAAGAGCCAATCATTAATGCCTGAGCCGCCCACCCAGCGCTCGAACATGGAATGCGGAAGTATTTCTCGTTTAATTTCTCCCGTTGATAAATCCACCCGTAGTAATCCACTTTCCATGATCACGGCTCCTTTGTTTTCCCTGTGTTCCGCTACACAGGCGTCTTCTGGGTTCCATCCGCTACAGAGGCATGCATGCGTCCGCGCCTACGCCGCTGTGCTCACTTTCCCTTTTGATAACATCGCCTGCATGATGCCGACTTCGTCTCGTGCTTCCGGCTTCTCGCGTAAGATTTTGCCGAACGCGGCCTTATCTTCATAAAAGAGAACGGGCAGTCGAGAATATTGTTTACCCTTATTTAACATCTCAGGCCGGGTGGAGCAGGCTTTCACACAGACCGGGTCGCCGCCGCATAGATCACATTTAAGCAGCTCGCCTGTCGGAGCAACAAAGACAGTGTCAAACGGACAGCCGGGGACGCACTCCATACACTGAATGCATTTATCCTGGTCTATCACCGCGGCTTGTGTTTTGGGATCATAATAGAAGGCATCCGTCGGGCAGACTTCGGCACACGGGGGTGGATTGGCGCAGTGATGGCAGATGGCCGGCATAAACCCAAAGCCGTCTGGGGATACCCGTGAGACCTGGGGCGCGTGGTCGATTTTAATACGTGTCCATACTGGGTTCAGCGTTCCATCGGGTGAGTGAACCAGAGAACATGCCACTTCGCACATCTTACAATCAGTACACAGGTTTTGCAGCGCGAAAAGCTTGGTCGGAACATTCGGCACTTCGTCTCCGGGTTGGTACCAGACCTCCCCGTTCACGAGTTCTTTCTGTTTGACTTCCTGCATAATAATGAGGCCCCTCCTCGTTGCTTGCAATGCTATGCCTGATACCGTTTGCCTGTCAAGACAAAACCCCGTAAGTACAGGGGTCCATTGCGCGCCGGGAAATACCCGGCCTAGGAAGGGAACAGCATGAAGAAACGGGAAACTCTGCTCCACTCTGAACACGGTCGCCTGCCAGCCCGGAAAATCTTGGAGTGTATCTTCGCCTTATCGCCAAACGGGAAAATCGTGCATCATCACCTAGAAGAGGTCAGTACAAGGGAGACTGGTGGAGAAACAGACGGGGAAATTGAGTACACGATGACCGGCACCGCGCCAGTTCACGGAAGAGAACGGTGCCAAATTATTCCGCCATTTGTCCGTGAATTTGACCCACCAGAATTTCCGACCGCGTAAGGAGCTGTAGCATGAGTCTCGTAACCCTCACCCCACAAGAAGCGTTCGAGCGCCTGAATAATGACCCTGCTGTGACCTATGTCGATGTACGCACCGTCGCGGAATTCGCGGAGGGTCGCCCCAAAGGAAAAGCAATCAACGTGCCTATTGTGTTCTTTCACCCCACAACAGACGAAGTCTTTCAGAATGAGAGTTTTGATCTTGTTATGGACGATGTGTGTCCCAAAGAGACCGCACTAATCATTGGTTGCGAAAAGGGTCCGCGGGCGAAAAAAGCTGCGGAGCAGCTGACCGCGGCAGGTTATACCAACGTCAGTGTTATGGAAGCCGGGAATGCCGGCTGGAAGGCAGCCAATCTCCCAACGACTACGGACAATAGAGCCGGCGTTAGCTATGTCTCCCTGCTCACGCCGGCCAAACGCAAAAGCAAGAAAAAGAAAAAAAAGGCCCATTGAAAAGTGATGAATATCTGTTGGCGTGGCTGTGTCCGGCGAAGAGCAAAGGCCACATCGTGCTCGCCCCAAAATCGCTGGGTCGCACCTGGGCGATCGTAAACCCAGATCGAGACGTACTCTCAATTATGCCTATCCTCAATCACCTCCGCGAAGACCACGTCATTGACCCAGACTGTGTTCTCCTCAAAGGCTTGTCTGACGGCGGAACTTTCGCCTACGCCATAGGATCAACCCGTCCGAACCTTTTTGGCGCCATTGCGCCTTTTCCAGGCGTGCTGCCACCCTGGCTTGATGTAAAAAAGACCGAAGCTCTACCTACCCTCATTTTTCACGGTGCGCAGGATTTCATCTTTCCCGTCATGGCCGACCGCCTGACAAACAACACCCTTATCGGGAACGGGTTTGCCGAAGTGACCTATACAGAGCAGCCCGACTGGGGTCACACCTATACATAATCGATTAATGAGAAGACTGTTCTGCCCTGGTTTGAAGGCTTGTTCGAAAATAGGAAAGGGAGGCTCCCATGCATCTACATCGTTGGCATCAGATTGTCCGTTGCTCCTTCATGGCCCTGCTCCTCAACGTGTGCCTCGGACTCACTGCATCGGCCGAAGCAAAAGGCCCTGATGTCACAGTCACAATCTTGGCTACAAATGTCGGAGATATTCATGCGCATGGAGAATCCAGGTCCACTACACAGGGCGAATGGAGCTTTGCAGCCTGGATAGAGGCAGACGGGCGAGCTTTTCTCTTCGACACCGGCTGGTCTCCAAGAAACGTGCTCCGTAATGCCGAAGTACTCGGAATCGATCTCTCACGGGCCGAAGATCTCATCCTCAGTCATCACCATGGCGATCATACAGGCGGACTCGAAACGCTCAGAAAAGAGTTGATCCAGAAGAACCCAAAGGCTCTCTCACGCATTCACGTTGCCGAGGGGATCTTCGCTTCACGGCCAGGACCGAATGGGACGGAACGCAACCCCATGGTCACCAGGAGAATGGCCCTTGAGGCATTAGGATCGTCTTTTATTGTTTACTTACAAACGACGGAGATTGCACCGAATGTTTGGGTGACAGGTCCCGTGCCAAGACACCATCCTGAAAAAAACTATCCGCAAAATTCTGAGTCAGTCATGCAACGTAATGGAGAGACCGTGCATGACGTTATACCGGAAAGCCAGTCGCTCGTAGTGGTGACACAAGATGGCCCTATCGTTGTTTCAGGTTGTGGACATGCCGGTATAATCAATACGTTAGAATACATCCAAACAAAGATCTCCGATCAATCCCCACAGGCGGCAATTGGCGGCTTTCATCTAGTCGCAGCGTCGGATGCCGTGCTCCGTTGGACGAGTGAAGAGCTGGGGAAAAAGCACCTCGGCCACTTTCTCGGGTCTCACTGCACGGGGTTCGAATGTGTCTACCACGTGCGCGAACACGCAGGGTTGGGCCGCAGGCGCGCACTGGTGGGGGCAATTGGCACCCGGTTCGTCTCAGGCGAGGGAATTACACCAGGGAATATTAATCGCTGACGTTGTGCTAAAGCGCGGCAAGCCTGATTTCCCTTGCAATCTCCGTACCCGCGTGAAAGATTACATCGCGAGTGGTTCCAGCAAATGAGGAAGGTCGCATGAGTACGCGCATGGAGGATGATCCGCATATCCAACCGGCGGATCATATCAACATTTCCGTGAATAAGGACTTCGATGCCAGTGTTCATCGCTGGCACGAGAAATACCCGAAACTAGGCACAGGTCCGGTTTCTATTGAGCCCATGGTTTCCAAAGAATGGTTTGAGTCCGAACGGGAATATGTCTACAGAAAATGTTGGCTGCATGTTGGAACCGTCGATGCCATCCCCAATCCTGGCGACTATTTTGTACAGGAAATCGCCATTGCAAAGGCATCAATTGTCCTGATCCGAAGTAAGGACAATAAAGTCCGCGGCTTTTACAACGTTTGCCGCCATCGTGGCAATAAATTGGTCTGGAACTATAAAGGCTCAAGCTCGTGTTATTTGAGCTGCAAGTTTCACGGCTGGGTGTATGATGCCGAAGGCAACCTCAAAGACACCCCAGACGGGGAACGCTTTTACGAAGAGCTTCGTGGCAAGGCCAATCTCATTCCCATTCACACCGACGTATGGGAAGGCTTCATATTCGTCAATCTCGATGCGAGCCCGGCGGAAACCTTAGAGGAATATTTGGGTGAAGCGGGTCAGCGCATGCGGGACTTCCCGTTTCAACGGGTCCCACTCCAATTTCATTATCAGTCCTACCAGCGTGCGAATTGGAAACTGATGCAGGATGCCCAATCTGAGATCTACCATGTTCCCTACCTCCACAGTTACTCCTGGCCGGACATTTTCACCCGCCCGGATAATCCCTATGGGCATGCCTATGCATTGGACCTGTACGACCGACACCGCGTCGGCAACTGGCCCGGCAACAAATACTTTCAACCTAAAGATATAGAGGGAGTGGCACTCGGCAAATCGGCTGCTATTACCTCAAGAGACAACGATTTCGTTCTCCCAACGGGTCAGGGCATCAATGTGACGAACGCGGATGACTGGGGTTTTGACATTGTCCATATTTTTCCGAACCTCAATATTCTGATTTTACCTGGGGTATGGCATACGCATCAGTTTTGGCCTATCTCACAGAATGAGGCGCTGTGGGAACTCAAGATCCACATGCCCTGCGCCCGCACGCCAAGTGAACGATTTGGGCAGGAGTACAATAAGATTCTGCTGCGCGATGCGCTACTCGAAGACGGTGCCACACATGAACATACCCAGGAAGCATTAGAGACTCGCGCCATTGATCACATTTATCTGCAAGACGAAGAATTATTCGTCCGGCATTCTTATTGGGCGGTGGAGCAAGAAATCCGCGCCAGACGTGACGGTGTTCGAGATTCATTGTTCGACTAGGACGGACGACATGGCCGACGCTCTTCTACCGCAAGAATTTGCAGACCTGGAACTACTAGCCCAAGCCGGCTGGTGTTTGGACACCGAACGAGAGCGTACAAAAAAACGGCGCACCAGTACAACGGAGGAACTTCAGGCGTTTTACGCCCAACTTCGACCACGAGTAGAAGCTGCCCTGGGTTACCTCGACCAGTTCTCTTTGGACGACATGCCTGCTAAAGAGCATAATCTCTTCAACCTGGCGCTCAGTATGACTGAAGTGGCTTTTGCCATAGAGAAGTATAAAGGCAACCCGAGAGGATTTCAGGCTATCGACGCATCGCGTTTTGTGCCAGTTCACGAACTGCCCGCGGGTGCGGCGCCGAAACCAACGTTGTATAAAGCGGAAGACTAAGAATGATTAAGAAGGCCTCAAAATGATCAAAGGATATGCTCTCATTCCCAAAAAACCGGATATCGGCCTCGAACAGTTCCATCGTCACTGGCGTGAAGTGCACGCACCGTTGGCGCAGCACATCAAGGCTCTCCAGCGCTACGTCCAGAGCCATCGGATTCCCCAAGATATTCCGAGCTTTACGACCAGTCCGTACGAAGGTTTAGCTGAAATTTGGTTTGAAGATATCCAGACGGGTCAAGGGCTGGGAGCCAATCCTGATTACATCAACGGTGCTTACGCTGATGAGCCGAATTTTATTTCTGACGAAGGCCCGTCGTTTTTGATGACGCGGGAGAATGTCGTCGTGCCTGGACCAGAGCTTGCCAAAGACACGCCTGGCGTAAAAGCCCTTTTCTTAGTCAAGCGTAAACCAGGTCTGAGTGTCGCCGAGTTCCAGGATTATTGGCGGAATAAACATGCCCCCATAGTTCCCAAAACTCCGGGATTGCAACGTTATGTTCAATGCCACGTAGCGCCCGAGACATATGGAGCCGAAACGCCGAAGTACGATGGCGTCGCCGAACTGTGTTGGGCAGATATGGCCTCATTTGAGAAAGGCTGGCAGTCTGACGAGATGCAAGTTGAGCAGTTTAACGACGTGCCGAATTTTGTTGATATTCAAAATTCAGTCGGCCTGCTGGTCGAAGAGATTCGGGTTATTTGGCCGTAAGTGACCTCGGGGCGAGATCTCCTCGCCCGGCGACCGGCCGGTCGCCTCTACACCATTGAACTCATGGCACCTTCTGCCGCATAGTCACAAGCTCTTCCGCCGATGTTGGATGAATGCCGATTGTGGCGTCGAACTGGGCTTTGGTTGCGTTACATTTTACAGCAATAGAAATACCCTGAATGATCTCTCCTGCGTCCTGGCCGACCATGTGGCAGCCAATCACCCTGTCCGACTTCTGATCGACAATTAGTTTCATAAACGTCTTTTCGTCTCGCCCGCTCAAGGTGTGCTTTAATGCACGAAAGGACGATTTATAGATATCAACTGCGTTATACTCCTTGCGCGCTTCTTCTTCCGTCAAGCCAACCGTTCCGATATTGGGATTGCTAAACACCGCTGTCGCCACATTCATGTGATCTGGCCGGGTTGGATTATCATTGAAAAGCGTTTCAGCCACTGCGTGACCTTCGGCAATAGCCATAGGGGTAAGATTCAGCCGGTCCGTACAATCGCCAACCGCAAAGATATGCGGCACCCGGGAACGGGAGTATTCATCGACCTGTACCGCGCCGATATCGTTCATCTCAAGACCAGCCTTCTCAAGACCCAGGCCCTTGGTCTTGGGTAAACGGCCAGTAGCGTACATGATGATATCGGCTTCGAGCTCGCTTCCGTCGTTGAGAGAGACTTTGATACCATCTGGGGTCTTTTCAATTCGGCTCACGTCCGCATTAAAGCGCAGATCTACCTCACGCTTACGCATTTCATCAGCCAGCACTTCACGCACATCAATATCAAAGCCGCGTAAGAACAGGTCCCCCCGATACAATTCAGTCACCTGCACGCCAAGACCATGGAAAATCGTTGCAAACTCGACCGCGATATAGCCACCGCCGACAATTAGCGCATTTTTGCCTTTAACAAACTCTTTTAATTTAGGATTGTCAAAGAATCTCAGTTGATAGTAGAATCTGAG
>CAZXFE010000019.1:0-13530 GCA_964639795.1 uncultured Enterobacteriaceae bacterium | reverse complement strand
CCGACAATGATTGCGCGTTGGGGCAGCTCGTCTAAGTAAAAGGCCTCATTTGACGTGATGGCATGTTCGATGCCCGGGGTTTGGGGAAAGTGTGGCCAGCCGCCCGTGGCAACCAGAATATACTCTGAAGTGTACGACTTTCCGTCTACTTCTATCGTGTGCGCATCGGTCAGGTGTGCCGTGCCTTCGATAATCTCCGCGCCGGCGCCCTCTAACAGATTTCGATAGACGCCATTGAGCCGATTGATTTCTTTGTCTTTGTTAGCAATCAGCTTTTTCCAATCGACCGTGCGTTCACCGACGATCCAACCAAAGCCTGCTGCATCTTCAAAGTAATCGTTGAACTCGGAAGCGTAGACGAGCAGTTTTTTGGGGATACAGCCGACATTGACGCAAGTGCCGCCGAGATAGCGTTCTTCAACAACGGCGGTCTTAGCTCCATGCGACGCTGCGATCCGACTCGCCCGTACGCCCCCCGATCCCGCGCCAAGAACAAAGAAATCATAATCGTAGTTACTCATGCGTGTTTCCCCCGATTGAAAAGCTTACGCTAGCGGCTAATCACACCATACGGTGATGGTCAACTTCGAAGATACAGAAGCCATTTGATTTACAAAATCAGGTTCCTACAAAGAACATCATGATAGCCGTGCGAGTAACGATACTATTATGAATATTGGAAAGCATATTCCGGTCTGGTCGCCTAAGGACAAATTGTTCGAATTCTTACATCAGGTTGAAGACAAGCACAAGAATATTCTGATCACCAAAAATAGACTACCAAAAGCAGTTCTCCTCAACTACGAAGAGTTCTCGGGTCTGTTAGAGAAAATTAATATTCTCGCCGATCAACAGGCGATACGGACACTCCGGGCCGGACCGTAGGACGTTCAGGCTGGACGGGTCATTAGCCTTGCTGACGCATTCGACGAATTAAGCGGCTTCCCGATCCGAGCAGCTGCATGAATTCTTAACTCAAGGAATAACAGAATAAGACAGACGGTCTCCTTCAATGCTGCGATGTACAGACAAAGCACGGCGGAGTTTCGTCCCCGACGCATGGAGCAGATAGGCAGACGCCGAGCGGGCCGTCTGATAGTTGGCACTGTGCACCAATTTCGACGCATTTGGCCGGTGGGTTTGATTCAATAGAGTCGGTAAAATCGCAAGAATAAAAGAGGAGAAAAACCAGAAGGTATATCACCTGTAAATCCCCTCCCTGGAGGGGTGGCGCGTAGCCGCGAGGTGGGCACGTACGAACAGCATATCGCCGGTCCCGCACGAATGGCGTTCGTCGTCAACGACTAACGTACCGCGGCCAGTCATAGCAATGTAGAGTTCATCTTGATCGTGTGGCCGCGGGCAGTCTGATCCTCTTCAAAATCAAACTGTTTGACCGTTCCCATGCACAACTTAACCGACAAGGGCTATTATCCCAACTTCGCCCGGTCCAGCATGGTCAGCACTCGCTCAGGTGTGAGCGGGATCTCGTTTACCCGCACCCCAAACGATGACAATGCATCAGCCACGGCATTCGCAATTGCGGCAGGTGGAGCAATTGCGCCCCCCTCACCCACACCTTTGATGCCATGCGGCGTATGTGGAGACGGACTTTCGATGTGGCCGATTTCAACCTGGGGAACATCGACTGCGGTCGGGATAAGATAGTCCATCAGCGTACCGGTCAGAAATTGACCGTTTTCGTCATAGATGGCATGCTCATACATAGCGGTGCCTATCCCCTGCGCCACGCCGCCTTGAATCTGACCATCAACGACCATGGGATTGATAATGGTGCCGCAGTCTTCAACCACAATATAGCGCAGCAAAGTGATCTGTCCGGTTTCAATATCCACTTCCACCGTGGCCACGTGTGAAGCATTGGCATGCGTTGAGGGCGGGGGTTCATAATGGGCGGTCATGTCCAGACCTGGTTCTTCATCCGGAGGTAAGCCACCTGGCCTCATGAGAATACGCTGCGCCAGGTCTTTGATCGGCATTAACGGGGTCCCATCGGTTTTGCGCCGGATCAGTCCTTCAGCCAGCTCAAGGTCTTCATCCGGCACCTCGGAAAGACGGGCCGCAATACGCAGGAGTTTTCCCCGTAACTTGCCTGACGCCCGAGAGATTGCTCCTCCTCCGGTTACTGCACTGCGGCTGCCCCAAGTCCCCATCCCGTATGGCACGGCGGTCGTATCGCCCTCAATCACTCGGACATCAGCGACCGGCACCCCAAGTTCGTCAGCAGCGACCTGGGCATAGGTCGTCTCATGGCTTTGTCCATGCGAGTGAGTGCCAATCAAAAGAGTCACCTTGCCGGCAACATCCATGCGAACCGTTGCCGACTCATAACCGCCTAAGTTTAAGCCTATGGACTCGAAGGCCGCCGAACTGGGCGCCGTTCCCTCGACATAACAGCCGATGCCGACACCCAGGTAGCGGCCGTTCTCCCGGGCCTGTGTCTGCTCCGTTCGAAAATTGTCATAGCCCAGCATACCCGACGCTTTCTGAAGGGATTCCCGATGGCTACCGCTTTCAATCTCCGCACCCACAATGGTGGTATAGGGATGATCTTCTTTACGAATCATATTGCGCAAGCGGAGTTCAGCCGGATCAAGACCCAGCTTTTGGGCCGCCATATCCATAAGGCGCTCCATAGTGAGAACACCGATGGGCAATCCCACTCCACGGTATACGCCGATAGTGGTTTTATTGGTCGCGGCTGAGACGGCCTCGAAACTAAATGCCGGGACTTTATATGGTCCAGGCATGGTGGAGGCCGCGTGACCGGCCTCAAACGCAGATCCCCAGGGAAATTCGGAATACGCGCCAACGTCGCCCAGAAAGCGGCCTTTGGCGGCCAGGATGGAGCCATCCTTCTTGAGGGCTAGCTCGGCGTGGACCACCTGCTGCTTGGCGTGCATTGAGGCCGACAAATTTTCACGCCGGTCCTCAATCCATTTGACCGGTCTTTTGAGCTGCAGGGCGATATACGACGCAACGACTTCCTCAGGAAAGACGTGAGCCTTTTGTCCAAATCCGCCGCCGACATCAGGCGCCACTACGCGTATATGATGCTCGGGAAAGTCGAGCAAGGCGGCGATATGAGTCCGTAAGACGTGTGGCACCTGCGTTGAAGACCACAGCGTCAAGGCGTCGCGACTGGGCTCAAAGCTGGCCACACAGCCACGTGTTTCCATGGGCAACGCCATGTGGCGGCCCGTCTCAAAGCGTTCCGAAACCACGCAGTCGGCTTCCTGAAACGCTTTGCCGACCGCGCCAATCTCGACCTGCACGGTTTGCATGACATTGTCGCCCCACTCCTCGTGGACGAGCGGAGAGTCGGGGGCAAGCGCCTGCTCCACGTCCCAGATTGCATCCAGAGCCTCGTACTCGACATCAACCAGGTTGGCGGCGTCTTCGGCAGTGTAACGATCAGTCGCAACAACAACGGCAACCGCCTCACCCACGAAGCGCACTTTTTTCTGAGCCAGGACCGGCCAGTCGCACGGCTTATGTGTAGGAGCCTTACTCGCCTCGTACTCGACCCGAAGCGGCTTAATCGCGTCGGCGACGTCGGCTCCGGTTAATACTAACAGCACCCCGGGGTGCTCGTGTGCGGCGCTGGCATAAATGCTGGTAATACGCGCGTGGGCGTACGGGCTACGGACAAAGGCCAGGGCGACGGTGTCAGGCAGATCAAGATCATCCACATACTGCGTTTTGCCCAACAGAACGCGCGGATCTTCAACCCGGCGCACCTGGGCGCCAATCATTTTCCCGGTCCCACCTTGTCCCGATTCCATATACTTTGTTCCTATGGTTATGACTGTTCTGCCACTGCCTGCACGGCTTTAATAATATTGGCGTATCCCGTACACCGGCACAGATTGCCTGAGAGTCCGTGCCGAATCTCATCTTCTGTTGGATCCGGGTTCTTTTGTAGTAAGTCGACTGCGCTCATGAGAAACCCCGATGTACAAAAGCCGCACTGGAGGGCATGGTTATCCCAGAATGACTGCTGGAGCGGGTGCATTTCATCACCGTTTGCCAAGCCCTCAAGCGTGAGAATCTCCGCCCTGTCAGCTTGCGCCGCAAACAACAAACACGATCGAACACTTTCGCCGTCCATGATAATCGTGCAGGCACCACATACGCCGTGTTCACAGCCAAGATGTGTTGCAGTCAGACCGAGATCATGACGTAGAAAGTCGGCCAGCAGTCTCCGCGCCTCAACTTCACGTTCAAGATCCTGACCGTTGACGCGTACGTGTATGGTTTGGCGATCGGTAAATTCTGAGTTTTCCATTTTCATTGCCTCTATGCTACTTTTGCCCACGCTTCTTTCAACGCTCGTGCGGTCAGGACTTTGACCATGCGACGCCGGTAATCGGCTGAGCCATGCACGTCACCTGACGGATCCATCGCAGCAACCGTTATTTCTGCGGCCGCAGCAATAACGGCGTCCTCGCCTCTGCTTCCCGAGATAACTGTTTCAACATCCGGAATATGTAGCGGAGTTGCATGCGCTCCACCAACGGCGAGTGCAGCAGCCGAGCAGAGGCCGCTTTGATCAAGGGAGAGCTGACACGCCACCGCCACAATGGCAAAATCACCCGGTCTCCGACACAGCTCTTGGAAGCCCCATACGGCGTCGGGAGGCGGAACAGGGAAACGTACTTCACACAGAATCTCATTGGGCTCAATGACCGTCATAAGCGGCCCAAGGAAAAAATCACGTCCGGCAACCGTGCGCGTGTTCTCATGTGAACGCAGGACGAGTTGGGCATCCAGCGTAACCGCCACTAAAGGCCATTCAGCGGCTGGGTCGGCATGGACCAGACTGCCCCCGATCGTACCTCGATTTCGAATCGCCAAATGACCGACCTCTGCGGCGACACGAGCCAGCAGGGGTTGAGTCGTCTTCACCTCTTCCGAAACCTCGACCTGCCGATGACGCGTCATAGCACCGATGCACAGCGTGTCCGTGTCCCGTTTAATATATGCCAACTCAGACAAACGATTGAGATCGACCACAGCATCAACGGAGGCTATACGCAGATTGAGCAACGGCACGAAACTCTGTCCTCCGGCAAGCACTTTGGCGTCATCACCGCCGGCCTGAAGCAGGGCTAAGGCCTCTTCCACAGAGCCAGGGCGCGCAAACATAAATGGAGCTGGTTTCATACGCCTTCAGCTAGCAGCTTTCAGTTTTGAGGGCAAACAGAAAATTTATGGCCATCCGCTTTGAGAAATAACCGAGCCAATTGGGCCGCCGGACTGTGGGGCTGAGCCTTATTCGTCCGCCTGTATCTTTGCCACACGACGACGGTGAGCGGCCAAGAGAGATGAGAAGGCCGCTTTGACTTGCGGATTCTCTATGGACGGCATAGCCACATCCCGAAACTCTGGCAGTGTGCGTTGGGCAACCGATTGGAACGGTAAGTCATCAGGTCGCACCGATCCGCGTACAAAATAGATTTGTGAGATGACGTCTGTCCCAATATAATGATTGAGACGTTTTCGGATGCGACCCTTCACAAACTGGAGCTCTTGCATTAAGGCCGGGTGGAAAACCGTCACAAAAAGTTTTCCATTCCGAAATCTGGTCGGCTGTGCGCCGCGTGCATTTGACGCCCCAACCACCTTGGGCCAGATCTCCCACACCCGATACACGCGCAACTTCTCCGGTTGAGCGCTGTCCGGAAAGACCGTGCGTAAAATCTCTGCAGCTGAATCCCAGTGCCGATTCTTGGCTCGCTCATTCATACATTGTCGACAATAAGGCAAAACCCGCGAAAAGAGAAGAGATTTTATTACCCCCAAGTCTAGCGGCCGTCAAAACTTGACAATACTATATATAGTGTGTAAACAAGTTTTCGTTGCGGTTGTATTACAACTACGAGGAGCGGTGAGGTGAGGAGAGGAGGAGGTTATGGCAACAAAGGTGCGGAGGAAAGCTCGGATGGAGGAGACGCTCAGGGCCAAGACAGAGGGAACACCCGTGGCGGAACAACCCAAACAGCAGACAGAACGCAAACGGAGGGGCATCCGGATCTCACGCTATTTTACGCAGCCGACGGTCGACCCGTTTGATGAGGTGGAATGGGAGCAACGCAGCGCGGTCATATCAGGCGAAAAGGGAGAGGTTGTTTTCGAACAGCACGATGTAGAGATTCCAAAACCCTGGTCACAGCTCGCGACCAACGTCGTTGTCTCAAAATATTTCCGGGGCCCCATCGGGACCCCGCAACGAGAGTCCAGCGTTCGCCAAATGATAAGTCGTGTGGTGCATACGATTGCCACATGGGGGAAACGGGACGGTTATTTCGCAAGCACTGATGATGCGCAAAATTTCGCTGACGACTTGACCCATCTGCTCGTCCAACAAAAGCTCGCGTTTAACAGCCCAGTGTGGTTCAACGTTGGCGTCGAGCCCCATCCCCAATGCTCGGCGTGCTTTATTTTATCAGTCGACGACACCATGGATTCCATTCTTGATTGGTACCGCAAAGAAGGTTTCATTTTCAAAGGTGGCTCGGGATCGGGTGTCAATCTCTCCTACATTCGCTCATCCAAAGAAAAATTAGGCGGCGGTGGAACCGCATCCGGACCGGTTTCTTTTATGCGTGCGGCGGATGCCTCGGCCGGGGTGATCAAATCAGGCGGAAAAACCCGTCGAGCAGCCAAGATGGTCGTGCTCAATGCAGACCACCCGGACATTGTCGCATTCATTCAGTGTAAAGCAGACGAAGAGAAAAAAGCGTGGACCCTGATTGAAGCCGGCTATGATGGCTCCATCGACGGTGACGCTTATGGCTCAATTTTCTTCCAGAACGCGAATAATTCGGTCCGGGTAACGCAAGATTTTATGCAGGCGGTGGTCAATGACCAGGAGTGGCAAACCCGCTTTGTCACAACAGGCGAAGCGTGTGAGTCTTTACCGGCGCGCGACCTCATGCAGATGGTTGCGGAAGCGACGCATCATTGTGGCGATCCAGGCATGCAGTTTGATACTACTATCAACGACTGGCACACGTGTCCGAACAGCGGACGCATCAACGCCTCGAATCCCTGTTCGGAGTATATGCACCTCGACAATAGTGCATGCAACCTGGCCTCGCTCAATTTGCTGAAATTCGCCAAAGAAGACGGTGGGTTTGATACGGCAGCGTTCAAACACGCCGTCGATATCAGCATCACGGCTCAAGACATCATTGTTGATAATTCCAGTTACCCAACCGACGAAATCACTCAGAATGCAAAATCCTTTCGCCAGCTGGGCCTGGGATATGCCAACCTGGGGGCGTTGCTCATGTCACTAGGTTTGCCCTATGACTCCGAAGCCGGACGGCAGTATGCCGGTGCCATCACCGCCCTAATGACAGGAGAAGCCTACCTGCAGTCCGCCCGTATTGCTGAACAAATAGGCCCGTTTGAGGGCTATACAGTCAATGCCAAGCCCATGCTTAAAACTATTGATAAGCACCGCTCCTACACCCATAAGCTCGATCCAGCGCTTGTCCCGCTCGAGATGTTATCTGATTCTCGAAAAGTATGGGATGAAGCATTAGCGTTGGGCGAAACAGCCGGCTACCGTAATTCCCAAGCGACCGTATTGGCTCCGACGGGAACCATCGCCTTTTTGATGGACTGCGATACTACGGGCATTGAACCCGATATTGCCCTTGTGAAATATAAACGCCTCGTTGGTGGAGGCATGCTCAAAATCGTGAATAATACGGTCCCGCGAGCGCTCAAACGGCTGGGTTACGACAGTAAGGAAATACAGGCGATCGTTGAGTATATTGACGAGCAGGAAACCATCGAAGGCGCACCGAATTTGCGCGACGAGCACTTGCCGGTATTCGATTGTGCCTTTAAGCCTGCCAACGGTAGCCGGACAATCCACCACCTCGGACATTTGCGTATGATGGGGGCGGCTCAGCCCTTTATCTCCGGAGCCATATCGAAAACTATCAATATGCCGAACCATGCGACGGTCAAAGATATTACCGACGCATATGTAGAAGCATGGAAGCTCGGTTTGAAAGCGGTTGCGATCTATCGGGATGGATGCAAGCGCATCCAACCGCTCGATACAAAAAAACAAATCGATACAAAAAAACAAACCGAAGAGTCGCAGGGCCGGACAGCTGTCGCTACAGGGCCCAACCCGGTGCGTCGACATTTATCCGAGGATCGGCAAGCGATTTGTCATAAATTTGAGATTGCCGGACATAAGGGGTATATCCACGTCGGCTTTTACGAAGACGGAACCCCTGGAGAAATGTTCATTCGCATGGCGAAAGAAGGCAGTACAATCTCGGGTCTGATGGACACGATCGCCACGTTGACATCCGTATCCTTACAGTACGGCGTTCCGCTCGAAGCTTTGGTCAATAAGTTTAGCCATGTGCGTTTTGAGCCCTCTGGATTCACCAAAAACCCGGATGTCCCATTTGCCAAATCTCTAACGGACTATATTTTCCGTTTTCTGGGTACGCGTTTCTTGTCCACTGAGCAAAAACAGGAAGCCGGACTGACGGAGGCTGAACCGGAGCCTTCCGCGCCTGGTTTGCCAATCAGGAATACCGCAAAAACCATAACCAATGCCCGTCTGTCTGGCATTGATCGGTCGCCAGCAGCCACGGGGTATACCAAACCAACCTGGCAATCCCAAGCCGATGCTCCGAGTTGTGCAGACTGTGGATCCATCATGATACGTAACGGCTCGTGTTATAAATGTTTGGATTGCGGATCAACCAGCGGTTGTTCATAAGCCTCAATCTGCGCATACCGCGCGGTAAGAAACTTCGTTGCGGGGAAAAGGGAGGCAAGCTGCATGAGGGGTAGGAAGTTGAGGGTCCTCTCCAGTGGGCCGGTACCGTACCGGGCGGGGCGTCGCAAGGCGCCCCGCGGTTGACCGCGACACACCGAAGGAGACCCTGGCGTGGAGATCATGCACCAGACCCACAACCGACCCGAGTTCTGTATCGTTGCTAAGTTTGCCCAGGGGGTTGCAATCTCCCTTCACCGTGTTCGAGACTTACACCATCAGGGCAAGATCCCGGACTTGCGGATAGAACGCTCATACCGCATGCGATGCAACGCTGAGGCAGAGTATCTTGCGCGCGGCCTTCCGCCAACGGGACGAACCGGCAATATATTCAAGACATCTGTGTTTGATGATCAGACAGGCAATTTGTTTCCATCCCCGAGCACGCATTGATTATGAACATAGTCTTGCAGCAATGCACGGCAGGGTGTGAAGCCCAGCCGCGTTCCCACCGAGTCAAGCAACGCTTTTCGCAGCTCGGCAGTCGAGCTGAGATCACGATTTGGAATATTCCAGCCTTAGTCTGTCCCCTGTGCCACCAATCTTTTGTTGAAGAAGAAGTAGCGGAGCAACTGATATTGTTCTGCCGGCCCTTCCATGGCACTCCGGGGAATATCCCCGATCTGCCACCCGCAAAAGTAGCTATCGATTTCGAAAAAGCGACCCTGGTCACATCCCAGTCAGCGGGCAAGTCCGTGATGATCTACGAAGGCTGAAGCAGATGAGAGAAGGAAGAAACCGGCAAGATGCGATTCGGAAGATCCTTCAATTACTCAGTGTGACAGGCATCGGTATAGGATAGGCGTACGATATTCCGTAAATAACGTGGGGGCCTGTCGATTTCGAGATGGTGACCTCTTTTGGTTGCGCCCGTGGCGAGACGTGCAACAAGAAGCCGTTTTTTGCCGTCAAGAGACGTTGTTGCTCCTTTGGTTGCGCAGCTGGACGCTTCGTACCGTCGCTCATAATATCTTCATAGATCCCTTCTGGTGCATACGTTTCTAATGACCCACTTCTTTTACAAAGCCTTGCACTCCAGATTCATCTGTTTGATCCAGTAAATAAGTCAGCTCCCGGAGTCCTTCGTTCAAATGATGGGCTACCGACAGCAGAGAACCATAGGCATCTTCTTCAGGTTCGTACAGCCTGAGATGATCATTAATGACACGGAGCAAGTCTCGCATTTGTTCTTCAGCCTGCGTTAAGTGCTCACACGAAGCCGTCCTATCCTCCGCCGCGTTTGATGACATTGTCATAACGAGTTATTGTAGCCGACCTCCCTCCCAACGCCTAGTAGGCTCCTGCCTTCATTGTCACACAAGCGGGCTTGACTGGAAGAATGAAAAGAGGCTCACATAAAAGGAGCGCTTGAGGAGACTTCCCCGATCACTCAGTTCAGGACATACACACTGGAGGCAATATGAAACGAATAAATATCCGTCGACTTGCACTCGGGATAAGCCTCAGTGCGGTTCTTTTGATGGGAGCCGATCCTCTGCATCACCTCGATAGTGGTCAGAAATTTGAGGCCGAAATGCGCTGGGGCGAGGCCATGGCAGAATATCATTGGATTCTCACCGAGATTGATCCCAATCATGTTGATGCCCACTACCGCCTTGGCGTCGTGCGTGAAAAAGTTGGAGCAATTGGGGATGCCCTTCAATCCTATCGAACCGTCCTAAAGCTCAGTCCCGGCCATCCAGGGGCCAGCCAATACCTCGAAGGCTATTATGTCAACGAAGGGATTACGTTCCGCCGAGAGAAGCAATTCGACAAGGCACGGGCGTCTTTCCAACAGGCCCTGGGTATTAATGGCTCATCAGCGGCCGCCCATTTTGAGTTGGGACAGGAGTTAGAACGCCAAGGCCAAATGGATCAAGCCATAGAAGAATATCAAGCAACCATTCGTCTCGATCCCGACAAAAGTGCGGCCCATACCCACCTAGCTGCGGCCTATACGCGTGAAGGACGGTACCCAGAGGCTATCCAGGCGTACCAAGAGGTCATTAAGAAACATCCACGCAATCCCGCTGCCCACAATGGCTTAGGTGTCGCCTATAGTAAAACCGACCAGCGGGACAAAGCGATAGAAACGCTGGGACAGGCGGTGCGATTCTATCTCATCCGCGGAGAGCGCAACCAGGCAAAACCCGCCTACGAATTACAAAAGAAGCTACTAGCAGAACAAAAAGTGGGCAATAGATAAATACACCATATCCTGCTGCTGACACACTGAGGCACGACACATATCGGGTCAGGGTTCCGTTGTCAGTGTGAGGAGACTCAGAGCAGGACAGCCGTACCAAGTCCTCCTTTTGGCACCGCGTGTGCCGGGCATCAGAAAAGACATCGGCGAGCCGTCTCGAATCTTAGAATATGCCTCTTTGACGGCCATCCAAAGGTGGATCAAAGACACCCCTTCGCCCTCGTATCAGACAAGATCTCGATCATTAAGCAGAGGAAACAACGCCTGACACATGCGTGCGATAGTTTCGGCTGCTCCTGCACGACAGTGCTTGAGCCGGAGCAAGAAAGGAAGGTGCTGCGGGTGGGTTACAACATGGGTAAGCGC
Source organism: uncultured Enterobacteriaceae bacterium (assembly GCA_964639795.1). Classification (GTDB taxonomy): domain Bacteria; phylum Desulfobacterota; class Binatia; order Bin18; family Bin18; genus Bin18. The sequence continues at coordinate 2,119 of CAZXFE010000019.1, read as the reverse complement.
GCGTGTGATACGGATTTTTCCATCTGGCGATGTGACATCTTTCATGGGCGGAATTGTCATATCCACAGAATCGAGGATAACGCGGAGAACCAGAAAAGGAAGCCCCCGTTTAACAGCAAATTCGGCATGCACCCCGCTCTCCATCTCAACCGCAATACAATCCGTCTTGCGTCCGCAGCTGTGTTTCTCTTCGGGGCTAAAAAGCACCCGCCGACTCGTAAAAATTCCCCCCTCAGCCGTTTCCACGCCAGCATGAGTCGCTGCAGTTCGAGCTACATCCAGGAGGCCGGCGTGCACCGGGAACGAATCGAGGCACTCTTCCTTTTTCTCTTGGTCATCTTGCTCCTCAGCATACATCCGTACGGCCGGCGCAAGAATAAGCTGGCCGGTGGTTGGGCCAGGGATAAGCGCGCCAGCACAACCGACAGAGAAAACCGCGCTCAGAGGAGTTGCTACGAATTGCTCAACGGTTTGCCGGGTTCGGTGTGGACCTATACCACCAGTGACAATGATAACGTCGTGCCCACCAGTTGATCCTCTCCACAGCCCTTCCCCTTCACGCTGCACCTGACGCAAGACAGAACGGACAGCCGCACTCTCCCAGGCGAGGGCAGTAAAGACACAGAGAGGCGGTTTCATGATGATCTTCCCCCTAGCGCCAATCGATTTTCCTCTTGGTTGCGTAGCGGAGCGCGGAATCGAGCGTCATGGCTTCGTACAGTACAGCGGCTAACGGCAGGGTCCATGCCCAGGCTGGTCGAAGGCCAAAAAACCGAACAGCGGGGCAGTAGACGCGAGCCATAAGCGCCCAAGCAAAGGCACCCTCAGCCATCAGCAAAAAAGTAAGTTGGCACGAGACACCGGCCCCGGCAATCCATCTCTCCAGGCAGACACTGGCACCACCGAGGAACCACAGCGGAGGCACGATAAATGTGATCCCCATACCGAACAGGGTTCCAGCGAGCCGCAGCCAGGAATAGTTGAGTTCGGTAAATGCCGTGCGACGGACCATACTCCAGATAGCGTAGACGGTCTCATACGCCCGCACACTCTTCACAGCAGTGCGGCTCAGCGAGAGCCGGATGACAAAGCCGGCTTGTTTGATTCGTCGACCGAGATTCACATCGTCAATAATCTGCGCGCGTAATGCCTGAAAGCCGCCAATGCGAACAAGGGCATCTGCAGACAGCAGTACACACCCCCCTGCAGCGGCAGCAACTGTCTTGAGAGGATCGTTTACCCAACGTAAGGGATAGAGCAAGTTAAAAAAGAACACAAACGGGGGAATAAGGAACCGCTCTGGACGAGAGACACATCGAAGATGGGCCATACGGCTGTTAAGCCCAAGCTGAGAGGCCTCACTCTCCGAAACCAAACGTTGTACCGAGTCGGGAGCGTGCCAAATGTCAGCATCAGTCAATAAGAGATAATCCGGTCGTAAAGAATCAGTCCGGTCTCCGAAACCGGACGCGCTAGCACCTTGGTCAAGAGCCCACATTTTCCCGACCCAGCCGGAGGGAAGCGAAGCGCCCACCACAACGGTCAGTCGGTCAGTCGCACTCGTTTGTTCTGCAAGCATACGCGCAACAGCGGCAGTATCATCCGCTGAACGATCATCGATCAATATGACCGAAAAGAGGCCTGGATATTCTTGTTGTAGCAAAGCAGGGAGAGTAGCCGGCAACGAGAGGGCTTCATTTCGGGCAGGGATGAGCGCGCAAACAGTCGGCCATTTTTGAGGAGGCGGCGCTGCAGGAAGGTCCTCTCCAACAGGTTGAAAATTCCACGGGCGGGCCGGATGACAGAAAATGCCGAGCCAAGCGAGAACAGAGATTCCGCCCAGAAGAGCTAGAAAGATCAATGGCCCCTCGTCTTCTTCCGATTAAGCCGTGACTCAGTTTCCATCCTCTACCCCTACGCTCTTTTGACGTAGCCGTACTCCTGAAACCAAGCGATTGCCTTTTCCAAAGCCGCACGCACGGAACTTTGCGGCAACCCTAACACGCAAACCGCCTTGTCCGGACTGAAAAACATTTTTTTCCTGCTCAGTCTAACACCTACTGGAGGGGCAAAAGGCTCCCGACCCGGTATCACCCGGGCCAACGCTGCATCTCCGTAG
>CAZXFE010000018.1:0-25914 GCA_964639795.1 uncultured Enterobacteriaceae bacterium | reverse complement strand
GGCATTTCCCTCTCCCGCTATGAGAGGGGTCGTACGAGGGTTCCTCAGCGTGACGAACCTTGAACGAGTCTTATCCGCCGTATAAATGTGCAAGAATCCCCGTATCCTAGTCTACAGGCTTTCTCGGCCGCAGTCGTGGCACGGGGTGTATCCTTACTGCATACCAACGCCATAGATAAGTGCGGAGTAGAGTGCATAGCGACCTTACGCTGAATTGAGATTACACGCTTTTTGGTAGAGTTCGCCTGCTGCGACTTCATCGCGCTCAGCGCTCGCGCCGTTCACATACATCACCCCAATGTTTGAGCACCTATCCCCCACTACCTATCTCACGCTGAAAACTCTTTTGCTGGGTTGTCTCTCCGTCTGGAGTGTCAGGGGAACCAAGAGACATGATCATCTGGAGACCAGCAAGGGCAACGAGTTTTATGCTTTCCCCCCGGGGGTCTTATGGCATTCTGAGTAGGGTTCGGCACGCTGCGTGAGACACTTAAAGGGACGCGCCCAATTCGGACGGAAGGAGCAGCAGAGGGGCTGCGCGCTTACGAGCGTTAGGTCCCTGGACCTAGACTGCCCGACTCTACTAAACGTCAAGAATTAGGGACAAAACAGACCATGTTGATGGATGGAACGTTAGGGTAGATTTCTGTTCCGTATGCGCCCCTCACCCAAACTGAAATGGGGAATAGATCGGGAGCCTTTCTACAACGACTGGGCGGGCGGCAAGCTGTCGATTCTGACCGATTGCTCAGCCGGGACTCTTGCCTGCCTCAGACCAGCCATCTTTCGGTCCGATACGCCTGTTCCCAAAAGAGATATTCATACCGGCAGCTCTACACATAGTGCTCCTCCCACTGTTTCTGTTCGCCCTCAAAACTGTCTTGAGCGAGCCGGTCAATAAGGTCAAGTTGCTGCTGGACGTGTGCGCCAAACCCTTCGCCGCTGTAGGCCTGTGTCCATTCGGCGTAGAGGGGGTCAGCCGGCGGAGAGACGTTCAGCTTCTTGCCTACTTCCCAATAGATCCAATAACACGGCAGAACGGCTGCAACGATTTCAGCCAGCGTACCGCTATGCGCAACCGCTAGGAGATGGCGTGTGTAGGCTTGCGTGACTGGGGCGCGCTCTGCTTGGTCGAGAACCTGCGCTGTGATGCCGGGCTTTTTACTCCAGCTGGTGTGCAGATTGCGCTCAACCTGGACCACAGTTGCCGCATGTTCGGTGAACATATGGAGGGTGTCTAAAGAGTCTGCCTTTGCCCCTCCCAGGCACAGGACACGGGCGAAATCTTGTAAATACAGATAATCTTGGCGAACAAAAAAAAGAAAGCGTGCGCGGCTTAGGGTGCCGGCTCCGAGCTCTTCGATGAAAGGGTGGGAAAAAATAGCGTCCCAGATGGGTTGTGCCGCTTTTCGTAGGAAATGATGAAAGGCTGTTGCCACAATCATTCCTTGTCAGGCTGAACGTCATACAAACCGGAGCTCTGCGTCAAGTATGCCGTTTTCGTAGTGCACGACGATATAGCCTCCTTCTGAAAAAGGGCCGGCATTAAGGATTTTTGTTCGTCCGATGATGTCTACTCCTGGCGACTCATGAATATGGCCGGTCAGACACAGATGTGGCTGCTTTTCGGCGATAAACTGTCGGACAGCGGGGCTGCCGACAGGCCGGCCGTCGAGTAGCCGATCAACCTTGGTTGCATACGGTGGGGTATGACAGACCATGATCTGTAGCGTATCAGGCGCAACGTCAGCAGAGGCTTGTTGGAGAAGCTGCCAGAGCGTTTCGTCCGTATACTCTAGCGGAGTGTGGAATGGTGTGAGATTTGACCCTCCGCAGCCGTAGCAGACGAGGTCTCCGTAGCGTCGACTTTCGCCGTGCAGGCTCACACGTGTCATCTGAAGAAAATCAACGACTTCGGGTTGATCGAGGTTGCCGGGCAGAGCAAGGACAGACGAACAGTACACCTGGGCAGCATGAATGACGTGTCGGGCGTCCGTCTTGCCCCCCCAATTTGTCAGATCGCCTGATAGAATAAGCATATCTGCTGTGGCTAATTCTCCAGCCAGTTTTTCCATCTGTGCAGTTACCATGTGCACGTCGCCAAACGATATAATCTTCATTAAGGGCCTAGCAGTGCAGAGCCGACGCAAAACGTATACGTAGTTGTAGTCGATCCCCTTGTCAGGGTCAACGCAAATAATGGAGTGCTAGTCCCCTGAATCAACCCCTGAAGTAGCGCTAGGTCTTGCAAAAGCGGACAAAATAAGGAAATACTACGGGCTCCCACGGAATATGGTGTATTCATGCAGAAAAACATCCGATCCAAAGTGCTCGCCATTGGTCGACCGTTGCGAGTCGAGATGCAACTCGACGGCGAGTGGTTGGAACGCCTCCGTGAGGTATTACAGGGGATGGGGGACGGAGAGGGGTCCTACCCACTCCATCGTTATCTCGAAGAACTACTTGAAGCGGATATCGTCTACAGGGAAGGCCACGCGCATCAACGCAGGCGATATATAGAGAGAGAAGCGCTTATGCGTTGGCTCCGTGAGCAACGGAGTGACGGTAACTCACCAGGAGTCTCTGTCAGTAAGCGTTAGCAGCATCAATGTGGTGACTGCTTCCTCATCGCACTCGCTGGAGATCTAGGCTTCCCGCTCACGATCGACATGATGCCAATCAGGCAGTCGGTCAGTACCGTCTATGGATTTAGCAAGGCTTCGCATTGTTCTTGTCCGACCGAAGTATTCCGGAAATATTGGCGCCGCGGCACGTGCAATGCGAAATTTTGGTGTTGAAGATCTTATGCTCGTTAACCCAGCCCCAATTCGCCGCGACTGGGCCGATGCCATGGCCGTCCATGCTAGAGATGTCTTAGACAGTATGCAGGTGCACGACTCCTTGCGTGCAGCGGTGAGTGAGTGTGGCTTAGTGGTTGGGACAACGTGCCGATCCGGATTGTATCGAGATGGGGCACGTTTCCCTGAAGTGCTTGCGCCTGAAATAGCTGCAGCGCTGAAAACCAATCGTGTTGCTTTTGTTTTCGGTCGAGAGGATAGTGGTCTGACCAACGAGGATCTGCGCTGTTGTCATAAACTTCTGACTATTCCGACTGATCCGGGTTTTGCTTCACTCAACATGGCGCAAGCAGTTTTGCTGTGTTGTTATACTGTCTTTCGAGCCGTCGGAAATGAGCCAACCGAGGATTTTCCCGCAATCCCTGCGCCGTTGGCTGCCGCTGAGCGGCAAGAGCTCATGTATGAAAGGCTCAAAGTTGCCTTATTACAGGTAGGGTTTTTACACCGCGATAATCCCGATCATATCATGCATGCCTTGCGGCGGATCCTGGGTAGGTCCGGGTTAGAGGATCGAGACGTGCGTATCTTCCTTGGGATTGCGCATCAAATTGAGTGGTATGCTGAAGGTGGCTGGCGTTTCCACGAGCAACCTCGGAGTCCTCTGTCATAGGAGGGGACTAAACAGATTGAGTTCAGATCGTGGCTGAGATCATTCATCTGCGTAAGGTTTTGCAAGCTCGCCGTCGTGAGCAGGAACAGGCCATGGCAATTCGTTGTTTGGAGATCCTGGAAAACAGCCTCCATCGCCATCTTGAAGAATTTGGGCAAGCCCCACCCGCTGAATGGGCGGCCCGAGCCAGTAAAATTCGCAAACTTGGGGAATTATTAGAGTATTCGACAAACATGATTTAGGGCGAGGGAGATATTCTCACCATCCTGCAGATTTTGTATGAGCGACAAGAAAGGAAGGGCATGGCAAAGGCAGCTTCGAAGTCCACGGACGGATCAACCGTAAAAAAGACTGCTGCAGTGAAAAAGGCGAGTAGTCGTACAGGAAAGAGTCCGGTAAAGCGGGCTCGTGCTACGACTAAGCCTCCGGTACAGGCGGAGATCGTGGCATTACAGCAGCGGCTGGAGACATTGGAAGAGAGATTCTCGCAGGGATTATCAACGCTTGTTGCTGAAATGGGAGCATTGCGGACGGCGGTGACAGCGACGTCGCCAAAAGCAGAGATAACACAAGAGACTCTGCGCTCTTTGTTTACAGAGCTCATGCAGAAGAATATTGGAAAGGAGCTCGGCTCAGTGACAGGAACATTGCGTCGAATCGAAGAGCGGGTCGGATTCATTGGGAATCGACTCAAATCTTCGGGCGGCGGCCAAGTCCGAAATAAGCCGTGGCGACGAGATCAATCATCGAACATGCGCTCTAAGGGCCAACAGAACGTCCCCCGTCCTGGACAGGGACAAAATTGGACGCCACCATCCGCGGCATCAGTCCAAGGCCATTTTGCACCCCGCCCGATGAGTCGGGATCATCTTGTCGCCCAGGAAGATGAAGAGTAAAGCCCACACAGAAAGATCGAGAAGATGACAGTGTCTAGTCGATGGCGTGCGGATCGGCTCGGACCGCGAGATCGCGCAGCACTGCATTCAAGCGCTGCTTGTCTCCTTCGAGGGTAAGGAAGAACACCGCCGCATCCGGGACATCCGGATCCCAATAGATGGCCTGTTCGTTATATTTCCGCGTGAGTGCTTGGTTGTCCTCCAGGTCGTGGATGACCCGGGCCCAGTGGTTCTGACCCTCTTTGGGAGTCGTGGCACTTTCCTGGCACTCACCCCCAAGCTCAACAATCTTGTCTTGGAGAAGTGTGATGATACGGTTTTGCTCCTGCGCTGCTGCATGGAGCTGGTCTGCCCCTGCTTGATGCGGCGAAAGCTCTGCATGCGCCTGGATTTGTTTGGCAAGCTCTATTTCGGCTTTATAGTTATCCAAAAGCTCCGGCAATAAAAGGCTCTGATCTTTGTGCTGTGGTTGTTCCGAGCCAACAAGACGTTCCCAAAACCCCATAATTTTCTCCCGGACCGGAAGTACAGTGCGCCGTATTGCTTGTCAAGGTCGGAAAACGCCCAGCTGTCAGCTTCCTTCCTTTTGGTGAACAAGTTGGTATAATACACGACTGGAGCCCGAATTTTATTTGCGCATAAGGAAAAGTCAGAATGGCGCGTATCACTGTTGAAGACTGTTTAGCTCGAATTCCTAATCGGTTTGAACTCGTCGTGGTTGCCTCACGACGAGCCAAAGACTTACTCAAAGGATCTCCGCCTCTAGTGGAAGCCGATAATAAAGAGGTGGTAACGGCACTGCGCGAGATTGCCGCAGGAAAGGTGTGGAAGGAAGCTCCGCCGGAACAGATCGAAGAAACGTAGGCTTGTGGGTTGAAACAGACCCTTCTCTTTGTTTCATTGAGATCTGGTGAGATCCGGTGAAGCGCACGGTATAGAGCAGCCGGTTTGTAATATCTTTCCGCTCAGTAAAGACTGTTTATTCAATGAAACGTCAGGTCACTGATAGTACCACTGTTCCGGTTGTCGCTGAAGGCGACCGCTCAGAGCCTGTGTTGGCGGAGAAAAAAGGGAGTACTGCCCCGCCTCTTGGAGTCACTGGGACCATAGAGGAAGACACAGCGGAGACCGCTCTTGTTCCCACGGATTCCCTTAGCCGCTACATGGCCGAGATTCGCCGTTATCCTCTGCTTTCTCCGGAAGAAGAGCATGAGCTTGCAGTGCAGTATAAAGAGTACGGGGATGTACAGGCTGCTTACCGTCTGGTGACTGCTAATCTGCGTTTAGTGGTCATGATTGCCCGTAGCTATCAGCGCGCGTTTCGCAATTTGCTCGACTTGATTCAAGAAGGCAATGTCGGCCTGATGGATGCCGTACGAAAATTCGACCCGTACCGTGGGGTGCGGTTCCCGTCCTATGCCGTCTGGTGGGTTCGAGCGTATATTATCCGCTACATCATGAACAACTGGCGTATGGTGAAACTGGGCACGACCCAAGCTCAACGAAAACTATTTTTTAATCTGCAACGAGAAAAAGATCGGCTTGAGGCTGAGGGATTTTCGCCGGAGCCCAAATTGCTCGCTCAAAACCTCGGGGTGAAAGAACGTGAGGTCGTGGAGATGGAGCAGCGGATGGCGGCCCGAGATCTCTCGGTTGATGCTCCGATCGATGCCGGAGACGAGTCTACAACCTTTCTAGATTTTCTCGCTGATAAGGGTTTAACTGCGGAAGAGGAAGTATCGACCTCTGAGTATCGGCAGTTGATTAGTCAGAAAATGGCTAACTTTGCAAGTACGCTGGAAGGCAAAGAAGAGGTCATCTTCAACCAACGGCTTATAGCCGAAGAGCCCCTGACGCTCCAGGATATTGGTGATCAATATGGGATTAGTCGTGAGCGGGTACGTCAGCTCGAAAGCCGGTTAAAGAAAAAGCTGAAAGAGTATTTGCTGCGTGAGATCCCTGACCTGACGGATTTGAATATTGGCCTGGTTGGTTGATAGGGGCTAAAGCGTGAATCTTGCCAGACAACGAAAAATCGGTTTATAGTGTAAACTGTGCGAGAACTTGATGCTGGGATCGTTATCATTGGAAATGAAATCCTGTCAGGCAAGACGGTCGATTCCAATTCGCCTTTTTTAGCCAAAGAACTCCGACAGGCTGGGGTCACGCTCAAACGGGTTATCGTCATTCCTGACGAGCTCGCTGTGATCGCGGCAACTGTTCGTGATTTTCACCAGCAGTTTGATGTCGTATTTACCTCTGGAGGCATTGGCCCGACGCACGACGATATTACTATCGAAGGGGTCGCGCGGGCACTGCAGCGCAAGGTCATTCGTCATCCGGTATTAGAAGAAAAATTGCGAGGATATCTCAATGGCCGGCCAGCGAATGATGCTTACCTGAAGATGGCCGATACACCCGAAGGCGCTGAGCTGATTGCAGATGGGAAGATCCGCTTTCCTACAATTAAAGCTGAGAATATTTACATCCTGCCGGGTATCCCGGATATCTTCCGGCAGAAGTTTTTGGCTCTCAAGAGCCGCTTCGCTGCCGACCCGTATCATCTCAAAGTATTGTACACGCGAGAATATGAGAGTAGGATAGCAGTGTTTCTAAATGAAACTCTGGGTGAATTTCCAGACTTGTTGCTCGGGTCCTATCCCAAGAATAATGATCCGGAATATCGGGTAAAAGTTACGCTTGAGTCGAAGGATCAGAATTACGTTGACCGGGCCTTTACCCATTTACTCAGTTTGCTCCCCCAAGGGTGTGTGGTGAAAACGGAAGGGTGATGAGGAGGAAGCCATGGGACAAGCATTACGAAAAGGGTTGTGTGGGACTTTGTTAGGACTCGTGTTAAGCACTCCGGCGCCTGTATTCGCCGATTATATTGAAGATGCGGGTGTTGGAACGGCAACGGTGGCTGCAAACGTATTTTATGTGCCGGCCAAACTCGCCTATGCCGCCCTGGGCGGCATTACCGGCGGCTTTGCTTATGTATTGACAGGGGCTAATTATCAAATCGCAGAGCGGGTGTGGAATCCCTCTCTGGGTGGAGATTACATCCTCAATCGGAGTCATATCCGAGGCGCCGAGACGATCTATTTTAGCGCTCCTATTCCATCGGCTGGTAACATGCTGATGACACCGGGTGCTAGGACGCTGGCTCCGTCATCCGAGTCTTCCAGAACAGCACAGCTTTCTAGATGAAAAAGAGATTCCTAGGCCTTGCGGCCGTGCTCATTGTCGGGTTGGGTTTTATCGGCTTGCGCTTTTATCAGATGCGGACGGCCGCACTCAAATGGGAGGGCCCGTCTGAGGAAATCCTGAGCGAGAAACTCCATAAGCGGACCGATACCATGACGATGGAGTTCACTTCCCGGCTTGAAGCGCCGATTACCAATATCTGGCAGGCTTTTTCCGAGCCGGAACGGATCGCTGAATTCAGCGAGACCGTTCGCATATCGCGGCTGCTCAAGGCCCAAGGAAATAGTAAGCTTGTGTTGTTTGAGCTGGTGCTGCTCGGACAGCCGCAGCGCTTGAGTCTGGAGTTTACCTTTATTCCAGACGAAAACCGGGTGCTGATTAAGAGCGTTGAAAGTCAACTGAGCGACATACAAGGGGAATATCGCTTTACCCCGTCGCCAGACGGAGCCAAAACGCTGCTGACCTATTCTGCGGTCGTCAAAGACAAAGTGAGCTTACCGGTGCCGCTCTCTTTGCAAAAAAGTGCTGCTCGCGAGACCTTTGTGTCAACAGTGCGGGCTTTAAAAAAGGGCCTCGAGGCGCAGAACACTATAAGTTCGTAGTCCTACGAACTTATAGTGTTCTGCGCCCTCCTATTCTTTTTCTTCCTGCGTCAGTCCATCAGCATTCTCTGCCGGCTTTTCTGCTAGAACAGGCGCCACAAGGACTTCCTCTTTATGTTCGCGCAGAAACTTAGCGACATCAGTCGAGGCGCGCAGAAGAATTTCGGTATATGCGGCCTCATCCGTCGAGAGTGCGGCAATCGCCTGCTGGTAGGCTCCGAGGGCTGAAGTGAGGTCGGTCTGTTTCTCTGGGATGACTGTAAATTTTTCCGTTAGACAAGCATTGATCCGCTCGGCCAAGGTATCGAGGGTGTCCTGCTGATCTTCCTCTGTTTGGCTGGACATCATGTCCTGCCACAGCAGTTCGATGGCATGGCGGGCAGGATGATCGCGGCGCAGACCTGCACTCAATTGATAGAGTTGGGAGGCAAGCGGTTGCCACCCTGAGGGGCGTTTGCGGGACACTAAGGCGTTGGCCTTGAGCAGACGCTCATGGACGAAATTGAGGCCATAGTGTTCTGTTAAGAGGCGAATAAACGTATCGAATTCTCGTGCCGTGATATGCGCCATGCCGTTCCCTTCCGTTCTTCCGCCTGCTTGTACTACTCTGACGAACAGACGGTATGATCATGACAAAAACCCGTGTCTCTCGCAATGCTCCCTCTTTCTTGCACCCGACGCCTACTTCGTCTAAAGGAAGAGGACGAATACGCTGCCTGGCACGAGAATTCCTCGGGCCTGTTGAAGAGGCGGATCGCATCTGAGAGGATCGATGACTGACCACGAAAAAATTCTCGAGATTATTCGCCTGAAAGACGAGGCGCCGATCACGCTAGACACTAGTAAGACTGCATTACTCGTTATTGATATGCAGCGCTCTTTCGTGAGCCCACACTATCCGTTGATGCAGACGTTTGAGAAACTTGTTCCAGGTGTAACAGCAGGCTATTGCAAGCGAGTGAATGCAACCGTTGTCCCAAATATCAACCGACTTCAGGAATGCTTCCGGGCGCAAAATATCCCTATCGTATACACGGGCATAGGCTCGCGTCTCAAAGACGGACAGGATCTCAATACGATATGGAAAGCGCTGGATCAGCTCAGCGTAAACGTTCTGGGCCGTCGCATGTTTCCGGCCGTGGATGAGGAAAGCTGGCGGATAGATGAGAGCCTAGCCCCTCTGCCGGATGAACTGGTGATTAACAAAACGTCCAGTGGAGCGTTCAATTCCACGATGCTCGACCAAACCCTGCGCAATATGGGTATCGAATCATTGGTCATGAGTGGAGTGACCACTGATGTGTGTGTGGAAACTACCGCGCGTGATGCCGCTGACCGTGGATTTCAGGTTATTATTGCTGAAGATGGATGTACCGCCTTTAGCCCGGACCTGCACCGTTCCGCCCTCCAAGCGTTTAGCCTGGCCTTTGGCCGAGTACGGAAGACTGACGCAATCTGCCAGCTTTTGCAGACAGTGTAGAATGTATGAAAGCACTCGTTTTTGGTGATAAGCCACACAAAGGTGCCCCTCCTGCGCCTGATTTTTTGCCTGGATTGTCTCACCTGCAGTTGCGCGACGTCCCAATCCCTGACCTGCCCAGTGAGCGCTGGGTTGTGGTGAGGAGTAAAATCGCGGGCATCTGCGGCAGTGATTTGGGGTTCCTGCAGTGGAAACCCATGCCCTCGGCAGAACCATATTTCAATATACCCATGATTCCGGGTCATGAGCTGTTCGGGGAAATCGCTGCGGTTGGGAAACACGTCCGCGGGCTCCATGTCGGTCAGCGGGTGACCATCGACCCGACGCTGGGCTGTCGGGAGCGTGGATTTCGGAAACTCTGCGTCCAGTGTCGAGCTGGCAACTCAGATATTTGTGAACATCTCGCTGAGGGCATATTGCGCCCCGGCCTGTTGATTGGCATTTGCCCTGACACGGGAGGTGGATGGGGGGAGTATTTCGTTGCTCCAGCTCACCGTCTGACTCCGCTGCCGGATAAGATTGACGATGATGAGGCTTCGCTTATTGAACCGTTTTCAGTCTGCTTGCGGGCCGTGCTGAATCATCCACCTCGACGCAAAGAGCTCGTGGTTGTCATTGGAGCAGGAACCATCGGCCTTATGAATATTGCCGCACTCAAAGCGGTCGAGCCGTCGTGTCGGGTGGCGTGTGTGGCCAAGTACCCCTTTCAAGCTAGGCTGGCACGCAAGCTCGGAGCTGATCACATCGTCAATGCCGAAAAAAACGATGTGATGGAGCGGGTCGGCGAACTGGTACAGACCAAGGTCTACCCCCTCTCTAGCGGCAGCGCACTCTTAGCCGGCGGCGTGCGCTTAGTGTACGACACCATCACCAGTTCGGTCACGTTAAATCAAGCTCTGCGTATGGCACAAGGAAAAGGCTCGGTCATTATTCTCGGTCTGGCAGCCATGCCAGAAGGGATAGATTGGACGCCGATTTGGATGAAAGAGATTTCTGTTGTCGGCAGCCTGACGTACGGGACCGAGACATTTCGCGGCAAACGGCAAGACACCTTCGTGCGTGCGGTTGATCTCATTGCTCGTCGGCGAGCAGATTTACGAGTGATCCGGCCTCGTAAATATCCACTTGAGCAGTATCGGAAAGCGCTGGCCGAAGCGGCGAGCAAGAAGACTTCAGGGGCGATCAAAGTATCGTTTGTACCGTGAACGCCGCCGAAGTGAAGCAAGATTTTCCCTAGGACTGCTGAAGGGCTTCCATCAATGGTGCAATGGTGCCGCTATCGAAATAGTCGCACCATTTGGTTATTTTACCGTTTGTGAGGGTGAATACGCCGAGGACAGGAAGCAGGACGCGGACATCACCTTTGACCCAGGTTTCCAGTCGCTCGTTTGTGACGACATTACCCGATGAGGAAGTGTGTTTGATCTCCATTTTTTCCAGCAAGTTCGCGTTGACGAAAGGATCAAGTACTTCATGGACTCCCGCATGACCATTCACCGGAGCCCAGGGCATATTGTGATAAAAGACGTCCTCTGACAGATAGGATACGACCCTGCTCATATCTCCACTGGTCAATGAGTTGCAAAAATCTGTAACGAATTGTTTGTTGTCTGTACTCATAACGCCTCCTTTTTTGGATGTGTGTCTCGCTAGCATAGGGCGCTAGCGGCTGCAAGTGTGAGTTCTATGCGTGAACGAGACCTGCTCGCTCTAGAGTTCGACAAAGTGCTGCAGTTAGTCGCCAGCTACGCGCTTTCTGCTGCCGGACACGAAGCCTGCTTAGCCTTACAGCCGCAGATTGCCGAGCCTGTGGTGAAAGAAGACAGCGAGCGCACGTGGCAGTGCTTTCGTTTGCTCGAAGAACGTTTACACCTGCCCATACGGCCCTTTCCTGATATCCGTCCGACGTTTGAATGGGTGGATCATGGCGGTGCAGCACTGGAGGGACTGCAGCTGCTCGACATTCTTGAGGTCGTAACGCTGTCCCGAACCCTTGGCACGTTCTTCCGTCGAGAGGCGGCGGGAAAAGATTTACTCAAGGGATACGCTGTTCGTTTGCCCAGTTTTCCGGACCTGGAAGCCACGCTGCGGCGTTGTCTAGACGAAAACGGCAAGCTCAAGGACGAGGCGAGTCCGACGCTGCGCTCTCTCCGGCGTCAGATCCGGACTGTAAGGGATGATATTGAGCAACGCTTGCAGCACACTTTACGTCCAAGCCAGGCAAAGGTTGTATTTCCCGACCATTATGCCATTATCCAAAATAACCTTTTGTCATTCCAGTCCGGCCAAATTTTCAGACCCGTCTGCCCGGCATTGTGCAAGACCGTTCTGGGACCGGCGAGACGGTGTTTGTCGAGCCGCTGTTCGCTGTTGAACTCAACAACCGTTTACTCCTTGCCCAGAAAGAGGTCACAGCTGAGGAGCACCGGCTCTTCGTGTGGCTGACCAACCTGGTGCGTGAGGAGCTTGATCAACTGCCTCAGGCGTTTACAACGCTCACCGAAATTGACGTACTGCATGCAAAAGTCACCTTTGCTGGGAAATACGGAGCGACCAAACCGCGCTTTGGTGCGACGATCCAGCTTCAGTCGGCTCAGCACCCACTGCTCATGGCAGCGGATAAGCCCGTCGTGCCCATAGACCTCATCCTCCCGGAGGCCAAATGCGGCCTTATCATCACCGGCCCGAATACGGGTGGAAAAACGGTCGCCCTCAAAACCCTGGGGCTGATGTGTCTTATGGCTCAGACCGGATTATTGATTCCGGTAGACGAAGCAAACGAAATCCCCATTTTTCGGAGTGTATTTGCCGATATCGGAGATGCCCAGTCTTTGGAGCACAGCCTCTCAACCTTCTCGGCCCATATAACGAATCTGAGCGACATCTTGGCTACTCTTTCGGAGCCGGCCTTAGTTCTGTTCGACGAGCCTGGAGGTGGCACAGACCCGGCCGAAGGCGGAGCATTAGCCTGTGGACTGCTGACCTTTTTCAAAGATCGTAATGTCTCCCTTGCTATTTCCACACACCTGAGTCCCGTTAAGCTTTTCGCCATGGCAGATGGCAGCTATCAGATTGCAGCCGTAGCCTTTGACCTGGAAACACTCAAGCCGCAGTATCAGTTGCAGTACGACGTGATGGGTCAAAGTCTGGGCCTGCCCATGGCCCGCCGCCTTGGTTTACCCGAAGAGGTGTGTGCGGCGGCTGAAGCCATGCTCTCTGTTGAGACACGCCAATTTTCCGAGGCCCTTGCCCGGCTGGAAGAATCCTATGTCTCGCTTCAGCATGAAAGGATCCAGGTTAGTGCCGAGCGTGAACGAGCCACTGCCCTGCGTATCCGCCAGCAACACTTACTCGTAGAAGCTGAGGAAAAACGTCGTCAGGTGTGGCAGGAAGAGGTGAGCGAAGCCAAACTCCTAGTCCGTCGGTTGCGGGAAGAAGGCCGGGAAGTCCTGGCGCAACTGCGTAAAAATCTGCGTGCGCCGCATATATCGCCGGGCAGGGCGCGGAGTGAACTCTCGCAATTCCTGCATGAGCAAGAAAACGTCATTCAAGAGAAAGAGCGAACGTTTCGAACCGATCCGGTTAGTGATGCGCCGCTGCCGCAGATTGGAGACGAGGTCGAGATCCGGAATGGAAGAATCCAAGGGACCTTGCTAACGCTGAATGGGACTAAAGCCCGGATCCGCCGAGGTGGGATGACGTTTGAAGTGCCTGTAGCCCAGATCCGCCGCTCCGCCAAGAAAAAGGAGTCTTCTGTTGTTCATGTCGCGGTGGAACGAAAAGCGTCGGGCAAGCCTGAGATCAATTTGCTCGGCCAGCGCGTGCATGAAGCCCTGCCACGTTTGGAAACCTTCTTAGACCAGGCGATTCTCAACAACCAATCAACAGTTCGCATTGTCCACGGCATGGGAACAGGCGCCCTCAGAAGGGCAGTTCGAGCGTATTTATCGGATTCGCTGTACTGCACGGCGTTTAACGAGGCGCCACAAAGTGAGGGCGGCAGTGGTGCAACCGTGGCGGAACTGACCGCATGAGAGTCTCCACCCGTGATGTGCTAGCGGAACTGCTGGTTGAGGCGTTGGACGATTCTGTTACCGCCGCCGCTGTGCGCTGTCTCGCGGCATACGGACGGGCCTGTGAGTCGGAGCCTTCTACACGAGTCGTTGATGAGTTGTTGCCGTCTGCCCAACCTATTGATAGGGAACGCACAAGACAACGACTTCGGGAGTGCGCGCTGCTGTCTTGGGACCAGCAGTCCTCATCAGGACAAGTGAGTCTTGCTTCCGGCTTTGTCCCTGAATGGCCAGAGCTGCGATCCCAGCTCATTCAATATGGAGCCGCGCTGGGAGAATGGACTGAAGTACGGGGTGAGTCCGATCTTACTCATGCCTTGCGGAAAGGTGTTCTGCTTTTTAACCATAACCTGTTCTTTGAAGTACATGAGGTCTTGGAGCCTGAATGGATGAAAGAACACGGTGACGTGAAAAGTTTCCTGCAGGGGCTGATCCAGGTCGCTGTGGCGTTCTATCATCTGGGGCGACGCAATCTGGAGGGAGCCCGCTCATTGCTGCACGAAGGCTTACTTAAAATCATCCCACACTCGCCGGCGTTTCTTGGTATCGAATTGAGGGAGTTCATTGCTGGCCTTGAGGTGTGTCGGCAGACGCTGGCCCGTCTAAGCCTTGATACATTGGATCAGGTTCAGACGGATCGCATTCCGCGTATGCAGCGAGTTGGCTAGTTGGGTAGGTAGACAAAGGTCGGGGATCGAATGTTCGAAGGAGGGCTCAATTACCAGCCTGCCGTCATGAAGGGCCATTATTCCAGTTTGAGGACAAGTTGTGAACCTTGACCGACTCATTCTGACCGGGCGTATACAGGCCGTGCAGGGCGCACTGTCTAGCGATGCCATTATGGCTGGTCTAGCCGAAGGAACCTACGGGTCGTCTGGCAGCATGCTCTTAACGACCGGGAAGATCGGAGCAGGCGAGCCCTGCATTCAGGCGGCGGAGACCCTCAAACGGAATGATGTCGTGGGTATTCTTGCCCCAGCCTTTTCATGGCCGTTTTTTCGGCTATGTCTGAATATCGGGTTACCGCCACTCACCCTGTGGGAAGCGGGTGAAATTCGAACCGGGGATCGATTGCGGATCGATGTGAATAGTCGGGTAGTGAAATCTATGAGCGCAGGCACGCGCTATCCGATTCGTGACCTACCTGACCTGTATATTGGAATTCTGGCCTATGGCGGAATGGAAGGCTATGTGCGGGCGCGGCTGGCAGAATAAGAACAGGTGGCCTCATCGGTTCATACGTGGGGGCGAGATCACCTCGCCGGGGCGACCGGCCGGTCGCCCCTACAAATAACGAGCTTGCCACATTCTCCCTTTTCCATCCCCGTCCGGGCTGTTAGCATAAACACACGAGGGCTAATGACATGCGGCGTATTCGGGATCTCCGTAAATACGAGTTGCCGGACTCTTTGCTCGAAATTTGGGAACAGCAGCAGGGCGAATTCCTCTTGCCCGTGCAAGAAGTCGCGGTTCAACGCTATGGGCTTTTAGAAGGCCAGAGCCTTGTGGTCACGTCTCCGACTTCCTCGGGAAAAACCTTTGTAGGCGAAATGGCCGCCATGCGTTCCGCTTTTGCCGGAAAACGAGTGCTGTATTTGACACCGCTGCGTGCCTTGGCGGAAGAAAAATATGAGACGTTCCGCGCTCGGTACGGTACGTATGGGGTCAAGGTGGCTGTCGCCACGCGGGACCGGCGCGAGTTTGATCAAGACATCGAGCAAGGCGACTTCCACCTGGCTGTCCTGGTGTATGAAAAGCTGGCGCAACTGCTCGTTCGTCATCCACATGTATTGCACAGTGTTGCCCTTGTCGTGGTCGATGAACTCCAGATGCTCGGAGATCCGGAACGGGGGTCTGGACTCGAACTGACCCTGACCAAACTCCTCAGCTCAGAGCCCCGGCCTCAACTTTTGGGCTTGTCAGCGGTTTTGCGCGAAGCTGAGCAAGTCGCTGAATGGCTGGATGCGGATCTCCTCCTTCAAGACGAGCGTCCGGTTGAACTCTATCGCGGGGTCGTGCTCGGCGGTCGCTTTCGCTACCGCACGTATAATACCGGCGAAGAAGGCGAAGAACAGCTTGCCGCGATCGAATCCGATGACCCGCACGAGATCCTGTTTGCCAATGTGAAGTATTTTACCCAGAAAGATGACCAGGTCCTCATTTTCCTGAAAGGCAAGCGGGATACGGTCCAATGCGCCCTCGAACTAGCAGAAGCCGCGAAGCTGTCGCCGGCAAAAGACGCTCTTGCCGCACTCGAACCGCTTGAAGAAACGTCACTGAAGGCGCAACTTCGTGACGCTTTCAGTGGTGGAATCGCGTTCCATCATGCGGATCTGACTGCGGCTGAGCGGTCTATTGTTGAGTCAGCCTACCGACGGGGTGAAGTGCGCGTGATTGCGTGTACCACAACGCTGGCTTTTGGCGTCAATTTGCCCGCCTCTACTGTGTTCATCGAAGCGGTCAAATGGGACATGGACAAGCGGACGGGTACGGCAATCGAGATCCCCCTGTCATGGGCGGAATATGAAAACATCTCCGGGCGTGCCGGACGACTAGGCCTGGATGTGGAGTTCGGGCGGTCGGTTTTGATCGCTACCAATCAATTTCAGGCCGACCTATTGTGGCGTGGTTATGTGATGGGCGAGCAAGAGCAGTTCACTCCCGCACCTGGCCAGACGGGGTTAGCGGACCGGGTGCTCAATTTGATCGCCTCCAAAGTCTGCATATCTAAAGATGAACTGCACGCCTTTTTAAACCGGACCTATCTTGGATTTCAGCAACATGGCAAAGATGCCAACCTGTCTGCTGAGGCAGATAGTACCCTCGATGTTTTGACCCAGGCGCAACTTGTGAATGAGGGCGAAGATGGACGACTGGAAGCCTCAACCCTTGGCGAGGTTGCTGCGCGCAAGGGCATCCGGGCTGCCACAGCCTTAAAATTGGCCCGGTTTTTTGAAACTGCTCAGGGACGCGCTGTGCCAGAGTTGGAACTTTTCTATGAATTAAGCTTGACCGAAGACGGCCAAAGAATGCACGTTCCACTGTCGGCTGCTGAACATCGTGGCCGGGGGTACGAAAGCAAAGTCAGCGAATGGATGCATGAACGAGGACATGAGCCCGGCCACGAGTTGCAGAAATTGCTGAACGCACGCATGCTGCCGACGACACAAGAGGCCAGGGCAGCCAAACTCTCTCTACTGCTCATGGGTTGGATTAATGGCGATGAACTGGCTTCCTTAGAAAACCGCTGCCAGTGCTACGCTGGAACCATTCTAACCCTGGCGGATGAAATCAGTTGGCTGGTGAATGCGGCGGCCGAGATTGCCGAAGTCATGGGCTGGGGACCGGCCAAGCAACTCAGCGAGCTGGCTGAGCGGGCACGGTGCGGAGTCGATACGCAGGGGCTGGGGCTCGCACGTGCCAACCTAATCGGTCTCAACAGAGAAGAAGTAAAGACCCTGGTTGCTGCAGGACTTGATTCGCCTGATGCTGTGCGTGAAGCTGCGCCGGAAGTCCTTGCGGAATATTTATCTCCAAGCCAGATTGCTGCGCTGCAAACCGCCTGAAATACGCAAGCATGTATGACTGAACCGCTCTCCTCCGAGACACTCGAGCTCGCACTTCAGACCTTAGAAGCCGAAGCTGTCACAACAGAGAGTATCGCAACTTTTCGCTCAACGCTGAGGGTTACTGATCCGGTGTCTGAATCTGGCCGGTCCACCTGGTACGTGAATGAACAGGTCCGTATTGAACACACCGTCCACGGGACCCTGACCTTCTTTTTGGCTCCGGCTGTTTCAGTTCCGCGGCCGTGTCGGTTAGCAACTTTTGATCGACACGGGCGGTTGCTTCTGCTGCTCTCCTATTCCGCTGATGGTAGGCTGCAAAAATTCAAGGTACGCAACCTGGATGGCCGCTTTCTGGGCATTGTGCCGGGAGCGGCCTCGCATCTTGGTTGGGGCGTTTCGGATGTCATTTGGGCGTTAGAGGGAGAGGGCGGGTTTGAACCTGCTCGTTCACTGACCCTGTTTCGTTCGGTCGCTTATGAAAGTATCGATGCCTTACCGCCTCTAGACGACCCTGTCCGTCTGCCGCATGGCGGCGGTTCGACCGTGCTCAATGTGATTGCGTTGCTGGGGCAAGACCAGGGGAAAGGAACGCTTCGTTATCGTGGTCCGTATCCCAGCGGCCAGCTCTTTTCCACATTGCGAGAGTCGTTTCGATGTGGGGGAGACGTTGGTGCAAATCGTGAACGTTTTACACATGGGGCGGAAGAAGCCGCCATCCATATGACCATGGTTGAGGCGGCGCTTGATTGGCAGCCTGCACCGTATGAATGTTTTTATCCTGCCGCGCATACGTGTGTACAGCTGCGCGATGGAGTAGAAAAAGTATATGATCACGGCCATACGTATTACCGGGCTGATCTTGTGGCTGAAGCGCATCGACTGCGGGTGCTACAAGCTAAAGATGGACAGCGGCGCTATGTGGCGAGTCTGACTATTCTAGGGCAACCGCTCGAAGATCATCTGGTACTTGATGAAAAGGGGGAGATTCTCGAACGGCTGCCCGACCGGAAGCCGCGTTCCATGCGCGGAAACCCCTTGCTCTCTCCAGAGTGGAAGGCTGCGCTCGTCCGTCTCATTGCGGCGGAAAGTACCTCACTTCTGCGCACGGCACTCTGGCCGGTGATAGATGAACTAACCCTCGTGTGGGGGACGGTGCGAAAAGAGCTATGGAAACTCACGGATAACGAACTCGTCCTGCATGCGGGGATGGCCGCCGTCCACCGGGAGATGCAGAGCCAGGCGAATAGTGCTGGAGAGAAACTTTTACTCGCCTCGCAGTTTATTTCTGAATTAGCCCGACTCATTGGCCCATTAATTCGCAGCCGCGCGCAGGCTCAATTGGCGAGTCTCTCACCCTCCGAGCAAAATGTGGCACTCCTCTTTGCTACGTCTGATACCCCGGGCCTCTCGAACGATGATCTGCGCGCTTTTCTAACCCGCCTCGCGCAGGGAGAAGATTTACCGTTGGTGGAGTAATGAGGGATGCTATAGAATCACGTAAAAAGGACTCTGAAAGATGCTGTAGCCTAGAGGGGCCGAGCACTTTCTTTCTCCCATTGTGATAGCCCGCGGGGTACTCGATGCTTACGACGTGATAGAGACCTCTCGTTTTATCGCCTTGACCGTCTGACAGTGTGTCTCAACAATTGTGTTGATATCGTGGGCATAGCTTCCACCTAACGTCACAACAAGCGGGATGCCTGCTTGCCGAGCAGATTCATTCACCAGGCGATCCCGTTCGCCAACTCCCGCCATCGAGAGTGCGAGCTTACCAAAACGATCTCCGCCAAGTACGTCAACGCCTGCTTGGTAGAACATCATGTCCGGCGTGGCCTGGTCGAGAAGCTGAGGAAGCGTTGTGCTGAGCGTACGGAGGTATTGCTCGTCTTCTGTCCCATCAGGTAGCGCAATATCCCACGAACTGTGCTCTTTCCGGGCTGGATAATTATTCTCTCCGTGCATTGAAAAAGTAAAAGTATCCGGATCGGTCCGGCACAGTGCGGCGGTTCCATTGCCCTGATGCACGTCGAGGTCAACAATGAGGAAGCGCCGGGCGCGACTATCTTCACGTAGACGCCGCAAGACAATAACGAGGTCGTTGAAAATACAATAGCCTTCGCCATGATCGGCAAATGCGTGGTGGGTGCCACCGGCGAGATTCACGCCAACGCCATCTCTGAGTGCTGCCTGAGCCGCTCCCAGCGTTCCTCCTATCACGGCAAAAGCACGCTGGACCAGTTCTTGGGACCACGGCAGACCGAGTCGCAGGAGGGCCTTCCGCTCCAGGGTACCGTTGGTAAAGGCATGTACATATTCCGGCGTATGCACGCGCAGGATGTCGTCGAGTGCGATAGGTTCGGGCTCACTGATTTCGTCTGGACTGAGCACTCCCTCTGCCAGCAGTCGTTCCGGGATCAGGTGATATTTGTCCATGGGGTAGGAATGATTCCCCATGGGTACGGTATAACGAGCAGAGGTAAATGCTTGCATGGTAGTCGGCAGCCGGCTGTTCCGCGTTCTCGACAGTATTATCGAAAATGCGGCATGACCTTGGTGGCAAAGAGTTCGAGGTGCTCGTTCATTTTCGAGACGGGATAGCCGGGCGGGATGGTCCAGGTGTAAAAGCGTTGGATGGGCACGGCGGCTATATAATCCTTGATCATCTGTACTGCAGATTCCGGCGTGACGATATTCAGAATGCCACTGGCTTTGAGCGCAGCCTCGTCTTCCAGGTGTGGAAATAAATCTTGACCGGCTTTTTTGAGCCAGTCGGCGTACACATTAATCTGATACAAGACGTGCGGGCCGATTTCGTTCCACGCCTTTTCAGGGTCATTGGCCACAATGAGCCAAAAATGTCCACCGGCTAATTTTGGATTATCCGCATCTTTGCCCAGCGCTCGCAGTTCGTCGCAATACAACTTGGTCATCTCTGTCATATCGCCTGTCCCGATATAGCCATCGCCGAGACGAGCGGCACGTTTGACCGCGGCAGGCGAGAAGCCGCCTACCCAGATGGGCGGATGAGGTTGTTGAACCGGCCCCGGCGTGAGCCGAGCATTCTCGATCTGGAAATATTTGCCGTTATAGGTAACGGTTTCGCCTGCCCACAGGCGCCGAATGATTTCGAGGCTTTCGTTTGCACGTCGACCACGCTCGTTGCGCGGAATGCCCAGGCCGGCAAATTCTTCAACCCGGTAACCGACGCCGACGCCGAGCTCAAACCGCCCACTGGATAAAATGTCGATGGTGGCTGCATCTTCTGCAACACGGACCGGATGGTAGAGCGGCAGCAGCATAACGCCTGTGCCAATGCGCATGGTTTTGGTTTGAACGGCGATGGCGGCAGCTTGTGGCAAAGGCGAGGGTGCATGCCCGTCTTTGGCAAAATGATGCTCAGTCAACCACACGTCGTCGTAACCAATCTGCTCGGCCCACACAATTTGTTCGAGGACCTCGGCGTATAGAGCTTGATAGGGTTGATGCCACTGAGGTGGGTTGCGGAAGGCGTACCACAGACCAAAACGTAGCTTTGGAGTCGTTTGTGTCATGAGTTTTTCTTTCTTCACTGGTAAAGATCAGGACCTTTGGTGTCGTCTTTGGATCTCGTCAATGAGCGCAGGGACATTCGTGACCTGCACGACGCGCCATATGCCATCGGAGGTGTAGCGTAATCCAATTTCAAGCTCTTCACCGTGTTTGAGCGGGACAGGAAAATAGCGGATGTCCTCGCGTGTTTCTCCGCCCACTAACGCGCCGACTATGGCCGCAGTGGGGATCTGCGGAAGCTCCTGGTCTTGATTGGTGAACGCTTGCTGCACGGCAAATGTCGCCCCAGCTATGGCTATATCTTGGACATTCCGCGCGAGGCTTTGCAGGCCTTTACGAACGAGATCGGCGAACGGGTTCTGGGATGGTGCGGGTTTTTGCTGCGGGGTGTCAGCTTTGTCATGTCCCAGTTCCTCCAGCGCATGACCGACAACGCTGTCCACGTCGACATACTGGGCAAAGGTCGGGTAGTCTCGGGTTTTGAGAGATTGTTGGATACGGTAGACCGAGTAGGAAGGCGTTTGCGTCCACGCATAGGCAATTGTGGTAATGACAAGGACGAAAATGACAACCGCTCTCAGGCTTTTCATGCGCCCTATCATACGTGAGGCGCGAGAAATGTGGAATACGGAATGCAGACGTGCCGGTTGCTCTCTCACCCACCTAGAGCAACTTTCTCAGCCTGCGCGAGCTGGTTGACAGGTAGGGAGCTGGGCGCGACAATCCGCAGGCTGTTCTGTACCAAGACGAGTGAGACTATATGCAGACAATAGGAATCTTTTATCCCGGTGATATGGGGCATAGTGTTGGGCACGTGCTCCGTGAAGATGGTTTTTCGGTCGTCACAAGCCTGCTCGGCCGGAGTGAACGGACCCGACAGTTGAGCACAAAGGCGACGATTACCGAGCTTGATTCAACGGCGGCCGTTGTCGAACGGGCCGATATTATCCTGTCGATCATTCCACCCACTGCGGCAAGGGAAGTCGCGCGTGAGTTTGCTGATGCGGTTCGGCGGGTCGATCGAATGCCGCTGTTTATCGATGCCAATGCCATCTCGCCCATGGCGGTCAAAGACGTAGGCGAGACTGTTACTGCTGCTGGGTGCGCTTTTCTTGATGCGTGTATTATTGGTCCGGCTCGTGACGTGCGCGGACGCTGTACATTTTATGTGAGTGGCCCTGGGGCGCAGCAGTTTGAGGACGGTCTGGGCAAATCGTTACGTACGCATATCTTGGGAGATCAGATTGGACAGGCATCAGCCTTTAAGATGTTATTCTCCGGGCTGAACAAAGGTTTAGTGTCTGTCTTGAGTGAACTCACAGTAGCAGCTCAAGAGTATGATTTTCTGGATGACCTGCTTGCCTGCTACCAGGATCTTTTTCCTGGTGTTATGCAGGCTTTAGAGTGGCTGCTGCCAACCTATCCATTTCATGCAGCCCGTCGGGCTGAGGAGATGCGCGAGCTGGCCGAGACCCTAGAACACCTGCAGTCGTCCTCGGTCATGGCACGCGGAACACAGCAGACACTGGCTGAGATCGGCCAGCTCAGACTGACTGAACGTTTTCCCGAGTATGGAGAGCAAGACTGGACCATGCGCGAAGTGATTGACGCCCTGGCGCGTTGTGGAGCGCTCAGGCGCCGGTCCTGATGTTTACTCGTCTTGATCGTTCCGCATTTCTTTTGCTTTATCCACCGCACCGAGTAGGCCTTTATCAATCTGGCGTCCGAGCTGTTCGGCAGTGCTGGTGTCCGACTTTTCCTCAGGCCGACTAACTTATTGTCATGAGACTTAACAGGCTGGCACTGAGGAAGGCGACGAACGTTCGTCGAACGACAAGGATTCCTCGGCCGAGTCGTGTGCGCATGCTGCCCTCCGAAACTCTTTCCCAAAATTCTTTTTTGCGTATATCTGACGTTTTTTTCTTGACATCCAAGAGGGAGCTCGTTAGAAAAAGACTCAGCCGTTCAGTATTGAAACACGTTAGTAACATTTGAACGAAGGAGTTTCGCATGGCAAAGATGCACACCGTGAATGCTACTGCCCCAGCTGTCTTCACGCAACTGCTCGACGTCCAAAATCAAGACATGCGCAATCTCTATGAGAAGGCGAAGCGCGATCAGTGGAACGCGTCAACTGATATCGACTGGGACAAGGGCGGCGACCCTGGTTGCGGTATCTTGCCCGACGGTTTGATTGATATCTACGAGACGAAGTATTGGGACAAACTTGACGACAAGAAGCGACTTGAACTCAATCGACACTTTTCCGCTTGGCGGATCAGTCAGTTGATGTATGGGGAACAGTTTGCACTGATGGTATGCGGCCAAATTGCTAATAGCGTTTCTGATATAGACTCGAAGTTTTTTATGGCAACCCAGGTGGTTGATGAAGCAAGACATTCTGAAGTATTGGCGCGCTATCTATACGAAAAGGTCGGAGTGACGTACCCGCTGACTGCCAACTTAAAGAAGATGTTCGATCATGTGCTCGAAATGCCACAGTGGTATCTCAAGACCGTAGGCACTCAGCTCGTGGCAGAAACGCTGGCGGTGTCGCTGTTCCGCATGCTGGCGGACCACAGTCCGGATCCATTAATCGGCCAGATCTGCCAGCGTATTCTTTCTGATGAATCGCGTCATATGGGTTTTGGGATGCTGAGTCTGCCTGACCAGATGAAGGAGCTATCAGAGCAAGAACTGCAAGAGGTGGAAGATTTCGCGTGTGAGGCAACTGCTGGGCTCTTGCAGGGGCAGTTTCCCAAAGAGGCGTATGAGGCGGTTGGTTTTACGAAAGTAGAGATCGACGACATCCGTACGATGCGCCATAAAGTTGCAAAAAATAATGAGTACGTGGCATTCCGCACCTTCTTTAAAAAAGACTTTCACGCCGCGCTCTGGAGTAATATGGGGAAAGTTGGCCTTCTGAGTGACCGGACGATTGGGAAACTGAGCGCAATGGGCATTAGCGCTCCGCAGCCACACGAACAAGCAGCAGCATAAACATCGCTTTCCTTTCTCTGTCTCTTTTGTTCTCTCGGAAGCAGGGCGCTGTTCGTGCCCCGCTTTTTTTGTGCCGCATAGCCGTCTAGCGATCAGAAATAATAGATTGGGAGGCGGCCGTGAAAGCTAAAGTTTTTACGCGGTTCACGAGCTACAGAGGGTCCCCATGATAGTCACAGAAGGCCGGAGATGGACAGAAAGGACACCTGACCCATGCGAAAAGTCTCAAAATAATGTAAGCAACATGAAGTTATTCTCAAAACCAGAGGCGTGATTGTCCTTGCGGTGTAATACATGATGTGGCATAGCATCGCTTTTTGTCTAAGCTGTGTGGAGATGGAGAATTGACCCAGGGGATTGCCGGCGGACTGAGCTAGCGCGCGAGCGAGAAAGAGCCAACTCAGGAACAAGTTCAAGTCCTTCCGCGCCTTTGTACGAACACGCTACAAAAACTGGAAGGAGAGAACCCGGGGATTACCGAGGTGCAACGCGACGAGGATGGACCGATCATTGTAGAGGGTATTGATACGGATCCAGATGCGTGGAAGCGTACCCAGAATGTTGCGCGTGCAATACAAGGAAAACGATATCTCAAAACATGAAGAGACTCTGCTCATGTTCAAAGAGGACCTGTTTCACCAAGTCTGAATTTGCCCACTACACTCCTGAGGCTGAGTCTAAGAAGTCTCTGGGCGACGCCCAGAAGGGGCCTTTTGGATACGTTCTCAGGCTAAGTGACACCTGCTGAAAAATTCTTCGAGAACGATGATGCAGACGGCGGGAGGGTCTATGGCAAGACAACGGACGGCAAAGAAAGCCACACGGCAGTCTCAAACGGTACGGCGAGCAGCCCCTTCCGTTCCATCAGTCCCATCCGTCTTATAGCGCCCATCCAGGGTCAGACAGACGACCTCCTACAGCGATTACGAAGCAATCCGCCGGTCGCGTATACATCCAAGCCTGGTACACATATTTTTTCGAATCGCGTCCCGGCGACGTTCAGCATGTCCGGCATAGACTCTTCGAACCAGTTATCTCGCTTAATAAAAAGACGGCCGTTGCGACGGCCTATTTTGAGTTCTATTCTGTAGAAGATGGGACGGCCCATGTTGTTGTTGGGAACCGTGACAATACACTCATCAACGAAAAAGGACAGTGTTTTTTGAAGGATCGGACCATTACCGTCTTTTATCGGTATACGCCAGGTCACTCGCACGAATGGTGAGAACAGAATAGTGAGACAATAAGGAGGCACCTGGTGGCTGACTATATTGATGTTGCACAAGCAAGAAACCCATCCGGGCTCCGACTCGTGCTCTCGCTCGGCGTGCCTGGTCCATGGAGCGAGGCTGGCAAGGGAATTTTGCATGTTAAAGGTATTTCCTACGTCCGCGTACGTCAGGAGATTGGTGGAGAGAATCGAGAACTCGCGGAATGGACCGCACAGGCGACGGCGCCGGTTGCGATCTGGAAGGACGAACCGCCCCGCTCAACCTGGATAGAGCAGCTCTTTTTAGCCGAGCGCCTCCAGCCGACTCCGGCGCTGATCCCAGAGAATATAGAAGAGCGGATGCTGATGTTTGGGTATTGTAATGAGCTGTGTGGCCAGCATGGCTTTGGTTGGTCAAAACGTCTGATGCTCCTCCATCCAGTGTTGACCGACGCAGACGCGAAAGAGTCGGCGCGTGCCTTCGCCTCCCATA
Source organism: uncultured Enterobacteriaceae bacterium (assembly GCA_964639795.1). Classification (GTDB taxonomy): domain Bacteria; phylum Desulfobacterota; class Binatia; order Bin18; family Bin18; genus Bin18. The sequence continues at coordinate 367 of CAZXFE010000018.1, read as the reverse complement.
TGGGAAAGAAATATGGCTACAATCGAGAAGAGGTGGTGGCTGCGCCAGCTCGGGTGGCGAATATTCTGAAAACGTTAAGCACCCGTCTGGAGCAACAGCGCGAAAAGGGCAGTAAGTTCTTTATCGGAAGCCAGTTGTCCGCACTAGACATTTATTGGGCAACGTTTGCTGCCCTCATCCAACCGCTGCCGCACGATCTGTGTCCAATGCCAGATGCTTTTCGGACTATGTACACTAATACTGACCCAGTTGTGCAAGCCGCGGTAAATCCGATCTTGCTGGAACACCGTGATATGGTTTACCACGAATATCTCGAACTACCGATTGATTTGTAGCAGGGCTTACTCAAACCCAACAATTCTGACCT
>CAZXFE010000017.1:0-26574 GCA_964639795.1 uncultured Enterobacteriaceae bacterium | reverse complement strand
GGCGGAACAATAGATGGAGATATGGTTAGGTGTCCTTATCACCATTGGGGATGGGGGAAGGACGGCAGATGTTTGGATATACCCTATTCTAAGAAGATACCCAAGGAAGCGAAAATACGCAGTTGGCCCGTCATGGAGCAAAACAAATTGCTTTTTATATGGAATGACCCTGAGGGCGATGCACCGGACCAGAATATTACAATACCAAAGGAAGCCGCCTGTTTTTCAGATAACTGGTCTGATTGGGTTGTTGAAGAGAATATAATCAGCATCAACTGTCGAGAGCTGATCGATAACATGGCTGACAAGGCTCATTTTGGCACCGTCCACGGGGTACCACCAACCTACTTCAAAAACATATTCGAGGGCCACACGTTGACTCAACTCATGCAGGGAAGAAACGAGGGTGGCACCGAATATGATGAGGGAGGTTTCATGGACTCCAAGGCGACCTACTTTGGTCCGGCATATATGCTGTGTTGGATGTCAAACGAAGGAGGCGGGATAAAACATAGATCCTTGCAGTTAGTCAGCCACGTCCCAATCAACAAAGATAGTTTTGTACTTAGACATGGCGTTATGGTTGAAAAAATACCTTCCTTAAGTAAAAAAGAGAACAACGCGCTAGTTGGGCAATACACAACCATGACCCAACTAGCTTTCAAACAGGACATCGATATTTGGCACAGTAAAATAAGGGTCGATAATCCATTAATGAGCGAAGGCGATGGGCCCGTCAATAAACTGCGAGAATGGTACGATCAATTTTATGTTGATAAAAAGGACGTTCCCACAAGTCTCTTAACGCGTTTTGAATGCGAAGCTTAGTTCGATAGCCTAAGAGAAAAGGCGGGGCGCGTCCGGCTGTATGACGACGTTATAACGAGTGCCACGCCAATCCCGACGCTATCGCAATGGGCCATGATTCTCCTGACCTTGTCCCTACTCGCAATCGCGCCCTAGCAGCAGGCGGCTTGTGCCAGCGATGGCCACTGGGGTCTCGGGCACGGTCATGGTCTCGCACGGGCCCTGGCTCACGTCGATGCTGGTCGGTCCACTGGTGGCACGCGACGGGATCGGGGCCTTTCTGGCGGGGGTCCTCCTCGCCGTGATTATTGAGGGGTATCGCCGCACGCGTTGTTGACAATATCTTCTCTGCCGTTTTATATGATGCCTCGCCGCTGGCGAGAACCCATGGCGAGTCGCACCTCAATAAGGACTGGGGGGGGTCTTGGCAGTGGATGCCGCCGGCTCCCCACACGACTATCGAAATACCCCTACCGCAGCGCTGATTGGCAACTTTAAGCCGCCATATCGTTTCGCCATAACGCAGCAAAGCGATATATCAGAACGGTCGCGATGGATGAAACCACTGGGCACCCGTCTGTCGGCCTCCACCGCCGTCTAACGCCGTAACATCTTAAAATAACTAGAAATACGGAAAGACCCTACTAGTTCCTGAGCGGGTGGCACGAGTCGTGCGCTGTTCCTCCGGTATCCTGCCCACGCTGTACCGCACGGTAATTTCCGAGGCGGTCCCGGAGGTGACTCATGTTGAAACAGACAATGTTACCTCCGGCATAACTTCTTTGGTTAGCGGCGGCAATGCAAACACAGCCGCAGGTTATACTACGTCTATAACTGGCGGCCAGAAGGGCGTCGCTACTGGCTCGATGGCTACTATTACCGACGGTTACGAAAACCAAGCCCGTCGGCCTGCGGCCTCCGTAACAGGTGGCAGACACAATGTAGCCAGCGATGACGCGGCAGCAGTCACGGGCAGCGAGCACAATCGGGCTACGGGAGAAGCTTCGTGGAGACTATAACCACGCCGCCGGCTATGCTGAAGCACTGCCCTCGCCCGCGATAATGTAAGAAACATGAGAGCAAGCCCATAGACTAGGCGCGGCAGGCCGCCCGGGGTCCCTCCTCCCCAGGGCGGTTCCCTTTGGGCTTTCCTCTGCGAGGCCTCCAGTTTGTTTCGCCTGCTTACACTACACCGGACCTACAGTGGCCCGCACGTCTTTTGTGTTCGCGCCACCGTCTCCCCGTGAGGGGCATGCCCATGGGCTGATCCAGACCAATCTTCCCTGTCGGCTTGACCGCCTCGCCTTCCTGGCGGCCCACCTTCCAGTGATATCACTCGGTGATATCAAGCCTTCCATTCTCAGTGTTTCAATTCCAAAAGTCCTCCTATGACCGGTATTCTTATTGCAACTTATGCAGAATAAGGGTGTCATGGGGGATCCGCTGCCTTGGAGACTCTCTATTTTTAAAACTTCCGTCTTTAGCAAGGCTCAGTTTCTGTTTGCAACAGGAAACTGAGGATGCGGAGGAACGCCCATGTGTTCGCTGGTAATTCAGGTGCAAGCACGCTAGGCAACAGAGCAGGCGAAGGGGAGCTCAATGGCGGGCAGCCCATTCGTTTTCACAATGCCCAGAGAGAAGGAGAAACTAATGACAGCATCCCGCATCGAACTATTTGAGAGCCCGAGCAAACAGGTCAACCACTCGGTCCCGCTCGGCGTGATTTTGCCCCCTGATTTCGAGCGTGCGGCGGCGCCCCTCCCGCTGTGCATCTTTTTACACGGCGGGGGCGGGGACCGGTCAATGGCCGTGGAGATGCAGCCGCTCTATGACGCCCTATGGGCAGCGGGGACCCTGACCCCGATGGTCATTGTCTCGGCCTCCACCGGTCCACTCAGTTGGTACGCCGGACCGTGGGAGGAATATATTGCTACCGAATTGCCCACGGTGATGGCGGAGAAATTCGGGACCCGATCTGATTCGAGCGGGGTTGTATTGACCGGCCTTTCTATGGGCGGCTATGGGACCCTCAAGATTGCCTGTCGGCGGCCAGAGCGCTTTGCGGCAATCGCCGCGTTGGAACCAGGCATTGAACCGGGACTGCGCAGAGCTGATGCAAAGCCGAGGAACACCTTCTACCGTTTTCCAGAGAAAGATACCGAGCTGTACGGCGCTCCTGTGGATGAGCAGCGATGGCAGCAGGACAACCCCGCCAACCTTGTCCAGGCCCACGCCGAGGCGATCCGCACGAGTCCCATGGAGATCTACCTTGAGGCGGGGGATGAAGATGATCTTAACCTGCATGATGGGACGGAGTTTCTGCACCGCCTCCTCTGGGACCTCGACATTCGCCATGAGTATCACTGTGTCCGGTGGGCGGGTCACGTGGGGCCAAGTTTAGGGGTACGCTTCCGCGAAGCCTTTGTGTTTCTCAGTCATGCGCTCCAGGGGGGATTGTCCGCCGCAAAACCGATAACCCCAACGGCGGAAGAACAGCAGTGGCTCGCATGGATGAACGGGGGCATGGTGGGAGAGGGACCGGAGGTTGACCTACTGAATAGCACCCGGGGACCGGGTCTTTTAGACCGTGTGTTTGAAGACAAATCGGCTGCTGCACGCCAGGTTGATCCGTCGTTTGCCCGCGCCTATGCCCAGTTACCCAAGGGGGAGTAATGCGCACCTCACCCGCCAAGGAAGGCTACGATGAGTGAAGCAACTGCACACATCGACTGTCAGTGTGGCCAGTGTCGAATTACCTCCGTAAGTTACGGATACTCGAAGATTTGTTGATAGTTGTAAATGTTTTGAAAGGCTCTAGGGAGTTCAGAGATGTGCTTCAGCAGGGAGGGCCATCGCCCTGCATACCCATACAAATGCTGCTGGAAACCGGTGAATGTCCCTCGGATGGTAGTCACGTTTCCTAGCACTACGACAGCATGGGCGATGGCTCGGTTCCGTCTTGGCCCTTGTTAATCACAACGGTTGGACCGGACGCATACTTCCTCACCCACTCTCCGTTGATCAGTTGTTATGTACTGAAATTACTTTTAGAATCGTCAAAAGTACGCGAGGGACAAAAACTCTGATGGCTCACGAACCGGTGGAACGGAAACTTACGGCGATACTATTCGCCGATGTAAAGGGCTACAGCCGGCTCATGAATGAAGACGAGGCGCTCACCTTAGAGAACCTTCAACTGTTTCGTGTCCTCATAACTTCCTATATTGAACGACACCACGGTAGAGTCGTTGGAGCCCCGGGGGACGCGCTACTCGCCGAATTTGGAAGTGTCGTCGATGCTGTGGAAGGCGCAATTGAAATCCAAAGAGAGCTACGAATTCGCAACTCCGTTGTCGGGCCCAGTCGTAGGATGGAATTCCGGATAGGAATTAATCTAGGTGACGTCATCGTAAGTGAAGACAGTCTTTACGGCGACAGCGTCAACATCGCCGCGCGGATGGAGAGTCTGGCGCTGCCGGGTGGCATTTGTATCACGGGCACGGTCTACGAACACATAAAGAACAAATTTCCAGTGCTGCTAGAATCAATCGGTGAACGCACGGTGAAGAATATCGCCGACCCGATCAACGTTTACAGAGTGCTACTAGACGAGCCCGAAGGTAAGACACCGACCTTTAGCGCAGGTTCGGCGGAACGGGGCGGTCCAACGAAGACACACCGACAGCGCCGGCCCGCGCTCTGGCCATTCATCATTACCGGAGTGTCCCTCATATTTATCATCGCTGTGTTAATAGTGCCAACAGAACAAGACCCATTTGATTTGATAGACAACGGCAAGATCGACGGGCTCAATCAACCACAAAAACTCCCAAGTAAGGAGAAAAATGGGTCGGCACCGACAGAATCTAAGATTAAAGTACTTTCCCACGACACGGCTCTACAAAAGCACAGGCCCGGCGCCGTAGCCGTAATGAATTTTAAGCCTCTCGCCGCAGAGGAGCGACAAGCCTGGATGGGCGAAGCAATACGAGACAATTTCAACAGCCAGTTCAGAAGATTATCGGGGTTGGAAGTGTATTCCAAGGAATACATCGACTTTCTGATGCAAGAAGGAGATATCACCGAGATCGAAATAGCTAAAGAATTGGGCATTGCCAAAATGATTTCGGGAAGCTTCGTATCAGCCTCAGACACCCTACGTATTGAAACCCACGTCGTCGATGTGCAAACGGGCCTACTAGAAACCTCAGCCTACGTGGTAGGGGACCTGAATCAATTCTTTAGTCTTCAACAAGAACTCGCCGTAAAGATTATGCACGCCTTTCACCCTGCGGGCGCCATGGAAGACGTTCCGCTTGTCGCTTCAGCCCCCGCCTCCTCAAGTTTGGAATCCTATAGATTACTGATGGAGGCCGAAGATGAAAGCGGTGACTTGGCGTCCGGCGAAAGGGACGACAAATCGTCCCTTTTAGAGCTTGATCATTTCCACTACGGCTCGATCCTGAGACGGTTAGGAACGTGGGCCGAACATGGGAATGCATGGGCGGATCCGGAAGCTGGCCCCACCCTGGTACCGCAAAAAGAAATTGAAGAGCTTCTAGAAATCTACCGTATGGCCTACGAGCGTAAAAGTCTCGGCCTTTTGGAGAGAGTCTACGAAGTGATGAGTGATAAACAACGAGCCGCACGAGTGAGATATTTCGAGAATACCTCCGATCTCCAAGTCATCATCCAGGACGTGCGTATTGCTGTTCGGGGCGACAGCGCCATCGTTAGTTACACAAGAGAAGATCAGTTTAAGGACATAAAAACTGGCAGGGACGTCAAGGTCGACGTTCGCCTAACTAAAAGCCTTGCAAGGATAAAAGGCAAATGGAAAATAATTCGCAAGAAGAGGTAACCCCAAAACTATTTCTAAAAAGAGAACTCTAAGCCTCCCATAGGAATAAAATCGGTACGGAGACCGTCATTATTGAGCGGCACTAAAAACTGGGCAAACAAGGTAAACGAATCAAAGGGGGCAGCCTTAAACCCGATCGCAAGATCAATTATGTCGGTTCGTAAACCGGCCGTCTGAGTCACGGGCTCCAACTCAAAAATCTCCCCCGTCACCGGGTCGTTCCGATGTCGCCGTATCTCTACACTTAATTTGTCAGTGGCAAGTTGTGAACTTCCTATAATATCTACGATGAAGGCAAGCTCCTCGATTACGTGGTACGACGCACCCAACCCATAACGGACGCGACTCCGGTCCAAATCGTCGCCATTGATATCTATTCCGCCGCTCACATGGACGTGAAATTTATCATATTCATATGAAGCTCCAAAAAACGGACTCACGACGGTATCTCCTAGCCCCTGGAAGTCGTCTTCATCGCCCGTGGGCAACCGGAGCGCGAGTCCGGCGGCCGCGTTGAATTCTGCATACTGAACCAGGTGATACTTGGTACGCAACAAGAGGTCGCCTATGCCTGCCTTGTTGCTGTCGATGTAGTCATTGGCTAGAGTGACGCCCGCTTCATTGTCAAAATAATGAATACCCCGACCGAACGCCTTGCTGGACGCCTCATTATTCAGCCGCGCGAGCGCACGAACGTCGAGCGAAGTGGACACGACCGGCAACAGAAAGTTTATATCCCATCGTTCGCTGATACCGTAGGTGCCAAAAAAGGACGCGACATGCGACTCTAACGAGAAATTTTCGAATATGATATCGGCAGTGTCCTTTTCAAAAATGGGATCGCCGTGGCTCGGGAACCCCTCCCCATCTTCGCCCACAGCCGAACCGGGGCAACAGTCTCCATGGGTCAGGTTAAAACTGAGACCGTCAAGGTCTTCCCCGTCCAATTCCTGAAAATCAACGAAGGCGTAAGAAACGCCCAAGGCAAATCGTCCGGCACCAATCGTCCTAGGCCGTTCGACAAAAACGGACCCGAGCGAATTGGACGAACGTTCAAATTCGTCTAGTTCCGGATTGAAGGCGTAAGTAAAACCGGGGACCGTGGAAAGTGCCGGGAAGTCGGCAGCATTGGGTGCAAGTTGCTGCACCAGAAGGCTTAATCTGGCGAGAGAATCGCTAGAAAAATGCGCTGTGTGTGACGGGAAGAATGTGCCAGGTCGGAATGGATTCTCGGTTGGCTCTTGCACGTCTAACCAGACCCCATTTCCCCCAAAAAGTCCGTTCAGTCGATGAGACAAACTACGCGCATCAACTTGAGTCGGTAGAACAACCCAAGACAAAAGAATAAACAGCGGTAACAACCTCAACGATATCAACTTACCCGACATCGAAATCCCTACTCTCAGTAAAAACGACCGCCAAGTGATTGAATGCGACTCGTCACGGACCTTCGGGCGTCAGTGCCGACGGTCACATTTTAAATTCCCATGGAATTTGACACACAACGCGCCCGTTGACAATACGGTACTCACCCGTTTTTCCAAAAATAGCAGAGACCTGTGCCTCATGAACAGCTCGTAGGACTAGATAGTTAAGACCAGTTCTCCCATATAAGCCTCTGTAAGCGTAATATCAAACTGTAGTAAGAAGGCGAAGAGTTCATGCCACGGCTCCGCATTGGTCGTACATTCTCGGGTCATCCAGGCTAGTGGCTATCGCCCCACGTATCTGCGGAAACTTTTCGTCCGCACAGAGAAGGGTGGCCCGCACGCCGTGCAAAAATCACGGTATTTACCGAGTCCCGACCTACCAATCGACCGAAACTCTCTCGACTAGCCCTTGGTGAAGGTAACGTCTGACGCCATATATATAACATTTGCCGCGGCTCCAGTGTCCGTGGCACCCTGGCACTTTTGGCGGGAACACTTCCATGTGAACATTGGCGAGAATCCAAGGTAATAAGAGGAATCGTAGTTCCTTGAATTCATGGGAAGTAAAGCAAACCTTTGCTTCGATTTCGACGAGAAACCCCGAAGCAAAAAGAATGCGCAACAAGCGTTACACACTCTCGTTACGGAGCTGTACCGTCGCGGAGCGCAGAAGGCCATTCAGGCGCAGTTGCCGAACCGGGACAAAAACACAGCCGCACTCGATGACTTACGACAACTACCGCGGACGATCATAACACAATCCGTCGGCATCCTGCACGTGTGCAACATCCTGGAGTTGCGAAGACTTGATATCAAGCCACGCGAAATGATTTTGAATCCGATTCGCCCAAACAAGGCTTGGTAACGGCCTATCCTCACAGGGTGGAACCTTCTGCTTCCGAAAATGAAACCCGCGTCTCACTTGTTGCACACCGCAGTGAGGCAGCGAAGGCAACCATCCCCGTACTTCGCAAGCCGCCCTGAGTGCCCCGGTAGCGAGAGATCGCACTTTTCTGCCTGATCGGACAGCAAATCGGAGTACAAGCATTTTCTGTGGGGATTACGTCCCCTTTATGGAGGGCTTGATTATGCCGTCACTGGGGCATAATCACCGCACCAGTCAGGCTAAGTCTGTGTTGTATCAGTTGGAAAATGAGAGCTTAATTCTGGGTCCGACCTATGACAAGTCGTGCTAAAAACTCTGACGAAAATTTGAGGCTGAGAACAGACTCATGACGTCGTGCGGCACCGCCGTCTGGTTGCAATGAAAATGGATCCGAGAGCAGATGCACGCGTGTTTGGTCCTCTAGGGAAGCACTACTTGAGAGTGTAGAGCGTTCGAATCGCGGGGGCACCATCCGTCAATCCAAACGGCTCGCCGAGTGGCAGCCCGAAAAACTCATTCAGCGGGTCGCCAAACGGAGTGGCCAACTCTATCGCCAAGATCTTGTGGTACAACTTGGCAAAATCTGCCGTCTGCCGAAGGTGCAATATAAAGCAGTCCAGCACAGAGGTCCGCGACCGGTATTCCAGCTCTGACAGTGTCGCCAGTAATGCTCATCCACCCGCCCAAAGCCAAATGGACTGGTGTACAGCAAACGCGGGTTCAACGGTTTGAGATCTTCGTAGGCGATACCCCGACGCTGTTTGACATTCGACCAGTAGTTTTCCACTAACGCGTCTGATTTTTTAATAAGCCGCTTGAGAATATTCTTGCCACGCTTCTTTTTAAGATCGACCACCATTCAACGCTTATGGCGGTGAAAATTATAGTAATCAAAGCTGTGCCGACCCTATTACCCGTCATCTTGGGGGCGTTCAATTTTGATGACTTGAGCACCCATATCAACCAGCTGACGGACACAGGTCGAACAAAAGTCGTACCGAGCGAGGTCAATGAGATTACTGTGAGAGAGTGGCATTGTCAGACTCCTTTACTAACCGGCAACAGCAGAGCGGCAGGTTATAATCGTCTCGGCGCAAAAAGCCTGCAGTCTCGATGGCTCACCGTAGTCCCAAATTTTTGATTAATCGCGATAAGTTGGATTGTGGTAGCCCTAAGAGCTGGGCGGCCTTGGTCTGACTCCCTTCGGTTGCCGCCAGCGCGCTTTTTACCCGACTACGCTTGAGCGCTTCAATGGACTCAGCAAGGGTGAGGGTTTCGTCGACGACCTCGATCGATTGCGGGGCACCAGTCCCCTTTTGAATCGACTGTTGGCGTACTTCCGCTGGCAGATCTGCAGCTGTAATATTTGGACCAGCCGACAACACCACAGCGCGCTCGATTGTATTACTGAGTTCACGCACATTACCAGGCCACCGATGAGAACACAGAATGTCCATCGCATCTTTCGCTAGTCCAAGCACTGGCCGTTTCATCTCGCGAAAATAACGCTCCACGAAATGTGAGACAAGCGAAGGGATATCGTCACTCCGCTCTCGTAGCGGCGGCAGTTGTAGCGAAACCACGTTGAGTCGATAATACAGATCCTCCCGGAAGCCACCGTTCTTCACGGCCTGGCGCAGGTCCCTATTCGTAGCAGCAAGAATACGGACATCAGCCCGAATATCTTTGACTCCTCCAACACGCTGAAATTCCCGTTCTTGCAAAACTCGAAGGAGTTTTGCTTGGAGGTTAGGCGCGAGATCACCGATTTCGTCCAGAAGAATCGTACCGCCTTGCGCTAGCTCAAACTTTCCTTTTTTCTGAGCTACTGCTCCGGTGAACGCCCCCTTTTCATGACCAAAAAGTTCACTCTCCAGTAGCTCGGGAGTAAGTGCAACACAATTCACAGCAACAAACGGACGCTCTGAGCGGGGACCCCACTGATGAATCGCTCTAGCAACGACCTCTTTTCCTGTACCACTTTCGCCCAGGAGCAACACAGTAATAGGTGTTGTTGCAATCGTCCGTGCAAGGCGGAGCAACTCCTGCATGGCCGGGCTGTTACCGGTCACAAGGTGATAGCGATCTTGGACAGTTTCCTTGAAAACAATGTTAGCGTATTGGACTGAAGTAAAAAATTTGGCACGATCAATAGCGGTGGCCGCTAACCCTCCGAATGCCATGAGGAGTTTTAAATCTTCTTCAGTAAAGCCTTGCGGCGATGTCGTGTTCAAGACCTCGACGACACCGATGATGCGGTCATGCTGCTTGAGCGGAACACACATGGCTGAGCGAGTCTGAAAACCGGTCTTCTCATCAACCCCACCAAACCAGCGTGGATCTTGCGACACGTCATTTGCGATGACCGACTCGCCAGATTCTGCCACCCAGCCGGCGATCCCTTGGCCTTTCTTAATCCGAAACTCTGCAACATCAGCAGTCCCAGCGGTCGCTACAAAGGCGAGTTCCTCGCTGCCTTCGTCAAGCAGTCCTATACTGCAGCCTTCACTGGAAAACAGTTGCATCGTCGCATCAATCGTTTTTCGCAGTAACTCCTCAGGCTCAATAGTGCCCATGAGGAGCTGGTTAATTTCGACAAGGCTCTCTAAACGCTGCTGGGTTTTCTTAAGAGGGTCTATCATGTCGTATGGATATATCGCAGATTCCGCACCATGAAAATAAGTAATGACAGATTGACTACAAAAAAGTGATCAATCCGCTTTTCTAACTAAAATTCTTATTTTGCAGATGCTTATTAGATTATCCGATCGATACCAGACAGTAAGCCATGTGGCACGCTCGCTGCTGCAGTAAAGAACCGTAATTTATCCAGAAGAAAGGTTAATAGAAGATTAAGCCGCCCCGTGGGAGCTACTGCCAGCAGCAACCAAGAAAGAGATATTCCTTTGAGCGGCATTAGCCCGGGCCGTACGGGTTGGTCTCTCTGGTACCGTAGGTATAGCCCCGCCGACGCTTCTCGTAGTTCTTCCAACCGTGTTGGTACTGAGCGTGCACAAACTTCGCGGACGCTATAATAAAGACAACCGCCAAAGACAAACTCTTCATTTCGCCCTCAAGGAATCCTTGGATCTATCTTGCCGACAATCGACCAGCCTTTTTTTTCTGGGACTCTTTTATTAGTGATGAGGTAGTCCTACAAGCTCGAATGACGCCGTCACGAAATCGTATCTTAATGTGAGGTCCGAGATGACAACACGTTTGAGTGGACCTGAAGCCGATGCCTGCCCAGGACCAACACGATGCCAATATGCCGGCCGTGGTTTCTGGCGAGACCGTCAAGCGCAGTCTTGTGTCCCGGCGATGGTGGGCCGTCAAACGCAAGCCAGGGTCCAATCTGTTGGGACTTAAGTATTCGGCCCTTTTTGAGTTCTTGCCAGGCGAGGTCGGGAGGGCTTATGCCGCCGGTCAGAGTCTTTAACCCCTTACGGCGTTGACCGCGGTGGAGACCGACAGACGCGCACCGATTGGTCTCATCCATCGAGACCGTTCTGATATATTGCTTTGATCAGCAATGGCAAAACGATACGCCGAGTGACAGCCCGAATTCCGCCAATGTCACTTTAGCAGCTGCGTTGGGGTCACGGTCTGAATAACACTTTTGACCATCCGCATAGAGACGAACAATCGTTTGCATTACCTGGGTACCGTACGGATCAGAGACCTTCCCTGTTCGTGTTGGATATCGTTTAAGGTACATCTGGTCGAGTCTAACCACGATAGTGGCCAGAGGATCTTTGCACCCGATGCCGAGGAACTCCAACATGTGAAGCTAGAGCTAATCGAAGTCCACGAGATCGCGATCAACAAAAAGATAAAAAATGGTGGACTCGTGCGGGATGGCCGGGACGGCGGATATCACGTTATTTCCCCGACCTAACCTCCCTATTTCCCGCGCAGCAGGAGGCTCATGACAGTAAACTGAGTGGGGGAGAGGGCTCGGTTAAATAAGATCTTGGTAACCCGAAAGCGACTGGCCCGTTCGAGCTGATAGTCGATAGCGGTCTGTCCCGCAACATAGCCAAACCATTCGTCGTTGCCCCAGGGATTGTAGTCTGGATGCCGGAGATTGAGTAACTGCGTCCGCTTGTGTTCGCCTGCATGGTCATACATCAAGGTAAACAACGGTAAATAGGTCTGTTGATCGAGGTAAAGGACCCGACGACTATAGAGTGGATGCGAGGCCGTTGGAGTGCCTTCGACAACGAGCGCCCGCCGTAGCTCCCACGGATCAACAAAATACCATCCGCCTTTCCCGCCGTAAGTCGACTCCGGTGTATGGATCGGTCCGGGAGCGAGTACCGTCTGTTTGCCGAGGTACTTCCAATTGTACGCACCGATATAGCCCATGAAGCCGTTTTGGTCTTCAATGAGCATGACCCCTCGGTCCGGGGAAATGTACGGATTGTATGCGATTTTACGCGTCCGGCGGGTCTTTGGGTCATAGGCCCATTCGTTGAGGGGAATACTGGCATTATCCCAAAATGTATCGAGGAACTGACTGCCTTCTATGTCAGATGGCGCTAATACGAGCATGGTTCTTTTCGCAAATACGCGGTGGCGTTCCCATTGGGCAACATTCTTTTCAGGGTCTGGCCGATGCATACCGAACACCCATGATATGGAAAAGTCTTGTGAGCGCTCGATCGCCCCATTGCCGTTGACCAGGTCCATGGTGGCCCGGGTTTCGACTATATCCCCTTGGTCGCGGTAACGGTGGTTCCAGATCGCCTTCAGGCCGGCGTCTGGATCATTAGCATCGAGCACCGGAAACGGTCTTCCCGCCACATAGTTCTGAAGCTCTTCCCTCCCCACTACCACTCCCTGGTGATGGATGAGCGTGGCATCAATAAATGCCTGGCGGGTCGGGAAATCCGTCGTTTGCTGAATCGTGAACCCAAAATCTCCCGCCGACAAATACTTCAGCAACTCGGCCGGTAACACCGAGGAGAGCACCTGCGCATTCGTACTATCCAGCTTGAGCCCTGGCTCAAGGTCCTGCAGGGTCGGAAAGCCTTCCCGATACGGATAAAAAGTGTCGAGTATCGCCTCTCGTGTGCTCTCCTGTGTGTGGCCAGGTTCAGGCGCGAGCCATACACCTGCCGCCGCCAGGATAATGATCAACCTACGAAACACACTCCGCATGTATCCCCCTTCCGGTCCCTTAGGGTGGGCGTCCATCTTGCTTTTCCCTTCAAGTGGCAGGGCCCCCGTCACACCCTGTACCACGGACGGACGGCTACCAACAAGGAAGCCAGAGCCAAAGGTCGAATACTGCGCCCAAATACCAAGGAAAGCGGCTTGAAAACACCGTAAGCCAGTGAAGAGCGTTAACCTTTCCTATCCCAGTATCCACGAAAGTGCTCCATCGCACCGCATGTTCGCATTTGCCTCTGTAGATCGTTACTGTACTCCGCTCACAGGTAATCTTCGACGAGTGAAAGGGGTAGGATGAGCGACGGACTCGTTTTCACGGTTGACGGAGCGGTCGCCACGCCCGTGAAACAGATCAGCTTGTCCGACGCCGGGCTTACCGAGCGGAGTCATCTCCAAGAGTGGGTTTTGGCTCACCCCGAGACATTAGGTCCAGACGTTCTGATTGTGACATTAGAATTTGACAGATGGCGATCCTCTTCCGGTCAGCCCGAACGCGATCGTTTGGACATACTCGGTCTCTATAAGACACGACACCTTGGGAACAACACAAAAATAGCATAATAGCAGAGGGCCTCCCGGTATTTTCAGGGGTCTTCGGGATACTTGCGGTGCTTGTCTTGCTAGGTATAGGCGGCTCCTTGTACGAAGATTGGAAGGACGAGGTCGCCGATGGTAGCATAGTGGCAGAGAAAGATCCGGCACGAACTCCTCAAAAAAAAGTCGGGCCTGACGGTAGACAAAACTAAGAGGCCGACGCCCGCGTCTAACCCGCGGCTTCGGCAATGAGATGGCTACATTGGAGAGATTCAAACGCTACTAGAACGAAAGGGATATAGTCCCGGACCGGCAGATGGTAGCGTCGGAACGAACAGCAAAGCAGCGATTCAAGAGTACCAGAAAGATCAAGTTCTTCCTGTCGGTGGAATAGCGAGTCTCCGTTTATCGGATACCTTAAGGCGGAAGAGCAACGCCACAAGGTCGACGTCAGCAGATGACGATATTGACCAGGCGGTAGCTAGAGCCCGGCATTCCACGTTGGCGCAGACTGGAAACGCACAAAACATCTGTAGGGTCCATGACCCAACTGGCTTGAATAGTAGCGTGCTTATCTAATCTTCAGCGGAGGCGGCTCAAGCACTCGCGCCCCGCGAAGTGGATGAAACACTGGCCACCTCTTACAAATTGTGTAAACTCGAAGATGGTAACCGCTCTTCCATACAACACAAGCTGCCAACCGTAAAGAATTTAAGCGTCCTCAGAACTGCTACCTGTCCCATCTGAGAACACGGACTGAAATTCAGCGCGCTCATTTGATGTGACGCAAGTGGAACCGGGGCGGATATAGAACCGCTTTATGAGCGAACACCGGAGGAATACCATCAAGTGAACTGACTCTGCATCCATACATTAGAGTCTGTAAGAATGTTTGTTTCAAGTGTGATTGGTTTTGTGATGCTTGTTCTGTGCGAGGCAGAGAGATTGAGTACTAGAGGATCGACCGCCGCCGGGCTAATCACGTAGAATAACAGCCTAATCCCAGTACAAGTGATATCACTACTAGTAGGATTTTGAGTCCACTGCGTCTGCTAATTCCGCCATCTCGACATACAGGACATACGAGCACCAAGAGCAGGGCTCTGAAATCTCCCCTCAAGACTGACAGGAATTTTACCGGGCAGACGAACCGCATGGCAACGGTGGTCGTCTAATTCGGTCCAGTTCGATTGAGACGGTCGAGGACACGGCGTATTACAGACTCAACCCTTGGCGGCGCCGTACCTTGCGCCGCAGTCTGAGGCGTGTCCAACCGAGCAGCCAGCCTATAAGGAGGACGCCGGCTCCGGCAAGAAAAGTCGAGACAGAGGTGTCTCCCCGGAGCTGGTCGCGCTCGGCCGTAACACGCTGCAGGAGGGTGTCTTTGTCTATGGCACTGTGTTGCGTTTCTTCATATACGGATTGCAGCCGAGCATTATCCTCTCGCAAGTGCTCTAGTTCCTGGGCCTGCTGGCTCACCTTTTTTTCCAGGATTTGCACTCGGTATTCAGCCGGTGCCTGCTCTGTGACATAGTCTTTCAGGACATACCCCTGGCGGCCATCGGGCAGGGCAACCAGATAGTAGTCTTCGCCGGCCGCGATGAGCTCGACCGCCTTCCCGGTCTTCAGAACAGCAATGATCTTATTCTCTCGGCTTGGCCCAGTCCGCAACATCAGCTCGCGATAGCCGCTCACGTACAAGTTCTGCGCATGACAGAAAACCGGAACGCAGAGAACGAACACACCAACAGTTAATAGCCCCTGCCTCATGACCCTTCCCAGTGAGATCTCCTGCATCGACAACGGAGCTGTTCATTAAGGAAAGCCCCACCCCTCGCCGGTTACGCAATAGCGATACCAGGCGCGAAAAAAGAAAACAAGTCGAATTTCCCTGGCGGTTTCGTATTCTATAGTGCCGCGAGTGTAGATATTTCTCCTGCAATTCACAAGACGGCTGAGTTGACCCTACAACCCGGAAACGGTACGTGAGACGGCATTCTTGGCGTATCGTATGTCCAGAATTTTTCGGTTTCGACCGTAAGTCAGAAAGCCGCGCTTGGCTCGGCCTCGAGTTCTTCGATGTTCTGCGCCGCCCGGACTGACTCGAACGACGTTTTGGCTGTACGCAACGTTTTCCCCCGTGTTCAAGGAGGGAAAGTATGTATCACTCAGACTGATGGGGTGTCATTGTTGAGGACTATACGTCTTGGGTGCAGCGTCTTTGAGCTGCTCGTTTCTCGGATGCTATTACCCGCGTAACTGCACTAATTGCCCTCCGTATGTCTCACAGCGGCTTCAGGAAATGTTAGCAGGCTGGAAAACCGTATTCTCGCGGTAGACAGGACGCCCCGAGCTTGCCGGCCCGTCTTCCCAATCTTCCGCCGGCTCGTACTTTTTGTGCCATGAGCTGAAATGTAGGGTTGATAGCCTTAGGACATGATATGAAAATAACTTCAACAACCTTGACCGTCAGTCAGCTTGTCTGCAGCGCCAACGAACAATTCGTCATTCCCGTTTGCCAGCGGAGGTATTCGTCGCTGGAAAAGAAGCTGACTGAACTCTTCGACGATATTAACAACCGACGGAGCGATGATACCAACTCATTGGAGTCCAACCGACGACCTACTGATGACGAATTCTTTCACGATCTATAAAAATTTAATAGCCTCATAGACTTACGGTGTGGAGAATCGTACAAAGTCGCGTATAATGACCCGCTAAACGGACCCATACAAGAAGCGATATCCTAGGGGAGGCGGCGGCTTCGTTGGATGATACCGAAAGGAACGAAAGCTGCCATGACGTGAGCCGGGAACATCCTCCTACAGGATCCCTCTGTGCCATTCTTCCTGTCAAGAAACAGGGTAGGCGGGAAGAGTAGTATCGGGACAACTCATCGAGCAGCGTCTACGCTGGCTTCTTGTTTCTTCCCCGGCCCCTGCCACAGCCGGACCAGGCTCGTGGCCACGCGGAGTTCCCAGGATTTGGATACGTTCAGGCGGCTTCGAGGATCGGCTGCACCTCACTGCAAAACAGGTCGAGTGTCGATTTGGCTTCATCCATCGTTATGTCGCCGGTCGGCGTCTGCAGCACGATGTGATCAACCATTCCATCGTCGATTATCTGACCGAAGCGGTCGACGATCTTGCTCGGCGAGCCGTGGCCTGCCTCGATCGCGGCATCGATGTGCGCCATGATTCTGCGGAGGGGGCCTAGCGCAGCCTCGGCACCTTCCGCTCCGAGGACCTCGGCATCCCAGCGATGGACCGCTTGCGCTCGGCGCATGAGGCCTCGCATGCCACGGGTTACAACATCGCGCGCGACAGTTTCGTCACGATCGATGGCGATCACCATTGTAGCACCTACCGTCGGCTGGTCGTTGGGGCCGTCGAGACGGATCGGGTCGTCCCTGTGAGCGTGCCAGGAATCGACATAGAGGTCGTAGGCGTCTTTGGGGATCGGCCCCGGGAACATCAGCTTGAACCCGAATCGGCCGGCAGTCACCGGGCTGCCAGGGTACCAGAACGGGATGTGCTCTTGCACCGGCCGCGTGGCCATCGGCATTGTCCGGAAGTCGTAATACTTCGACTCCTCCGAGCTTATCTCGCCGGTCCTTAACGCGCGGGCGATAATACCGAGGACATCCTCGAATCGATCGGTCGCCGTCGGCCAGTCGCTCCCGAGCCAGTAGTGCTCGATGGGCGCAACACCGCGGCCGACGCCGAACGCGAGGCGCCCCGCGGTCAAGTTGTCAAGCACACACAAATCTTCAATGAGCTGCACCGGATGGTGGAGCGGAAGCAGCTTAACCATGGGCCCCATGCGGATCGTTGTGGTGATCTGCGACGCGGCCGCGATGACCAGATCCTGATTAGGCGCCATGCAGAGATCGGTGCCGTGATGCTCGGCGAGATAGAAGCCGGTGAACCCTGCTTGGTCAGCCATCCGTACCAAGTCTAGCCGGTCGCGAAACAGCTGCTGCGTGCCCGTGCCGGGGATGCCCTCGATGTGGTCAAAAATGCCGAATGTTGGGGTTTTCACAGTAGTCACCTATTTGGTTAATAGCCGAGCCGATCTGAGCGTATTGCTTCCGGACCGTGCCTCCGGCTGACGGATTTTGTTCTTTCTAACACACCTGTTTTTGCAGGGCGTCAGTTCGTCCAAGGACTATGAAAACTAGTTCTTTTATACGGCGTCTCACAACAAGGGCCGAACGAAGGAGGACCAAGATGTATTGCCGGCTGCATTCTCCTGGTGATAATATGGTGACCAGAAGCAAGATCCAACCCTAGTCATTATAAGACTAAATGAAAAACCCCCTGCAAACAGAAGGGGTTAAAGGAGGCCACCCATCGATGTCGAACCGACGACCTACTGATTACGAATTCTCCACGAGTTGTAGAGAATCAAGGACTTAGGTATGCAGGATCGTGCAAACCCGCGCACGATCCGCACCCTAGCCGCCCCGGTCCAACTTGCGTCACATCCAATTGTCATGAAATTGAGGATATAGATAAGTGTAAGAAGCTGTCGCATACTGCGCTCCAAGGACGGCTACAAACACAGGGAGCAACGCACGGGTGTATCTACCGATAATATATAGGCACCTAATACCTGTACCCGGGGACATATGGTAATTCAGCGCTAATCAGGGAGACTTCCCTTAGTGCTTCTAGAACTTTCATAAATGAGAGATATACCGAGCGGGTTGGACTGAAGCGGTCAAGCTTCGCTGTCCTCTCCGCCTCCGGGGGAGGGGCATCGAGTTTTGCCCGGGAAGCCGGGGGCAGACCAAAATCTGGACGGAGGCGGCATAACTGTTCCGCGGCCGCGAACCGGCCGTGCCCTGATTTTGCTTCACCGCGAGGGGCTGACACGGCGTTATTCTCTCACGCGCCCCCTATTTGCCACGCAGCAGGAGGCCCATGACCGTAAACTGTGTGGGGGAGAGTGCTCGGTTAAATAAGATCTTAGTAATACGAAAGCGACTGGCCCGCTCGAGCTGATAATCGATAGCCGTCTGCCCTGCAACGTAGCCAAACCATTCCTCGTTGCCCCACGGATCGTAGTCCGGATGACGGGCATTGATCAGTTGCGTTCGCTTATGTTCCCCCGCATGGTCATACGCCATGACATACAACGGCATATAGGTCTGTAAATCAATATAGAGGACTCGCCGACTATAGAGCGGATGCGAGGCCGTCGGGGTCCCTTCAATAATCAGCGCATGCCGCAGCTCCCACGGATCAACAAAATACCATCCACCCTTTCCTCCGTAGGTCGACTCAGCGGCATGGATCGGACCTGGAACGAGAAGCCTCTGCTCGCCGAGGTACTTCCAATCGTATTCGTCAATGTAACCCATGAAGCCATCTTGATCTTCAAGGAGCATGACCCCCCGGTCCGGGGAAATATACGGCGTGTAGACGATCTTGCGGGTCCGGCGCGTCTTGGGATCGTAGGCCCATTGGTCGACGGGGATACTATTTTTATCCTGGGTCACCATGAGGAATTGACTGCCTTCCATATCCGCGGGCGATAGTACGCCCATGTAATTTTTGGAATAGATCCCCTGGCGTTCCCATTGTAGGATATTCTTCACGGCGTCCGGCCGATGCATGCCGTACAACACTGAAAAAACAAAGTCTTGTGACCGCTCGACTCCTCCACTGCCATTGACGAGGTCCATGGTGGCGTACATCTCGGCATCGTCCCCTTTGTCTCGATAACGAAGGTTCCAGATCGCCTTCAGCCCCGCCTCGGGATCACTCGCATCTAGTATCGGAAACGGCCGTCCTGCGACATAGTTTTGGAGTTCTTCCCGGCCCACCACTACCCCCTGGTGATGGCTAAGCGTGGCATCAATAAATGCCTGGCGGGTCGGGAAATCCGTCGTTTGTTGAATCGTGAACGCAAAATCTCCCGCCGACAAATAGTTGAGCAACTCGGCCGGTAATACGGAAGAGACCACCTGCGCATTCGTGCTATCTACTTTGAGCCCCGGCTCAATATCGCGCAGGGTCGGAAATTCTTCTCGATACGGAAAAAAACTGTTGAGTATCTCCCCTCGTGTACTCTCCTGTGTGTGGCCGGGCCCAGGCGCGAGCCAAACTCCCGCCACCGCCAGGATAATGATCAACCTACGAAACACACTCCGCATGTATCCCCCTTCCGGTCCCTTAGGGTGGGCGTCCATCTTGCTTTTCCCTTCAAGTGGCAGGGCCCCCGTCACACCCTGTACCACGGACGGACGGCTACCAACAAGGAAGCCAGAGCCAAAGGTCGAATACTGCGCCCAAATACCAAGGAAAGCGGCTTGAAAACACCGTAAGCCAGTGAAGAGCGTTAACCTTTCCTATCCCAGTATCCACGAAAGTGCTCCATCGCACCGCATGTTCGCATTTGCCTCTGTAGATCGTTACTGTACTCCGCTCACAGGTAATCTTCGACGAGTGAAAGGGGTAGGATGAGCGACGGACTCGTTTTCACGGTTGACGGAGCGGTCGCCACGCCCGTGAAACAGATCAGCTTGTCCGACGCCGGGCTTACCGAGCGGAGTCATCTCCAAGAGTGGGTTTTGGCTCACCCCGAGACATTAGGTCCAGACGTTCTGATTGTGACATTAGAATTTGACAGATGGCGATCCTCTTCCGGTCAGCCCGAACGCGATCGTTTGGACATACTCGGTCTCTATAAGACACGACACCTTGGGAACAACACAAAAATAGCATAATAGCAGAGGGCCTCCCGGTATTTTCAGGGGTCTTCGGGATACTTGCGGTGCTTGTCTTGCTAGGTATAGGCGGCTCCTTGTACGAAGATTGGAAGGACGAGGTCGCCGATGGTAGCATAGTGGCAGAGAAAGATCCGGCACGAACTCCTCAAAAAAAAGTCGGGCCTGACGGTAGACAAAACTAAGAGGCCGACGCCCGCGTCTAACCCGCGGCTTCGGCAATGAGATGGCTACATTGGAGAGATTCAAACGCTACTAGAACGAAAGGGATATAGTCCCGGACCGGCAGATGGTAGCGTCGGAACGAACAGCAAAGCAGCGATTCAAGAGTACCAGAAAGATCAAGTTCTTCCTGTCGGTGGAATAGCGAGTCTCCGTTTATCGGATACCTTAAGGCGGAAGAGCAACGCCACAAGGTCGACGTCAGCAGATGACGATATTGACCAGGCGGTAGCTAGAGCCCGGCATTCCACGTTGGCGCAGACTGGAAACGCACAAAACATCTGTAGGGTCCATGACCCAACTGGCTTGAATAGTAGCGTGCTTATCTAATCTTCAGCGGAGGCGGCTCAAGCACTCGCGCCCCGCGAAGTGGATGAAACACTGGCCACCTCTTACAAATTGTGTAAACTCGAAGATGGTAACCGCTCTTCCATACAACACAAGCTGCCAACCGTAAAGAATTTAAGCGTCCTCAGAACTGCTACCTGTCCCAT
Source organism: uncultured Enterobacteriaceae bacterium (assembly GCA_964639795.1). GTDB lineage: Bacteria > Desulfobacterota > Binatia > Bin18 > Bin18 > Bin18. The sequence goes on along the minus strand of CAZXFE010000017.1, from coordinate 5,432 downwards.
CTGAGAACACGGACTGAAATTCAGCGCGCTCATTTGATGTGACGCAAGTGGAACCGGGGCGGATATAGAACCGCTTTATGAGCGAACACCGGAGGAATACCATCAAGTGAACTGACTCTGCATCCATACATTAGAGTCTGTAAGAATGTTTGTTTCAAGTGTGATTGGTTTTGTGATGCTTGTTCTGTGCGAGGCAGAGAGATTGAGTACTAGAGGATCGACCGCCGCCGGGCTAATCACGTAGAATAACAGCCTAATCCCAGTACAAGTGATATCACTACTAGTAGGATTTTGAGTCCACTGCGTCTGCTAATTCCGCCATCTCGACATACAGGACATACGAGCACCAAGAGCAGGGCTCTGAAATCTCCCCTCAAGACTGACAGGAATTTTACCGGGCAGACGAACCGCATGGCAACGGTGGTCGTCTAATTCGGTCCAGTTCGATTGAGACGGTCGAGGACACGGCGTATTACAGACTCAACCCTTGGCGGCGCCGTACCTTGCGCCGCAGTCTGAGGCGTGTCCAACCGAGCAGCCAGCCTATAAGGAGGACGCCGGCTCCGGCAAGAAAAGTCGAGACAGAGGTGTCTCCCCGGAGCTGGTCGCGCTCGGCCGTAACACGCTGCAGGAGGGTGTCTTTGTCTATGGCACTGTGTTGCGTTTCTTCATATACGGATTGCAGCCGAGCATTATCCTCTCGCAAGTGCTCTAGTTCCTGGGCCTGCTGGCTCACCTTTTTTTCCAGGATTTGCACTCGGTATTCAGCCGGTGCCTGCTCTGTGACATAGTCTTTCAGGACATACCCCTGGCGGCCATCGGGCAGGGCAACCAGATAGTAGTCTTCGCCGGCCGCGATGAGCTCGACCGCCTTCCCGGTCTTCAGAACAGCAATGATCTTATTCTCTCGGCTTGGCCCAGTCCGCAACATCAGCTCGCGATAGCCGCTCACGTACAAGTTCTGCGCATGACAGAAAACCGGAACGCAGAGAACGAACACACCAACAGTTAATAGCCCCTGCCTCATGACCCTTCCCAGTGAGATCTCCTGCATCGACAACGGAGCTGTTCATTAAGGAAAGCCCCACCCCTCGCCGGTTACGCAATAGCGATACCAGGCGCGAAAAAAGAAAACAAGTCGAATTTCCCTGGCGGTTTCGTATTCTATAGTGCCGCGAGTGTAGATATTTCTCCTGCAATTCACAAGACGGCTGAGTTGACCCTACAACCCGGAAACGGTACGTGAGACGGCATTCTTGGCGTATCGTATGTCCAGAATTTTTCGGTTTCGACCGTAAGTCAGAAAGCCGCGCTTGGCTCGGCCTCGAGTTCTTCGATGTTCTGCGCCGCCCGGACTGACTCGAACGACGTTTTGGCTGTACGCAACGTTTTCCCCCGTGTTCAAGGAGGGAAAGTATGTATCACTCAGACTGATGGGGTGTCATTGTTGAGGACTATACGTCTTGGGTGCAGCGTCTTTGAGCTGCTCGTTTCTCGGATGCTATTACCCGCGTAACTGCACTAATTGCCCTCCGTATGTCTCACAGCGGCTTCAGGAAATGTTAGCAGGCTGGAAAACCGTATTCTCGCGGTAGACAGGACGCCCCGAGCTTGCCGGCCCGTCTTCCCAATCTTCCGCCGGCTCGTACTTTTTGTGCCATGAGCTGAAATGTAGGGTTGATAGCCTTAGGACATGATATGAAAATAACTTCAACAACCTTGACCGTCAGTCAGCTTGTCTGCAGCGCCAACGAACAATTCGTCATTCCCGTTTGCCAGCGGAGGTATTCGTCGCTGGAAAAGAAGCTGACTGAACTCTTCGACGATATTAACAACCGACGGAGCGATGATACCAACTCATTGGAGTCCAACCGACGACCTACTGATGACGAATTCTTTCACGATCTATAAAAATTTAATAGCCTCATAGACTTACGGTGTGGAGAATCGTACAAAGTCGCGTATAATGACCCGCTAAACGGACCCATACAAGAAGCGATATCCTAGGGGAGGCGGCGGCTTCGTTGGATGATACCGAAAGGAACGAAAGCTGCCATGACGTGAGCCGGGAACATCCTCCTACAGGATCCCTCTGTGCCATTCTTCCTGTCAAGAAACAGGGTAGGCGGGAAGAGTAGTATCGGGACAACTCATCGAGCAGCGTCTACGCTGGCTTCTTGTTTCTTCCCCGGCCCCTGCCACAGCCGGACCAGGCTCGTGGCCACGCGGAGTTCCCAGGATTTGGATACGTTCAGGCGGCTTCGAGGATCGGCTGCACCTCACTGCAAAACAGGTCGAGTGTCGATTTGGCTTCATCCATCGTTATGTCGCCGGTCGGCGTCTGCAGCACGATGTGATCAACCATTCCATCGTCGATTATCTGACCGAAGCGGTCGACGATCTTGCTCGGCGAGCCGTGGCCTGCCTCGATCGCGGCATCGATGTGCGCCATGATTCTGCGGAGGGGGCCTAGCGCAGCCTCGGCACCTTCCGCTCCGAGGACCTCGGCATCCCAGCGATGGACCGCTTGCGCTCGGCGCATGAGGCCTCGCATGCCACGGGTTACAACATCGCGCGCGACAGTTTCGTCACGATCGATGGCGATCACCATTGTAGCACCTACCGTCGGCTGGTCGTTGGGGCCGTCGAGACGGATCGGGTCGTCCCTGTGAGCGTGCCAGGAATCGACATAGAGGTCGTAGGCGTCTTTGGGGATCGGCCCCGGGAACATCAGCTTGAACCCGAATCGGCCGGCAGTCACCGGGCTGCCAGGGTACCAGAACGGGATGTGCTCTTGCACCGGCCGCGTGGCCATCGGCATTGTCCGGAAGTCGTAATACTTCGACTCCTCCGAGCTTATCTCGCCGGTCCTTAACGCGCGGGCGATAATACCGAGGACATCCTCGAATCGATCGGTCGCCGTCGGCCAGTCGCTCCCGAGCCAGTAGTGCTCGATGGGCGCAACACCGCGGCCGACGCCGAACGCGAGGCGCCCCGCGGTCAAGTTGTCAAGCACACACAAATCTTCAATGAGCTGCACCGGATGGTGGAGCGGAAGCAGCTTAACCATGGGCCCCATGCGGATCGTTGTGGTGATCTGCGACGCGGCCGCGATGACCAGATCCTGATTAGGCGCCATGCAGAGATCGGTGCCGTGATGCTCGGCGAGATAGAAGCCGGTGAACCCTGCTTGGTCAGCCATCCGTACCAAGTCTAGCCGGTCGCGAAACAGCTGCTGCGTGCCCGTGCCGGGGATGCCCTCGATGTGGTCAAAAATGCCGAATGTTGGGGTTTTCACAGTAGTCACCTATTTGGTTAATAGCCGAGCCGATCTGAGCGTATTGCTTCCGGACCGTGCCTCCGGCTGACGGATTTTGTTCTTTCTAACACACCTGTTTTTGCAGGGCGTCAGTTCGTCCAAGGACTATGAAAACTAGTTCTTTTATACGGCGTCTCACAACAAGGGCCGAACGAAGGAGGACCAAGATGTATTGCCGGCTGCATTCTCCTGGTGATAATATGGTGACCAGAAGCAAGATCCAACCCTAGTCATTATAAGACTAAATGAAAAACCCCCTGCAAACAGAAGGGGTTAAAGGAGGCCACCCATCGATGTCGAACCGACGACCTACTGATTACGAATTCTCCACGAGTTGTAGAGAATCAAGGACTTAGGTATGCAGGATCGTGCAAACCCGCGCACGATCCGCACCCTAGCCGCCCCGGTCCAACTTGCGTCACATCCAATTGTCATGAAATTGAGGATATAGATAAGTGTAAGAAGCTGTCGCATACTGCGCTCCAAGGACGGCTACAAACACAGGGAGCAACGCACGGGTGTATCTACCGATAATATATAGGCACCTAATACCTGTACCCGGGGACATATGGTAATTCAGCGCTAATCAGGGAGACTTCCCTTAGTGCTTCTAGAACTTTCATAAATGAGAGATATACCGAGCGGGTTGGACTGAAGCGGTCAAGCTTCGCTGTCCTCTCCGCCTCCGGGGGAGGGGCATCGAGTTTTGCCCGGGAAGCCGGGGGCAGACCAAAATCTGGACGGAGGCGGCATAACTGTTCCGCGGCCGCGAACCGGCCGTGCCCTGATTTTGCTTCACCGCGAGGGGCTGACACGGCGTTATTCTCTCACGCGCCCCCTATTTGCCACGCAGCAGGAGGCCCATGACCGTAAACTGTGTGGGGGAGAGTGCTCGGTTAAATAAGATCTTAGTAATACGAAAGCGACTGGCCCGCTCGAGCTGATAATCGATAGCCGTCTGCCCTGCAACGTAGCCAAACCATTCCTCGTTGCCCCACGGATCGTAGTCCGGATGACGGGCATTGATCAGTTGCGTTCGCTTATGTTCCCCCGCATGGTCATACGCCATGACATACAACGGCATATAGGTCTGTAAATCAATATAGAGGACTCGCCGACTATAGAGCGGATGCGAGGCCGTCGGGGTCCCTTCAATAATCAGCGCATGCCGCAGCTCCCACGGATCAACAAAATACCATCCACCCTTTCCTCCGTAGGTCGACTCAGCGGCATGGATCGGACCTGGAACGAGAAGCCTCTGCTCGCCGAGGTACTTCCAATCGTATTCGTCAATGTAACCCATGAAGCCATCTTGATCTTCAAGGAGCATGACCCCCCGGTCCGGGGAAATATACGGCGTGTAGACGATCTTGCGGGTCCGGCGCGTCTTGGGATCGTAGGCCCATTGGTCGACGGGGATACTATTTTTATCCTGGGTCACCATGAGGAATTGACTGCCTTCCATATCCGCGGGCGATAGTACGCCCATGTAATTTTTGGAATAGATCCCCTGGCGTTCCCATTGTAGGATATTCTTCACGGCGTCCGGCCGATGCATGCCGTACAACACTGAAAAAACAAAGTCTTGTGACCGCTCGACTCCTCCACTGCCATTGACGAGGTCCATGGTGGCGTACATCTCGGCATCGTCCCCTTTGTCTCGATAACGAAGGTTCCAGATCGCCTTCAGCCCCGCCTCGGGATCACTCGCATCTAGTATCGGAAACGGCCGTCCTGCGACATAGTTTTGGAGTTCTTCCCGGCCCACCACTACCCCCTGGTGATGGCTAAGCGTGGCATCAATAAATGCCTGGCGGGTCGGGAAATCCGTCGTTTGCTGAATCGTGAACCCAAAATCTCCCGCCGACAAATACTTCAGCAACTCGGCCGGTAACACCGAGGAGAGCACCTGCGCATTCGTACTATCCAGCTTGAGCCCTGGCTCAAGGTCCTGCAGGGTCGGAAAGCCTTCCCGATACGGATAAAAAGTGTCGAGTATCGCCTCTCGTGTGCTCTCCTGTGTGTGGCCAGGTTCAGGCGCGAGCCATACACCTGCCGCCGCCAGGATAATGATCAACCTACGAAACACACTCCGCATGTATCCCCCTTCCGG
>CAZXFE010000016.1:22887-27081 GCA_964639795.1 uncultured Enterobacteriaceae bacterium | reverse complement strand
AGGTCATCCGTGACATTAATGATGCCCCACGAGACTGCCGGCAATAAGACCAGGCTCAAGAAGATGGAAAGAAGAACACAATTTTTTCTCAGTCTCGTCATAGTATTTCAGCTACCTATAAGGAGGAGGGACGGGCAGGAGGTGTGGGGAGAAAACCCCCTCCGCCCTAGGGGCTCCAAGTTAGCGCCGACCGCTGACCATATTGCGCAGTGAGTAGAACTGCTTGGCGCGACCCGCGGAGAAATCCTTCATCATCACATAACAATGAGAGAATGTGGCATGCGGCTTCTTGGCGTTGATATCCGTCTCTCCCACGTGAATGAGTACGCGATGCCCAACGTTGTTCGAAAAGTCTAATTTCATATACGGTGCTTGCTGAGCCATCTCGTCAGCATAACTCTCGGAATATTTCAAGAAATGCTGGTTCATACGTAAGAGCTGATCATCTTGTCGATCAAAGCCGAACATCCATAGCGTCCAGAACGTCTCAGTATCGATGAACACGATCTTGTGGCTGTAAGGATGGTTTTTTGCTTTGGGCTCTATCAAGAGGACATGACTCTCGCGTACCTCCCAACGGGCTTTGTTGGGCACCCAGAGGTGCGGGCCGCCTGCCTCAGGGTTGTCGCGAACATTCATCGTAGCGAGCACGTCCCTTTTGCCCAAATAGGTCCAGTTGTGCTCGTGTACCTTCCCGCCGAATCCCATGGCGTCTTCCATGGTGTAATCCATGCCCATGAGTTCGCTCGTACGCTCGGAAGCCAGCGTACGTCGCGGCTTGCGCTGCGCCGGCATATACAGCCAGCCAGCATCTTCTTTGTAGTGGTCCACATAGGTTTTGGTCAGCGTCTTGGCACCGGCCATATCCCGCGGCGAGCGGAACTCCATGAGCTGCTTGGTTCTGATCTCTTCATAGCCCGGTACCAGACAGTGGGCCCCTTGGGCGTATCGGGAACTCAAGGCTGTAAACTCCAACTGTCGGTCGAGTTGCCCGTTCTCACTCCGCAACCAGGCCACCATCGGCATGACGTAGCCCTCTGCTCCAGGCCGCCACAGCATATTCCAAACGACCTTCTGGGCAGCGCGCGGATCGTCGGCTGTGATCTCCCCAAAAGGAAATCCACCACCGGTAAATCCCACCAGGACACCATGCTCATCCAAATTGTAGCCGGTGGGGACGTTCTTGCCCCAACCCGACGGAGGCGGGTAGTGTCCGGTTGCCGCAATTTCCATGTCCAGGCCATCGAAAAAGTAATATTCCCACGCCGGCTGAGGGATTAGCTGCTCCAGCAAACCTTTTCGATCTTCCTCCGTAAGGTGCTTGCCAGGGGTCAGCGTCTGTGCACCGGGCTGATAGTTGTCGATCCAGTGCCGCAGGGCGTCATAGCCCTGATCTTGGGCAGCGGAGAGAGAGGGTCTGCACCAACCTCCCAGCATCAACCCCAGCATCAGGAGAAAACTCAATTGTCTAATGTAGGTCCAGCGCGGAGCTTTGTATGCCAGCACCCAATCCTCCTTGACATGGCAGACAAGTATTGATTCTTACAGAGACACAAGTAACTTTACTGTACGTAAAGTAGTAGCCCAACCTTGTTAAGTCAAGGGATAGAACCTAGAGATTACAGCCGGGAAGGACAGGAGAGAGAGGAAGGCCAATGTCGCGGACACGCAATCTGGTCGAAGAAGAACTCGTTCGGATCGCCACGGCGTATTTTACCGAACGGGGCTACCAGAACACTACGCTTGCCGACATTGTCTCCCAGGTGGGCATCTCCCGGGTCACTTTCTACACCTATTTTGAGAGTAAGGCTGCGCTTCTAGCTGAGGTCTTTGCACGTTCTCTCAGCGCTTATCGGCGAGGCCTGATAGACATCGTGGCCCGCCCCCTATCCCGCCCAGAAAAAATTCGGCAGGCGATGGTGCTTCAGATCACCTCTCTCAGCGGGGAACACTCGCTGATGCGCTTCCTGTTTCGAGAGGAGGTCAACCTGCCGGCCGAGGCGGTGAAGGTCGTGGTCAAGATGCGCCAGGAAATCGACCGCCTGATGGAAAAGGAAGTCGAGAATGGCATCCAGCGCGGCGAACTCATTGATGAAGACCCCCGATTGCTGGTACAGGCGTTTATGGGCATGTGCAACTGGCTCTACCGTTGGTATCAGCCTGGAGATGCGATTGCTCCAGATGAGATCATCAGAGTATTTACCCGGATCTTAGAATCGGGCAGTCTCACGATTCAATCACGCGCGGACGACACGAGTGTGACGAGCAGTCTTCGCCAGGTAAAGACCAAACTCGGAGAGGTTGAACAGGAATTGGCGAAGGTCTCCAGCCAGCTCCGTTCAAACGAACACCGGCCTCGCGGCTCATAACGTGATCACCCTAAAAATATACAGAAATACTGGAGTCCGCTGGGCGACACGTCTGCCTGGGTCCAGGTTTGTCGTATGGATCAGTATCCTTCTTGCCTTGCTCTGGGCAGGCCCGGAGCCCTCCAGCGTTTTTGCCCAGTCCGCTCCACTTCGCCTGCATGAGATACACCTCTCTGCCAAAGGCAGCCAGAGAACCGTTTTATTTCGTTTTTCTCGCGCGCCTGACTCGGTTCGTTCTTTTACGCTCTCCTCGCCCCCGCGTCTGGTCATCGATGTAACCGGACCAGTCCAAGACCTGCCTTCTGGCACCTACCAGGCACAAGATACATCTCTGGCACAAGTACGCACCGGCTCTCATCCGCACCGTCTTCGACTGGTCCTTGACCTGAAAGGCCAGACAGTCCCACGGTATTCGGTTGACCAACAAAAGTCTCTCGTTAGAGCCATATTGGAAGAGCCAATTGGCGGACAAATTGGAGAACAAGCTGGTATCTCTGCACGAGCATACCCTCAAGTTCTCTTTTCCCTGTCCAATACGGCGCTAGCTTCCCAGCCCCGACACAAAAGCCCAGTTTCAATCTTAGCTTCAAGCCCACCTCCCCCAACTCCGGCCCCTCTTTCCCCTAAGATTGCGTTGAAGCAAGCAGTCCCTCCACAGCCCCTACCGCAAGAAGCACACTATCACCTTGAGCAAGGACAGATTCTGTATGACGCAGGAAAAGTCGATGAGGCAATCTTTCAGTGGCAGGAGGCAGTCCGCGTGGCCCCTCACGCGGCCAAAGCCTACCATCTGTTAGGGGTCGCATTGCGGAAACGCGGACAGCACTCAGAGGCCGTGAGCGCGTTCGAGCAAGCGCTGAGTCTGGAGCCTGACAATGCGACTGCCCAGGTTCAGCTTGCCAGGGCCTTTGAAGCCACGGGAGACGCACAGGCGGCCTGGGCAGCGTATCGCAGGGCGCTGGAGCTGGTGCCCTCTGCGCCCTACGTGCATAATCGGTTGGGTCATCTTGCGGCGGCTAAAGGCGATTGGCAGACAGCAATCAATGAATGGCAGCAGACGGTACAGTTGGCGCCCACTTACGCCTATGCGCATGCCCATTTGGGCGAGGCATTGGAAAAGATAGGTCAGAAGCGGGAAGCTTTAGCAGTATACGAGCGTGCGATACCCGTCTGTCCACGCTTCGCGCAAGCGCTTAAGAAAATGGGAAAGAAGCAGCAGGCGTTAACCCTGTGCGCACAGATAGACCAGCGTGTTGAACGGCTGCAGGCATCTGGGTCATAGCAGGAAGAAGAACACGATGGGAAAAAACCTAGGTAGTGCTTTAATCGTGTTTATCTGGATGGGCGGGATGGGACTGGCGTCCGTAGACGCTTTTTTCCAGTCTCCCTCCGAGCCGCCAGCACTCCATTTGCGGGAAGTTAAGCTTTCCAAAGCAAAAAAACAGACAACCCTGGCCTTACACTTTTCTCAACCACCTGACTTCGTTCACGCCTTTGTATTACAGGAACCTGCACGTCTGGTCATTGATGTGGGCAGAGTAGTCGGACAGTCCCCGTCAACGATGCATGCAGCAGCCGATGCTCTCGTTGCGCGGCTCCGCATAGGCTCTCATCCATCACACACTCGTTACGTCTTTGATCTCAAAGCGGACCAGACCCCACCTGTTTCAGTCACACAACACGCGCATCTCGTCACCGCTGTTTTGAAGGAACAAGTTAGGCAAGCTGACGCGGCCCAAGAGGTCCACGCTCAGATACTCTTTTCTTTCACAGAGTCGCCGCCTCTGTCCCAGAGCGTTCCTCCAGCACCATCCCAGATTTTGTC